>NZ_JBIICH010000146.1:0-4599 GCF_044239005.1 Sphingorhabdus sp. | reverse complement strand
CGTGTGCGCGTCACAGGCGCTGACGGCGCGGTGTTGCTGGTCGACGGCGGCCTCGACTAATCGAACGACGCAATCGGTCCGTATTTTCTAGGTCCAACGCGTTCTAAATCAGGTCAAGGCTCGCGCGATCGGGTTCGACAAAGCCCCGCCGCGCGTGCAAGGAAAACAGCCGCTCTTTCGAATAGAACTGCAGCGGCAGGTCCCGGCGTCCCCGGTGGGAAAGCAGCAGCGCGTTCACCGCCTCGTGCAACGGCAGCTGCATCCCAACCTCGGCAAGATGTGCCTTAACGCCAGCGATATACACTTGCGTAATGGTGTCGTGATAGCCTTGGGTATCGTCATTCACGCCGCCGACGGCTTCGTTATAGGCTGAAATGATGGCGGGCAGCGCACGCTCAATCGCGATATCCGGCCGATTGCGCACCAGCCAAGTACATGCCGCCAGATGTGCTTCATGCGTCCAATCCGCGCGTGGCAAGGTGCGCGCAAGCAACCCTTCGCCGATCGCGACAATTGCGGCGTCATCTTCAAATAAGCGCATAGAATATTCGGACATGATCGGACCTTCTGCGTTGTCCGATGATGTCCGGACGGGTTAAGCGACCTTTGGCGCCGACTGCCTTACACCTTCGTCGACATGATCTGCAAATTGCGCGAAGTTGTCGACGAACTGCTGAGCAAGTCCCCGTGCCGTTGCATCATATTCCGCCTTGTCCGCCCACGCTTCGCGCGGATCAAGGATGCCGCTGTCGACACCTGGAACTGCGACGGGGAATTCAAAACCAAAATTCTGGTCCTTACGGAATTCTGCATTGTTCAGGCTTCCGTCCAGCGCAGCGTTGAGCAAGGCCCGTGTTGCCTTAATAGGCATACGGCTAATCCCGGGCATCGTTGCTTTGCCACCCGTCCAGCCGGTGTTAACCAACCAGCATTGTACTGCACCCTTGGCAATCCGCTCTTTCAGCAAATTGCCATAGATGCTTGGGTGGCGCGGCATGAATGGCGCGCCAAAGCAGGTGGAGAATGTCGCTTCAGGCTCGGTCACGCCGATTTCTGTGCCAGCAACACGCGCCGTGTAACCCGACAGGAAGTGGTACATGGCCTGATCGGGCGTGAGGCGCGCGATCGGAGGCAAAACGCCGTACGCGTCGGCGGTCAGGAAGATGATGGTCTTGGGAACTGGCCCCATATTCTTTTCAGACGTGTTCGGAATGAACTCAATCGGATACGATCCACGGCTGTTTTCCGCGAGGCTATTGTCGTCGAAATCCAATTCACGTGTTTCCGGGTCGATAACGACATTTTCAAGCACCGTTCCAAAGCGCTTTGTCGTCGCAAAAATTTCGGGCTCGGCTTCTTCCGAGAGCCGAATCATCTTTGCGTAGCAACCACCTTCAAAGTTAAACACCGCTGTGTCCGACCAACCATGTTCATCGTCGCCAATCAGTGTGCGGCTCGCATCTGCTGACAAAGTCGTCTTGCCGGTGCCTGACAGGCCAAAGAATACGGCGGTGTCGCCATCCGCGCCAATATTGGCAGAGCAATGCATTGGCATCACGCCCTTCACCGGCAACAGATAATTGAGGATGCCGAAAACCGACTTCTTCATTTCACCCGCATATGCAGTGCCACCGATCAGGATAAGCTTTTCGGTGAAGTTCACGGCGATAACAGTCTCGCTGCGGCAACCATGACGCGCAGGGTCTGCGCGGAAGCTTGGCAAATCGATAATGGTATATTCCGGCACAAAGCTGGTCAGCTCTTCCTGCGTCGGGCGCACCAGCAAGGTGCGGATGAACAGATTGTGCCATGCAAACTCGTTGATCACGCGCACATTGACGCGGTGCTCTGGCTGGGAACCACCGAACAGATCAGCGACATACAATTTGTCCTTGCCACCCAGCGCGGCAATGAAATCTTCTTTCAGCGCAGCAAAATGCGCAGGGTCCATCGGGACGTTGGTTTTACCCCACCAAATGCTGTTTTCGGTTTCGGCGTCGCGCACGATAAACTTGTCTTTGGCAGAGCGCCCTGTGTGTGCACCCGTCTTTACCACGAGCGGACCGTTTTTGGCCAAAATGCCTTCATCATTCGCCAGCGCGGCTTCCACCAAAGGCGCTGTGCCGAGGTTGCAATGCAGCTGCGCCTTTGTGTCAAAACCTTGTTGCGAAAGCGAGATATTTAAAGGTGTCGACATTGGCTACTCCGGCAAAAGTTGCGAATCTAGGGCATACGTATGCACTGTTCCGCTGGAGCCGGTATACGATGGAGGCAACGAGGTCAAATGTGGTTCATTATTTAGTGGCAAAAGAGCCTCAATAACCCTTCACATTGGCACCAAGAGAGCAAGTGATTGAACCGAAGCCATTGCCCCCCTATAGTTGGCCTATGAGTGCAACCATCGCCTTGGTCGACGACGACCGAAACATCCTGACGTCTGTGTCCATCGCTATGCAAGCAGAAGGCTATGTCACCCGGATATATTCCGATGGCGAAACCGCGTTGAAGGCCATGCTCGAAAACCCTGCAGATCTTGGCATTTTCGACATCAAAATGCCGCGCATGGATGGCCTCGAATTGCTCCGGCGGTTGCGCGAAAAAAGCGATATGCCGGTTATCTTTCTGACATCGAAAGATGAAGAGCTGGATGAAGCACTTGGCCTTGCCATGGGTGCCGACGATTATATCACCAAGCCTTTTTCCCAGCGGCTGTTGGTGGCGCGCGTAAAGGCCATTTTGCGTCGCGCCACTTATGATCGCGGCGTCAGCAGCGGCGACGCTGAGCCCGAGCTTGAGCCAATGGTGCGCGGCAAACTGCAAATGGATCCAGCACGGCACCATGTGAAATGGGATGGAAAGCCACTTACACTTACGGTGACCGAGTTTATGATATTGGAAGCGCTCGCCAATCGGCCGGGCGTTGTGCGCACACGTGATCAGCTCATGGACGCCGCATATCAGGATGACGTATATGTCGACGACCGCACCATCGACAGCCATATCAAAAGGCTGCGGCGCAAGTTTCGTGAAGTCGATGCCGAGTTTGCGGCCATAGATACGCTTTACGGTGCAGGATATCGCTTTGCAGACAGCTGAGCCCGCTGATCTTCAGCTGGGATGGAGCCGGGGGCTTTCGCTCACCGCCCGCATCCTTGCTGTAAATCTATTTGTTCTGGCGCTGCTGGGCGCGGGGCTGTTTTTCCTCGACAGCTACCGCGTACGCCTGATTGCGGAACGCGAAGATGCTGCTCGGCGTCAGGCAACGGTCCTTGCCGAAAGCCTGTCTTTGGTCGCACCCGACAAGCGCGCCGCGTATATCTATGAATTTGGCCAAGAGCATGAATCGCGAATACGGGTCTATGCGCAAAATGGCGAAAAGATACTGGACAGCTTTGCCGGCCGTCCGCCGACATATGTCTTCCGCGATCCTGACAAGGAACCAATACCAAAAGTCATCGCGCGCGGTATTGATAAGATGTTCGACTTTTTGGTGGGTGCCGCCGTGCTGCAACCATTTGCGGAACCGCGCGTCGATACCGCCGATGCTTGGCAAAATTTACTAAAGCGTAAGCCAGCTGACGCAGCGTCGACGGTAGCCTTCGCCCCTGACCTCACACATGTTATCAGCGCCGGTTCGCGGTCGCGCGATGGCCGCTTTGCCGTTCTGACCACATCCAATGAACGCGATATTCGCTTATTTGTGCGGGCTGAGCGGTTCAATGTCGGGATGTTTTTTGCCATCGCGCTTGGCATTGGCATAATGCTCTCCATATTTCTCGGGCGAACCATCGTTCGTCCGCTTCGGCACCTGTCGCGCGCGGCGGTCAAGGTGCGGCTTGGCCGCGCTCAGGAGGTCACCGTTCCGCGCCTGCCCTCACGCCGTGATGAAATCGGCATGCTTGCACGCGCACTGTCCGACATGAGCATTGCCCTTCGGCAACGTATTGACGCGACCGAAGCATTTGCGGCGGATGTCGCGCACGAGATTAAAAACCCGCTGGCGTCCTTGCGGTCGGCACTGGACGGTGCAGAGCGCATTGAAGACCCCGCCCTGCGCAAACAGCTTATGGATGTCGCAAAAGCCGATGTGCAGCGCATGGACCGTTTGATCAGCGATATTTCAGACGCCAGCCGCGTGGATTCGCAATTGGCCAAGGCAAAGTTCGAACCCATCGACTTGGGCGATATGATTGAACAATTGCTTCAAGCGCGCGAAGACCGTGGCAGCGACAAAGATGTAAACATCGCCTTCGCACGGCCACGGCGGACAATCGCCACGGTCATGGGGGAAGATGTGCGCCTGGAACGCATGCTTACCAATCTCATCGACAATGCGGTGTCCTTTTCCCCACCGGGCGCAGTCGTGGAAATATCGGCTACGCTGGCCGACGAAGAAGTGATTATTCGCATCAGCGACGAAGGCCCCGGCGTTCCTCCGCAGGAACGAGAAGCCATCTTCCGCCGGTTCCATAGTGAACGTCCGCCAACGGAGAATTTCGGCAAACATAGCGGGCTGGGTTTGGCCATCGCGCGCACAATTGTTGAAGGCCACCATGGCCGCATCAATGTGCGCGACCGCGTGGATGGTAAAGGCGGGGC
>NZ_JBIICH010000145.1:0-4622 GCF_044239005.1 Sphingorhabdus sp. | reverse complement strand
GGCCTCAGCTGGGCGCAAGGGGCGGCTATGCAGATTGATCCGCATGACCCGTGGGAGCGATTGCTGGTTGCGGGTCTGGCGCGCGATTTCCAAACGATGCGTTTGGATTTCCTAAGCCGCCGTGCCGCCAAGAAACCGCTCGAGGATGCACAGGATTGGCTGCAAACCAACGCCGTCCGCGTGCGTGCATTCAAGGCGATGGTCGACCGGGCCCGCATGGCCGGCATACCCACGCCCGCGATGCTGGCACAGGTTGCCGGTCAGGCACGGGTGCTATTGGGGCGCTAAGCCCCTAGCTCTTGGATGGCGCCAACCCGGCGGGGTTGCCCTTGGTTGAGGGGTTCGAAGCGTTTTGCTTTTTGGGTCCCTCTGCCTTTGGTTTGCGGACTTCGCGGTTCGATTTCTTCTGGCTCTTTGCCATGATGTTTTCCTTTCGGGGGTGGAGGGGACAACGTGCAAAGCGCCGGATCGTTCACGCGAACGTCCGGTGATCCTTATCTATATGCACGAATGGCCCCCGTTATAAGGGCCCCGCCGAAATGAGGTGATTACGCGACGGCCTCTGCTTCACGCTTATAAATGCTATTCAGCGGATGGCGGAACAGCTTCGTCACCATGGGTTCGAAAAACTCCAATGGCAGCGTGTCATATTCTGGGTCGAACGATGGGCAGTCATATTTGTCGATGAATTCTTCGGTGTCAGCAAACCATTCATGACCGCGGAACTTTTCGCGCATGTCCCGATCAAGCCCAAGATAGTGGAAGAAGTTGTGACCTTGGAAAATGCCGTGGTTTTGAACAATCCAGTGCAGTTTTTCCGAAACGAACGGCTTTAATATAGCAGCAGCAATGTCCGGGTGGTTTGCCGCGCCAAGTGTATCGCCAATGTCGTGCAGCAGCGCCATAACGACATAATCTTCGTCCCGTCCATCACGATAGGCGCGCGTTGCGGTTTGCAAGGAATGGGTCAACCGGTCCACCGCGAATCCACCAAAATCGCCATCGAGAAGCCGAAGATGGTCCAATATCCGTTGTCCGCCATTTTGCGAGAACGGGATATTGTGCCGCATGATGATTTGCCAATCTTCTTGCGTGCTCTGTGACATGTCGTGGAAATTTGCGCGGTCTTCGTGGTTGTCCATGGTCGATATCCTCTCCCCAAAACCCTATCATGTCCGTGTGATGAAACAAGTGCTTCATGCGCGCGCAAAATGCGGCTAGACCGATTTTATGGCGGTACTTGAGCTTACAGACAAACCCTTCTTCGCCGATAAAAATCGCGCGTTTTGGAATCTCCATTCAGCCGGATGGGCAGGCGCAGTCATTTTGCGTGCTGCGTCCGGTATTGCCCAAGGGCAGCCCGTCAGCTTCCTTGTGCCCATCCTGATATCAGCGGTCACGGGGTATTCGATCACGCTTCTGCTATCGGTTATTTACCGATTTCTGATTGATCAGCGGCCATTTATTACGTGGAGCCTGACGTTCGTCGCGGTGTCCTTGGCCACGATTGGCTACGCGTATATTGACGTGTGGGTGCTTCAAACCATTCGTGATGGGGTGGATGAAACGCCCTTTGCGCAGTTATGGCTCGCTGCGATCTATATTAACTCGGTGTTGTTGGCGGCCTGGTCCGCGCTGTATTACGCTATCAATTATTTCGTGCGCGCTGAAGAACAAGCGGACCAGATGATGCGGCTTGAGGCGCAGGCTACCAGCGCGCAGCTGACGATGTTGCGATATCAGCTGAACCCGCATTTCCTGTTCAACACATTGAACAGCATATCGACGCTCGTGCTGCTGAAGCAGACGGAGCAGGCAAATGCCATGTTGTCGCGGCTATCGTCATTTTTGCGCTTCACCCTCATCAACGAGGCTGCGGCCAAGGTGCCTCTGACGCAAGAGATTGAGACGTTGAAGCTGTATCTCGATATCGAAAAGATGCGTTTTGAAGAAAGGCTGCGGACATATTTCACGATTGAACCCGCTGTCGAAAACGCTTTGGTGCCCTCACTTCTCCTGCAGCCATTGGTGGAAAACGCCATCAAATATGCTGTAACCCCGAAAGAAGAGGGCGCCGACATTTCCGTGACCGCTCAACTCGTCGGTCAAAGAGTGCGGATTACCGTATCGGATACGGGACCGGGCTTGCAGCCGGGGCAGCAAGATCACAGCCTCTCTACCGGGGTTGGTATGGCGAATACCCGCGAGCGACTTTCACAAGCTTATGGCGATGATCAACGCTTTGAACATTATGTAAAAGCGGGCGGAGGATTTGAGGTTTTGTTGGAACTACCATATCAAAGCCGGATTATAGCAGGGGAAGACAATCAGGCGGGGGCTAAGCAGCAAGGACAAATATCCGCATGAGCATTCGTACAATATTGGTCGACGATGAAAAGTTGGCGATCCAAGGCCTTGAATTAAGGCTGCAGCCGTTCGACGACATCGAAATCGTCGCGACCTGTCACAATGGCCGGGAAGCCATTCGCAAGATTAAAACGCTGAAACCCGATTTGGTGTTTCTCGACATTCAGATGCCCGGGTTTGATGGTTTTTCGGTTGTTCAGGGGGTGATGGACATTGATCCGCCGCTGTTCGTCTTTGTGACAGCCTATTCGGAACATGCGATTAAGGCTTTCGAAGCGCAGGCGATCGATTATCTTATGAAGCCGGTCGAGCCAGAACGTCTTGCCGACACCATGGACCGTGTGCGCAGCAGGCTTGCCGACAAGCGCACATCGGATGAGCTGGACAGGCTTCGTACCGTTATCAATGAAGTCGCGCCGGATGCTGCTGACAATTTGAGTTCGATTGACGATGACCTGGCGTCAACGCGGTTTGAGAAGCTTATCAATATCAAAGATCGCGGCCAGATTTTCCGCGTCGATGTAGAAAGCATCGAACGGATCGATGCGGCTGGCGACTATATGTGCATCTACACCGCCGATAACTCGCTCATTCTGCGCGAGACGATGAAGGATCTGGAAAAACGCCTCGATCCAAGGACGTTCCAGCGCGTCCACCGTTCGACAATTGTCAATTTGGATCAGGTGCGGCAGGTGAAGCCGCATACGAACGGCGAATGCTTCCTTGTGCTTGAATCTGGCGCACAGGTAAAAGTCAGCCGTTCTTATCGTGACGTCGTAGCCAGGTTTGTCCATTAAGGAGAATAAGGATGGCCGAAGCCGAAACTTCACCGCGCATGAAGGCCAGTGACTTCCATCCCTATATTCTGGAAATCTTCGATGGTTATGTCCACGGCAAGCTGACCAAACGTGAATTCATTCGCGAAGCCGCTAAATTCGCGGCTGCGGGCGTAACCGGCCTTATGATACTCAACCAGTTGCAGCCGGATTATGCTTTGGCGCAGCAGGTTAAGGCCGACGATCCGGCGATTGTCACCTCGCGGGTGACGGTACAAAGCCCGGTCGGGCATGGCAGCATCAGCGGGTTGCTGGCGCGACCAGCCAAGGCGAGCGGCAAGTTGCCCGCGGTATTGGTGGTTCACGAAAATCGCGGGTTGAACCCGTATATCGAAGATGTCGTGCGTCGTCTGGCAAAGGCCGGCTATATGGCGTTTGGCCCCGATGGTCTCTCATCGCTCGGCGGCTATCCGGGCAATGACGAAAAAGGCCGTGAGCTGCAGGCAAAGCTGAACCCCGGCAAACTATTGGAAGATTTTTTCGCCAGCTTTGAATTCCTGCGCGATCATGCCGACAGCACAGGCAAGGTTGGCGCGGTGGGTTTTTGTTATGGTGGCGGCGTCTGCAATGCGTTGGCTGTTGCCTATCCGGAAATTGCTGCGTCCGTGCCTTATTATGGTCGCCAACCCACTGCGGCCGAGGTTCCTGCCATTAAGGCGCCGCTGTTGATCCATTACGCCGAAGCCGACGAGCGCATCAACGCAGGCTGGCTGCCCTATCAGGCAGCGCTCATAGCGAACCAGAAGGCGTTTCAGGTGCATTTCTATGCGGGCACGCAGCATGGCTTTCACAATGACAGCACGCCCCGCTTTGACAAAGCAGCGGCAGACTTGTCATGGGCCCGCACGATTGCGTTTTTCGGGAAAAATCTGCGTTAGCGCCGGTCTTTGAAAAACGCCTGTAGCAGTTCCGCCGATTCGTCTGCGGATATGCCCGAATATATTTCGGGGCGATGATGCACCGTGGGCTGTTCAAATAAGCGCGGGCCATGCGCTACAGCGCCGCCCTTGGGGTCCTCAGCGCCATAATAGAGGCGAGCTATGCGCGAATGGGCGATTGCGCCTGCACACATCGCACAGGGCTCCAGCGTGACCCACAGGTCACATCCCGTAAGCCGGTCATTGCCAAGATGCGTCGCAGCGGCGCGGATGGCGAGGATTTCGGCGTGGGCCGTGGGGTCATGATGCTCAAGCGGACGGTTGGCGCCACGGCCAATAATGACCCCATCCTTGACGACAATCGCGCCTACGGGCACTTCGCCTTGCGCGGCGGCTGCCCGCGCCAAGTTGAGCGCTTCGTTCATCATTTCGCGGGCTTTGGACAAGGGCATGTTATTTTGCTAGCGTAGATTACTGCTTTTGACCACACATCGGCTTGACCTTTTCGGTGTGGAGCGTTAGGGGCAGCGACTTTCGCGGG
>NZ_JBIICH010000032.1:0-18525 GCF_044239005.1 Sphingorhabdus sp. | reverse complement strand
AATTGACCGCGCCTATGCCGAAAAAGCGCAAGACCCCGGCATTGTCTTTGGCCGCCTGATCGCCGCCGAACGCGCCAAGCGCATGGCGGGCATCGATGCAGAGGCTGCCGAAGTCGAAGCACGCGTGACCGAATTTGAAAAGGGCCGCGCCGAACGCGAGGCGAAGCTGCAGGCGGAACTGGATGCCAAGGAAGCGGCATCTGCCGACGCAGAGCCGCTGCCTGAGCCCAAATAAGCGGGCTTAGCCCTTCGCTTTTTCCGCGGCGACCCAATCCTTAATCTGCTGCTCCAATACATCGAGCGGGACTGAGCCTTGGCCCAGCACCGCGTCATGGAACGCCGCAAGGTTGAATTTCGGGCCAAGCTCTTTGGTCGCCATGGTCCGCAATTCCCGGATCTTCAGCTCGCCCAATTTATAGGCCAGCGCCTGACCGGGCCAGCTGATGTAGCGGTTGACCTCGGCTTCGATATTGGCGGCCGACAGCGCGCTGTTGTCGGTCATGAAATCGATCGCCTGCTGCTTGCTCCAACCCTTGGCATGAATGCCGGTGTCGACGACCAAGCGGCATGCGCGCCACATTTCATAAGACAGACGGCCCATGTCTTTGGCCGGCGTATCATATAGGCCCATTTCGATGCCCAACCGTTCGGAATAGAGGCCCCAGCCTTCGGTAAAGGCGGTGAAGAATGCGCCATATTTGCGGAAGTCCGACAAGGGCAGTTCTTGCTGCAACGCGATTTGGTGGTGATGTCCGGGGACTCCCTCATGCACCGACAAGGCCGGAATTTCCCAGAACGGGCGCTGGTTCAGTTTCGACGTGTTGACGAAATAGGTTCCGGAGATGCCGATTTCGGGCGAACCCGGATTATAATAAGCCGTCGTGGTGCCTTCGGCTGTTTCCGCCGGAATTTCCTTTATGCCATAGGGCAGGCGGGGCAGGCGGCCGAACAAGCTGGGCATTTTGCCATCGATGATCTTGGTCACCCGCGCGACTTTTTCCATCAGCTCTTCGGGTGTCTTGGCGTA
This sequence comes from Sphingorhabdus sp., assembly GCF_044239005.1. Classification (GTDB taxonomy): domain Bacteria; phylum Pseudomonadota; class Alphaproteobacteria; order Sphingomonadales; family Sphingomonadaceae; genus Sphingorhabdus_B. Next base: position 17,498 of record NZ_JBIICH010000032.1, on the reverse strand, counting down.
ATATTGCGGGTCGGTCCGCAAATGTTGGATAAAGGCTTCGCGGCTTGGGTAGCCCGCCTGTGATGCGACCTCGACCATCTCGGCGCGAATGCGCGCCACTTCGTTCAGGCCAATTTGGTGGATCTGCTCTGCGGTCAGGGACGTCGTTGTTTCTTCACGAACCCGGAACGCGTAATATTTGGCACCGCCCGGTTGCGCAGACACGCCGGGTGCTGTGGCGCACGCTGGCTTGTAGCTGGCGGTATACCATGCGAGTTGTTTGTTCAGCGCGGGGTGAATGACCGTGCGGATCGTGGCTTCGGCCGCTTTGGCAAGGCTTGCAAAGTCCGCTTCGGAAACGCCCGCGGGCCGCTTTTTCGCATAAGGTTCGAAGAAGCGCGACTTGTTTACGTCGGTCGTAATCAGCCCGCTGATCGTTCCTTCAAAACCCTTTAGCGTGACGCAGGGCTGGGTATATTTGCCCTTGATCGCGACATTGGCCACCGCGATATTTTCATCATTCACGCGCGCATATTGGGCGAGCCGTGCATTGTAGCTTTCAAAATCCGCCTTGGTGCGAAACGGCAGATTTTGCGCCATGCCCGCAAGTTGCTGGTGCCAGCTGGAATAGGTTGTGAAATTGATCGCGCGTTGCCCGAAACTGTTGCCCTCAATTGTCGAGTTCAGCGCACGGCGTAATATGCCTGCCTCAACCTTTGATGCGGCATTCAGTGAATCGGACGGGATGGCATTGAGCCGCGCAAGAAACTTCGCGGCATCGGCGGCGCGGCGGTCCTGTGCGGCCAAGGTGTAGTCGCCAAGTTCCGATGCATAATCATTCACGCCCAGCGCGCTGGCATAGACCGGCTGTTCCTTCAACGAAGCCGCCCACACATCATTCACCAGCGTGACAAGGTCACCATTGGCGTCGGCATGCGCCGGAACGGCAAGGGCCAAAATCGATCCAGCGAGTAACAATTTGCGCATAGGGCGTCTCCTCGAAATAACAATGTGCGGACTAAAGCAGGGGCGAACGCAATTGACCAGACCCTTCCGCAATTCCCCTGCGCCCTTGGCCAGTGGCTGAGTGGTCAGCGGTAATTGTCGACGATATCGAACATCGCGGTGATTTGATCACGCTCGCTTTGTGAAAGCTCGGGCCGCCAGATATCGAATATCAACACCAGCCGGTCATAGGCGCTGTTGTTCCACGCCTCATGTTCGACACTGTCATCAAAGGCGATGACTTTGCCTTCCTGCCATTCAATCGTCGAGCCACCGACGCGAAAGCCGCAGTTGGGCGGAACGACCAAAGGCAAATGGCAGATAAAGCGGCTGTTCAACATGCCGCTATGCGGCGGGATTTTCGCGCCGGGCCGCAAAAGCGAGAGCATCACAGACGGCGCGCGCGGGCCAATGTGACATAGCGGCACATGGTCCATCACGGCGCGATAAATGTTCGGGCAACGCGCGATATGTTCGTCCACTGCCGCGCCATTTTGCCACAGATGCAATGTGCTCCAGTCCGCATTTTCCAACAGGCCATGATGGTCCTGCTGCGGCCGGGCGTTGGCCATTTTCATATAAGGCTGAAAACCGTCATGCTGCGCCAGCAAGGAAAGCGCCTCACGCTGCATGTCGGGGAACACAGCCTCCAGCTGTGCCACCCAGTCCCATGCTTTTGTGTCGGCAAATTCGACATGGGTCATATCGGGATAATAATGTGCCATCGGCTTTTGCGGAAACTGCCGATATTCCGCAGGTCGCTGCACATCGCCAAACATCATATCGAGCGATTGGCGAAATCGTGGATGCTGCTGTTCGCGCGAAAAGCCTGCTGCGCGCATTCCATCGATCAATGTTTGACGGAACAGATCCGCCAGCCATGTGACCGCAACGTGCGCGCGCGCAATTTCTGTCGCAACTGCGGGGTCGGACGATGGCCGCGCGGCGGCCGTGCGAATGGCGGCACTATAATAAGCATTGGCGGCCCGGCGGTCACCGGCCTCACGCCGTCGATCCGCTTTGGCAATCAGGGCGATGATGTCAAAACGGTCCGCCGTCAGCCGCGCATCGGCGTCCGCCTCGGACGGGAAACCGGTTGGGGTCTTGGGTTCTGCGGACGACATTGCCAAGCATTACGCCATTGCAAGGCGCTTTGGCAATGTCAGGCGCCACCTATTCCGCGGCTTCCAACACCTCATGGTCGGAAAGCGGCTGGCTTAAGCGGGTCAGCATTTCCTTCGGGCATATCTGCCAGAATTCACCGCGCCTGCGGTCCCAATCTTCCAGCAACGATTTCGACCATGCGCTGTCGGTAGCTTGGGCATGCGCGGCGACCAGCGACTTCAGCTGGTCTTCCCAATAGGCGCTGTCGAGCCGTTGCCAGACAATGCTGTCCGGGTTGGCCATCTTTGCAAAATCGCCTTCGGTGTCGAGCACAAATGCCATGCCGCCGGTCATCCCTGCACCAAAGTTGCTGCCAACCTTGCCCAAGATAACCGCCATGCCGCCGGTCATATATTCGAGACCGTTTGATCCGCAGCCTTCGACCACGACATGCGCGCCGGAGTTGCGGACGGCAAAGCGCTCGCCGGCCTGTCCTGCCGCCAAGAGCCGTCCGGAAGTCGCGCCATAGAGCACAGTGTTGCCGATGATGCTGTTCTGCTGACTGGTGAGCGGGCTGCTGACCGTTGGCCGCACGATGATGGTGCCGCCCGAAAGCCCCTTGCCGACATAGTCATTGGCGTCGCCAAACACTTCCAAGGTAATGCCCTGACACAGGAATGCGCCAAGCGATTGTCCCGCCGAACCACGCAAGCGGACATGGACATGTCCTTCGGAAAGGCCCTTCATCCCATACAGCCTCGTGATTTCGGAACTGAACCGCGTACCAACCGCGCGATGGGTGTTGCGGACATTATAGGTCAGCTGCATTTTCTCGCGCCGTTCGAACACCGGCTTTGCGTCATGGATCATTTGCGCATCAAGGCTGTCGGGCACTTCATTGCGGAATGTCGGGATGCTGAAGCGGCGCGCGCTGTCGGGCGCATCGACCTTGGCAAGGATGGGGTTGAGATCGAGATCGTCCAAATGCTCCGCACCGCGGCTAACCTGACGCAGCAGTTCAGTACGGCCAATGACTTCATCCAAGCTGCGATAGCCAAGCTTGGCTAGAATCTCGCGCACTTCCTCGGCAATGAAGGTCATCAGGTTGATGACCTTTTCCGGGGTTCCCGTGAATTTCTTGCGCAAGGCTTCGTCCTGAACACAGACCCCGACGGGGCAGGTGTTGGAATGGCACTGGCGCACCATGATGCAACCCATGGCGACCAGGCTGAGCGTGCCGATGCCAAATTCTTCAGCGCCCAAGATTGCGGCAATCACAATGTCGCGTCCGGTTTTCAGCCCGCCATCGGTCCGCAGCTTGATACGATGCCGCAGTCCGTTGAGCGTCAGCACCTGATTGGCTTCGGACAGCCCCATTTCCCATGGTGTCCCTGCATATTTGATGCTGGTTTGCGGGCTTGCGCCGGTTCCGCCAACATTGCCCGAAACGAGGATGACGTCGGCATGCGCTTTTGCCACACCCGCGGCGATGGTGCCGATGCCCGCTGCACTGACCAGCTTGACGCACACCCGTGCGCGCGGGTTGATTTGCTTTAGATCGTAGATCAGCTGGGCAAGGTCTTCGATCGAGTAAATGTCATGGTGCGGTGGCGGCGAAATGAGCGTCACGCCCGGCGTCGAATGCCGCAGACGCGCAATCATTTCCGTGACCTTAAAACCGGGCAATTGGCCACCTTCGCCGGGCTTTGCGCCCTGAGCGACCTTGATTTCAATTTCTTCGCACGCGCCAAGATATTCGGCGGTTACGCCAAAACGGCCACTGGCGATTTGTTTGATGACGCTGTTGGCATTGTCGCCATTTTCATAGGGCTTGAACCGCTTGCTGTCTTCGCCGCCTTCGCCGGACACAGCCTTTGCGCCAATCCGGTTCATGGCAATCGCGAGTGTCTCATGCGCCTCAGGCGACAAAGCGCCAAGCGACATGCCCGGCGTGACAAAGCGTTTGCGAATTTCGGTGATCGCTTCGACTTCATCAATCGCGACAGGTTCCTTGGCGAAGTTAAACTCCAACAAATCGCGCAAGTAAATCGGCGGCAGTTCCCGCACGCCTTGGGCAAATTGTGTGTAGGTCGAATAGCTGTCATTTGCGACCGCGCTTTGCAAAAGATGCATCAGCCCCGCCGAATAGGCATGCTCTTCGCCGCCATTGCGTTGCTTGTAAAAACCGCCCACGGGCAAGCGTGCAACCGCCGTATCAAACGCCTCTTCATGGCGATCCCGCGCGTTCACATATAACGAATGATAGCCTTCGCCCGAAATCTTGTTCGGCATTCCGGGGAAGAAGTCGTTGACCAAGGCACGTGACAGGCCAACCGCTTCGAAATTATAGCCGCCACGATAGCTGGAGATGACCGCGATGCCCATTTTGGACATGATCTTCAAAAGCCCTTCATTGATGGCGGTGCGGTAATTTTCGACCGCTTGGGTCAGGGCCAAACCACCCAATAGTCCGCGCGCATGGCGGTCGCCAATCGCGGCTTCGGCCAGATATGCGTTTACCGTGGTTGCGCCAACGCCAATAAGCACTGCGAAATAATGCGTGTCGAGACATTCGGCAGAGCGAATGTTGATCGACGAATAGCTGCGCAAACCATTGCGCACCAAATGCGTGTGCACCGCGGCAGCGGCGAGGATCATGGCAATACCAACGCGGTCGGCGCTGATATTTTCGTCGGTCAGGAACAATTCGGATTTGCCCATGCGCACGGCGGCGACGGCTTCTTCACGGATCCGCGTTATGGCCGCGCGAAGACCCTCTTGTCCTTCGGAAATATCATAGGTGCAGTCAATTTCTGCGCCCGCTGCGCCAAAGGCAGACTTTAACCGGCGCCAGTCGTGCGACGTGAGGACGGGGCTGGCGAGGACAAGCACGTCGGCGTTCTGGCTCTTCTCTTCCAAAATGTTGGCAAGGTTCGAGAAGCGCGTTTTGAGGCTCATCACATGCCGCTCGCGCAGACTGTCGATGGGCGGGTTTGTCACCTGGCTGAAATTCTGACGGAAGAATTGGCTGATCAGGCGCGGCTTATCGCTGATGACGGCGAGCGGCGTGTCATCGCCCATCGATCCAATGGCTTCCTTGCCATCCTCGATCATCGGCGCGAGGATCATTTCGACATCTTCAAGCGTCATGCCCGCGGCGACCTGACGCTTGGTCAGTTCCGCGCGCGACCACGCCGGGGCATCATCCTGCCCGACGTCGGGCAAGTCGGTGATGGTACGGAAACCACGCACGAGTGCGCCATAATCCTGCTCTGCCGAGATGCGGTCTTTCAACTCGCCATCGCGGTACAATTTGCCTTCGTCGAGGTTGACGGCAATCATTTGGCCGGGACCAAGGCGGCCCTTTTCCAATATTGTCGTTTCGGGAAGAACGACCATGCCGGTTTCGGAACCGATGACGAGCAAATTGTCCGACGTGCGGCTGTAGCGCAGCGGGCGAAGGGCGTTGCGGTCAACGCCTGCAACGGCCCAATGGCCATCGGTCATGGCCAGCGCAGCGGGGCCATCCCATGGTTCCATGACGCTGGACATATATTCATACATTGCGCGGTGGGACGCGGGCAGATTGGGGTTTGACTGCCATGCTTCGGGGATCAGCATCAGCTTTGCCGTTGGTGCTTCCTTGCCCGAACGGACCAATGTTTCGAACACGGCATCAAGCGCTGCAGTGTCCGATGAACCTGCTGGAATGACGGGCTTAATATCATCAGACTGCGCGCCAAAGGCGATGCTGGCCATTTTGATTTCGTGGCTCTTCATCCAATTCTGGTTGCCACGGATCGTGTTGATTTCGCCATTATGGGCAAGGCCGCGGAACGGCTGCGCCAACCACCATTGGGGGAAAGTGTTGGTCGAATAACGCTGGTGGAAAATCGCAACGCGGCTTTCAAAACGGTCGTCCTGAAGATCGGGGTAAAAGACCGAAAGGCTTTCTGCGAGGAACAGGCCCTTGTAGACAATCGACCGGCACGACAGCGAGCAGATGTAGAAATCGCGAATTTGCGCGGCGATGATTTTCTTCTCAATCCGGCGGCGGACGAGATACAGATTCTTTTCAAACTCGGTCGCGTCCACCGCATCGGGCATTGGGCCCGCGATCATGATCTGTTCGATTTCGGGCCGTGTCGCCTGCGCCTTGGTGCCGATAACCGACACGTCGACCGGCACCTGACGCCAGCCATAAATGGTGTAGCCCGCGTCAATGATTTCAGCCTCAACAATCGTCCGGCAGTTTTCTTGTGCGCTCAGGTCGGTGCGCGGCAGGAAGACCATGCCGACCGCCAAACGGTTTGGCATCGGGCGGTGGCCGCTGTCGGCAATGGCATCGTCAAAGAAGCGAACGGGCAAGTCGATATGCAGCCCGGCGCCATCACCCGTCTTGCCGTCGGCATCAACGGCACCACGGTGCCACACGGCTTTCAGAGCTTCGATCCCGGCTGCCACCACGCGGCGTGATGGCTTACCATCGGTCGCGGCAATCAAGCCAACGCCGCAGGCATCGCCTTCGGATTCCGGATAATACATGCCCTCATTGGCGAGGCGTTCATGTTCGGGGGTGGGATAGAATATGGTCATGCTGCAACCTTTTCACGGCTTGCTTTTGATTTCAGATAATTGTGCATATGCTGCGTCACGTCGCGGCCATCGCGGATCGCCCAGACGACAAGGCTCGCGCCGCGCACGATGTCGCCAATCGCGAACACACCGTCGAGATTGGTCATCTGCGTATTATGGTCGACGCGAATGGTGCCCCAGCGGGTGACGTTCAGGTCAGCCGCGCCAAACAATACAGGCAGGTCTTCGGCTTCGAAACCAAGTGCGGTAATCACCAGGTCGGCATCCAGTGTGAAGTCACCTTGCGGGTCATTCTCCGGCGCGCGGCGACCCGATGCATCGGGTGCACCAAGGCGCATTTTGGAAACCTGAACCCGCTCGACCTTGCCATTGCCTTCAAAGCCCTTGGGGCCGGACAGCCACACAAACTCGACGCCTTCTTCTTCGGCATTGGCAACTTCACGCTGCGAACCGGGCATATTTTCGCGGTCGCGGCGGTAGAGGCATTTCACCGACTTCGCGCCTTGGCGGATGGCGGTGCGAACGCAATCCATCGCGGTGTCGCCGCCGCCAATGACGACGACATTCTTGCCCTCGGCATTCAGCGCGCCGCTTTCAAAAGCGGGTACAGCGTCGCCAAAGCCCTTGCGGTTGGATGCGGTCAAATAATCCAATGCCGCCACCACGCCATTCAGATCGCCGCCCGGCAACGACACCGCACGCGCCTTGTACACGCCGGTCGCAATCAACACGGCGTCATGCTTGGCGCGCAATGCGTCCAGCGTGGCGTCACGGCCAACTTCGAAATTGGGATGGAAATGGATGCCCGCATCCTCAAGCCGCTTCACGCGGCGCATGACGACGTCTTTCTCCAGCTTAAAACCGGGAATGCCATAGGTCAGCAAGCCACCCATACGGTCGTATCGGTCGTACACATGCACGTCATATCCCGCGACGCGCAGATATTCTGCGGTCGTCAGGCCACCCGGGCCGCCGCCAATGATGCCGACCGATTGTCCACGCGATGGTCCGACCGCAACGGGTTCGACCCAGCCCTGTTCCCAAGCGGTGTCGGTGATATATTTTTCAACAGAGCCAATGGTCACCGCGTCGTGGCCGGAAAATTCAATGACGCAATTGCCTTCGCACAAGCGATCTTGCGGGCAGATGCGGCCGCAAATTTCGGGCATGGTGCTGGTCAGATTGGAAAGCTCATACGCCTCGCGCAAGCGCCCTTCGGCGGTCAGGCGCAACCAATCGGGGATATGGTTGTGCAACGGGCAATGGACCGAACAATATGGCACGCCGCATTGCGAACAACGCGATGCCTGATCCGCGGCGTCGTCGGACGCATAACGTTCCGCGATTTCTGCAAAATCTTCTGCACGAAGCTGCGCGGCCCGCTTTTCAGGGTAGGCCTGCGGTTTCGAGATAAATTTCAGCATCGGGTCTTTGGCCACAGCGCACACTCCTTGAATATGCGCCGCGCCTACCGCGGCAAACGGCGGATGTCACCTATAAAACCGAATAATAGGACAGTTTCACTGTCATATGATGTATATTTGGGGCCTAAATGAGGGTCTCACGCAATATTATTTCATATATTTATGACCGTTTCGGCCCTTACCGCATGGCCAGCCAGAGCAAAGCGGCTGAACCCGCAATGATTCGGTAATAGGCAAATGGCGCGAAGCCATATCGGCCCACCAGCGCCACGAACGCTTTCACCACGATCACGGCAACCACAAATGCGGCAGTGAACCCAATGGCAATCATGTCGAGATCATCGGCACTCAGCAGTGCGCGATCTTTCCATAGCGCGTAGACGGTCGCGGCCATCATCGTGGGCACGGCAAGGAAAAAGGAAAATTCGGCCGCGGTTTTGCGTTCGACGCCCATCATAAGCCCGCCCATGATCGTCGCGCCTGACCGGCTCACCCCGGGCAGCATTGCTGTGCATTGAATGAGGCCGATGGATAAGGCCGTGCCGAACGGTATGTCCTCAACCGAATGGAAGCGGACATTTTTCACGATCCGTTCAAGAACCAATATGATGATGCCGCCGACGATCAGCGCAATGGCGACGATCTCCGGCGTTTGCATGGCGGCGCGAATGGCGTCGTACGCGACAACGCCGATGAGCAAAGCTGGCACAAAGCCGAGCAGGATGTTGCGCGTGAACGCGATTGGACCGGGTTGTGCTTTCAACAACCCCATACCGACGGCCCAGAAGCGTTGCCAATATACCAGCAACACCGCCAATATTGCGCCCAGCTGGATGGCAATTTTGAACGCAATCGAACTGTTGTCGGTAAATCCGACCAGCTCACCGGCAAGTATAAGATGTCCGGTGGACGATACGGGCAGAAACTCCGTCAGCCCCTCGATAATGCCGAGGAGCACGGCGATCAGCCAATCGCTCACTGACTGCCACCAAAGCGGCCGTGCCGGCGATAGATGTTCAGCCAGTCAGCGCCAATTGTATCGAGCGGCGTGGGCACGATGCCATAGGCCGCAAGCCCATCCGTGCCGGTTACGACATTGTCCTTGCCCAGCATCTTATACTGATCTTCGGTGATAGGCGCGCCCGGCAGCCAACCCGTGCCCTTTGCGAGCAGCTTTGCTGCGACGTCAGGCACTTCCACAAATAGGGGAGCACGGCCGATGGCTTTGGCGATCCAGCGGTTCAGCTCCATCATCGAGAATATTTCGGGACCACCCAATTCAAGCGTGCTGCCGTCCTGATGGGCCACGGCCTTTGCAACAGCCTTTGCGACATCGCCCACAAATACCGGCTGGAACTTCGTGCCTGCCCCAATGACGGGAATGACGGGAAGCGACCGGATCATTCCGGCAAAGCGGTTGATGAACTGGTCTTCGCGGCCAAAGACGATGGATGGCCGAAGGATGACTGCTGATGGGAATGCTGCGCGCACGGCGGCTTCGCCACCTGCTTTGCTCTGCCCATATACCGCTTCGCTGTGTGCATCGGCGCCGATGGCCGACACATGCACGAGCGCTTTGACACCAGCGGCGGCTGCGGCCTGCGCGACGATGCCTGCGCCAACATTTTGCACAGCGTCCATATTGTCGAAGCTGCCGACAAGATTGATAACCGCATCCGCGTCCATCACGGCGCGCGCAACACTATCTGGCTTTCGCACATCCGCCGCCATCAATTGAACTTGTCCGACATTGCCGAGCGGCTTGATATGATTGGCGCCACCGACGTTGCGGCAGGCCACACGAATACGTGCGCCTTCGTTCAACAGCGCCTGCGCCACATAGCGGCCCAGAAAACCGCTGCCGCCAAAAATCGTTACCAACTTGCCTTGCATAAATGCTCCATCATGCAGCGTGTGAATTGGTTGGCGCTTTGCACCACCGCCCGAAAGCTTTCAAGGCCGACCTGCGCCCGCCTGCAGATAATTGGTTCACCCTGTGCCTTATCATTGGCATCCTATTCTCTTCACGGTAACGGATATTGATGTGTCTGGATGGAACCTTGTGCATAAGGGGACGTTGGGCGCGAAGGGATGTCTGTTTGATCCGATTAACTGCCTTTTTATATCTTGGTTGTGCCGCAGCGCCTCTGCTCGCCCAAAATCCGGCTGCCGGTGCCGTTGTGCCCGCGCAGGCGCCATCCACCGTGCCGTCGAAAGTCTTGAGCCCCGCACCCGCTGATCCGCAAACGCCAATCATTGGCGACGCGGAATTCGGCGCCGCCATCCCGTCACTGGACGACGCGCCGTTGGAGAGCATCGACGCGTGGCAGGCCGAACAAGAGGCAAAGGAAGAGGGCGGCACGGCGCAGCAGCAGACAGCACAAGCCGCTGGCGATCCCGCTATCGCAGCCGTGCAGGATGGCGATGCCGTGGAAATCCTGCCCGATCCGCCGGTTACGGACCCGTTGCTGGACGATCCGCTTCCGCCAATTGATAGCTTTGATGTTGAACCACCGCCTGAACCAACGCAGGCTGCCGAACGTGAGACGCGGGCGTTGCGTTATGTACTGCGTATCGATGGGCTGGATGCCACAAAGACAACCGATATTGCCAAAGACGCCGACGGGGTCGCTGTGGAAGCCGCTATTTGGCGTGATGTACGCGAAAGATTTGATAGCCTGTCGGTGCTCAACGATGGTGACGGTACGGCGGAAAACCGCGCAGAAATCAGCCAACGTGCACGCGCCGACCGTCAGTTGCTATTGGACATTCTAAACGGGCAAGGCTTTTTCGACGCTGATGTGCGTGTCGTGGTTCAGCCATCTGTTGTGGAAGGCCAGCCCTTGAACGTCATCCTGACGGTTGTGCCCGGACGGCGTTACTATCTCGGGCAGATCGCTTTTGCCGCGCCCGCTGTTGAGCCGGCGGATCTTATCAGCCGCAGTTTTGTTCCCAAAGGCGGCGATCCGATTGTCGCGGACATCATCTTGGCTGCCGAAGCGAATATTTCCGTTGAGTTGCCCCAAAATGGCTATCCTTTTGCAAAGGTCGGCGAGCGGGACATATTGCTGGATAGCGACAGGGGCATTGGCGACTACAGCTTGCCCGTGGAAACGGGCGCACGCAGCTATTTCGGGCAATTGCGGACCGAAGGCAGCACGGCTTTTGACGCCGACCATGTCTCGATATTGCGGCGGTTTAAGACCGGCGACCTGTATGACAGCCGGAAAGTTGACGATTTGCGCGCGGCGCTCATCGCCACGGGCTTGCAGTCGACGGTATCTGTTGAACCTGTCCCGGGCGAGGGCAGCGCGCCAGATGGAACGCCTTATGCTGACCTGCTCGTGCGGCAGGAAGCGGCACCGCCGCGCACCATTGCCGGCAGCGCAGGCTATGGCACAGGGCAGGGCTTGCGTGCCGATGTAAGCTGGACACATCGCAACCTGTTTCCCCCGGAAGGATCGCTGACCGCAGCGGGCGTGGTGGGGACAAAAGAACAAGCTGCGAGCATATCCGTCGCGCGGGCGAATGCCGGACGGCGCGACCGCAATATCGACATATCGTTGACCGCTTTACACAGCAATTACGACGCTTTTGAAGCCTATACCGGGCGTCTGGCCGGGACGATGTCGTTCGTGTCGACGCCCATCTGGCAAAAGAAATTTACATGGTCGATTGGCGCTGAAATATTGGCGACATCAGAAGACCAGTTCGATTTCGCGCGCGGGCTTCGCGACCGGCAGATCTTTTATGTCGCGGCGCTTCCCGGGCAAGTCGGCTTTGACCGGTCGGACAATCTACTGGACCCGACCAAAGGGTATCGCGTCAATGTGCGCGTGTCGCCAGAGACATCGCTTGGGACCGGAAAGCAGATTTATGCGCGGGCCATTCTTGATGCGTCTTATTATTATCCGGTGAAAGACAATATCGTTGTCGCCGCGCGCGCGCGCGCGGGGACGATATCCGGCATCGCACGCGATAACCTTGCCCCTTCGCGGCGCTTTTATGGCGGCGGCGGTGGATCGGTGCGTGGCTTTGGCTATCAACAGCTTGGCCCGAAAGATCCGAATAACGATCCGGTCGGCGGCCGGAGCATGAATGAATTTTCGCTGGAAGGCCGCTATCGTTTTGGCAATTACGGCGTTGTCGGCTTTGTCGATGCGGGCCAAGCCTATGAATCGAGCATTCCAAAGTTCAACGACTGGCGCATGGGCGTCGGGGTTGGCGGGCGCTTTTACACAAATTTCGGCCCAATCCGTCTGGATGTCGCGACGCCTGTGAACCGGCGACCGGGTGAATCGCGTGTCAGCGTCTATGTGTCGATTGGACAGGCGTTTTGATGATGTGGCGGCGCATAGCCATCGGGGCCGGGGCGGTCATGGCATTGCTGTTGCTGGTGATCGCCGGCGGTTATGTGTGGCTGGATACGCAATCGGGACGAAATTTTGTCGCGCGGCAGATTGCTGCGTTCGAAATGGAAAATGGCCTCAACATCCGCATCGGGAAGATTGAGGGTTCGATTTACAGCGATACCATCCTGCGCGATGTCCAGTTCCGCGATCCCAAGGGCGGCTTTGCCCGTGCGCCGGAAATCCGGCTTGATTGGAACCCGCTGTCTTATTTCTCCAGCGGCGTAAACATCACCTCGCTGCGCGCGCCCACGCTCAACGTGGCGCGGATGCCGGCATTCCGCATATTGCCCGACCGCGGCGACCCGTTGTTGCCCGATTTGGATATCAATATCGGTCAGCTGCAAATTGACCGTATTGTCTTTGCAAAAGGCATCACGGGCGCGGAACAGGTCGCCTCGCTGTCGGGCAAGGTCCAGATTGCCGATCGCCGCGCAATCGTCACCGCGACGGCGGGCAGCCTGCGCGGTGATCGCATCGTCCTGAAACTGGATGCCGTGCCGGACGATAATCGTTTCGATGTCGACCTGAACCTCGACGCCCCGGCCAAGGGCGTTGTGGCCGGGCTGATGGGACGTGACGTGCCCATGACGATGACCCTCGCTGGCCGTGGCAGCTGGCGCAAATGGGACGGCGCTTTGTCCGCGCAAATGGGTGCGGAAAAAGTTGCGGACATTGCCCTGACCGCGCGGGAAGGCACATTCACCGCAAAGGGCACCGCCGCGCCCGCCAAATTGATGGCGAACAGCCTGTTGGTGCGCGCATTATCGCCCGTGGCGAACATCGACATGGCGGCAAGCTTTGCCGAACGATCTGCGAACATCAGCGGGACATTGCGCTCGGCCGCGATGGAGTTGCGCGCAGATGGCGTTGCCGACTTGGGCGAAGCGCGTTTCCGCGACCTTGCCCTGGACATTCGTTTGCTTCGGCCCGGCATCATCGGTTCAAACGTCAGCGGCACAAATGTCCGCGGAAAGGCATTATTGAACGGGGCATTTGCCCAGCCCACCGTCGCCTATTCCGCGACCGCCACGCGTTTGGCATTCGGCCTTACGACCTTTGAGGATGTGACGTTGAGCGGTGAGGCGCAAGGCGCGGCTGACCGCTTCCTTATTCCGGTAGCCGCCCGCGCGCGGCGCGTCAGCGGTATCAACCAGATCGCCGGTGGCTTGTTGACCAACGTGCGCCTGAACGGTGATTTGGCGATCGCGAACGGGCGTCTGCTTTCGGATAATCTGAAGATCATGTCAGACCGTATCAACGCCACGGCCTTGCTGGTCGGCGATATTAATAAGGGTTTTTACACAACCGCGTTGGACGGGAAAGTCGACGGCTTCCAAGTGAACTCGGTCGGGCTGTTTAACGTGGTCGCCGACGTTGATATCGAGACTACTTTTGGCAAAGGCTATGCGCTGGTTGGCACATTGAAGGCACGTTCCACTCAGATGTTCAGTGCGGGCGCGCAAAAGTTTCTGGGCGGGCAGATGTTTGTCGATGCCGGTATTCGATACGGCACCAACGGCATATTGCAGATTACCCGTGCGACCGTCGTCTCGCCGTTGTTCCGGCTGAACAGCGGCACGGGAACTTACGTTGCCGACGGTGGCCGCGTACTTTTTAACGGGCTTGGCTATTCGAACCGATATGGCCCGGTGGCTGTCGCGATGACCGGGACTTTTGACGATCCGGTGTATCGCATCACGGCGACCAATCCGGGCTTTGGCGTTGGTTTGTCGAATGTGGTCGGCGTCGTCACGCGAAGCCAGCGGGGATATGCGGTCGCACTGACGGGGTTGACCGATTATGGTCCGATCAGCGGTGATGCCGATGTGCTTTCGGGCGATGGCCCCCTCACGATTGATATCCAACGGGGCAATTTTGCGGGTATCGGCATTACCGGTCGTATCCAGCAAGCCGCCGCGGGTCCCTTTGTCGGTACGCTCACCGGCGCAGGCGCAGGGTTTGACGGTACAATTGAGCTTTCGGCGCAAGGCAGTTTCCAACGCGCCGTCGTTGATGCGGTTGCGTTGAATGCGGAACTCGCCGGTGCGCAAAAACTGGCCATTGGTCGCGGCATCATTAAAGCCGACGTCATTTTGTATGACAGTCCGCAGATTGTTGCGGACGTTCAGATGGAAAATGCCATTTTGAACGACATCGCGATTGCCGCCGCCCGGGCAAAGATCAACTATCGCGACGGGACAGGGACGGGGCAGATATTGGCGGAGGGCCGAAGCGAAGTGCCATTCCGCGTCGCCGCCAATGCAGATTTCACCCCGCAGCTTTGGCGCATCGCTGCCAAGGGCCGGGCGAACAGCGTCGATTTCGCAACCGCTGGTCCCATCCGCATCATTCCGCGCCGTGGCAGCTATGACATTTTGCCGAGCACCATCAAACTGGCGCAAGGCTCGGTTCGGTTGGCCGGAAGCTATGGCGATACGATGTCATTCCAATCACGGTTGGACAAGGTCGACATAGCCGCTTTGAATCCTCTCTTTCCCGTTCCCGGCCTGAGCGGAACGGTCACCGGAAGCATCGATTGGGCGCAAGCATCCTTGGCTGCGTTTCCGCGCGCGGATGCACGGTTGGAAATCAGCAGCTTCGTTCGCGCAAATCTGGGGTCGCGTTCGCAACCTGTCGATATCAGTCTGGTCGCGCGATTGTTGCCCGATGGCGGCAATGCGCGCGCGATTATCCGGCGGCGTGGTGCGGCTGTGGGGCGTGTCCAGATTGACCTGACGCCGCTACCGCCCGGTACCGCCAGTTGGACCGAACGATTGCTTGCCGCGCCCTTGTCGGGTGGCGTGCGCTATAATGGTCCAGCAGATACGCTGTTTTCGCTGGCGGCTTTGGCGGATCAGAGCCTGTCCGGAAATATCGGCGTCGCAGCGGATTTTTCGGGCCGTGTTCAAACACCGCAACTGACCGGCGTTGTCCGCGCCAATGACCTGATGTACGAAAATGATGCTTATGGCACGCGGCTGACCAATTTGCGCATCCGCGGTCTGTTTACCAACGACCAGTTGGACGTGACCGAGCTGAACGCAAAGGCGGGCGACGGGACGATCAGTGGCAAGGGTATTGTCAATCTTAGCTCGGCCAAAGGCTTCCCGGTTCAGCTGAACCTTGATCTCGACCGTGCACGTGTTGCCCGAAGCGAGCTGATCTCGACAACGGCAACTGGACAAATCACCGTTACCAATGCGCCGGATGGTTCCGCACTGATCCGCGGTAAGTTGCGCCTGCCCGAAACGCGGTTCAAAATCATCCGACAGGGCGCGGCGAAGGTTGCAACGCTCACAGGTGTCCGCCGCAAACAGTCAATTCGCCGTCCGCGTGTGTCGGGTGATGCCGATGCAATCGCAAGCCTGCCCGGCAACTGGAAACTCGACATCGCGCTCGAAGCGCCCGGCAACTTATATGTCACCGGCATGGGGCTTGAATCCGAATGGGGCGCAAAATTGCGGATAACGGGCACCAGCGCTGCACCGTTGATTTCTGGCGATATGGAATTGGTGCGCGGCACATTGGGCTTTGCCGGTCGGTCGTTCGAACTGGAAAGCGGCCGGATATCCTTCAACGGCGGCCCCGCCGCCAACCCGTCGATTCGGGTCGCCGCCGCCAGTGACGTCGACGGCACGACGGTGCGCGTCAACATCAGGGGCACGGGCCAAAATCCCGACATCAGCTTCAGCTCGACCCCGGCATTGCCGCAGGATGAAATTATGGCGCGCATATTGTTTGGCAATTCGATTGGCGAACTGTCCGCAATTCAGGCGGTGCAATTGGCAGGATCGCTGAACAATTTGCGTGGCGGACCGGGCGGGCTTAATCCGCTTGGCGTGCTGCAGTCGGCAACGGGATTGGACCGGCTGCGCATATTGGGCGCGGATGACATCACGGGGCGCGGTATGGCGGTGGCTTTTGGCCAATATATTACCAATGATGTCTATGTCGAAATCGTCACCGACGCGCGGGGCTACACCGCAACGCAGCTGGAAATTAGCCTGACGCCCGCGCTTTCGATCTTAAGCCAGATCGGCAGCGGCGGAACGTCCAACGTCAATGTGCGGTATAAAAAGGATTATTGATGCGTCTTGTTTCGTACATTTTGTTGCTCACGCTGGCCGGATGTCAGAAGGATTTTGACAGCCAATATGCCGAAACCGAACGCAGGGTGAAGGCGGCCGAGGCCAAGATTGACGCGGAAATGGCGAAGGAAGCCAAACGGGAACCCGGCGAAGTTTCCAAATCCAACTAATCTATGCGCTTTTGTGGCGCACCCCTTCACATTTTGGTTAACCGGTCCTAACAGATACCTATGTGGCATCTCCATCAATATCCGCTGTGTCCGTTTTCGCGTAAGGTACGACTCCTTTTGGGCGAAAAGGGTGTGCCGTACAGCCTTGTGCGCGAAAATCCGTGGGAACAGCGCGACGAGTTTCTGCACATGAATCCCGCTGGCCGCACGCCGGTGATGCGCGATCCGGAACGCAATATCACCTTGGTCGATTCGGTCGCGATTTCAGAATATATCGATGAAACCGTTGCCACTAATCCGATGATCACAGGCACAGCGCAATATCGCGCCGAAACACGCCGGCTCGTCGCGTGGTTTGACGAACAATTTTATGGCGATGTGACGCAGCCGCTTCTGCACGAACGGATGAAAAAGCGCCTGATCGACCGGCAGCCGCCCGAGTCCAAAATATTGCGTGAAGCGATGAAGCTGGCCAACGGGCATCTCGATTATATCGATTATCTGATTGACCACCGTGCATGGCTGTCCGGCGCGGTCATGAGCATGGCCGATCTTGCCGCGGCCGCACAAATTTCGGTGGCCGATTATCTCGGCGGGATCGACTGGACGGGGCATGAGCAGACCAAGGCGTGGTATGCGATGTTCAAGTCGCGCCCAAGCTTCCGCCCATTATTGTCCGAACGGATGGAAGTCATCACCCCGCCCAAACATTATGAGCAG
>NZ_JBIICH010000031.1:0-18558 GCF_044239005.1 Sphingorhabdus sp. | reverse complement strand
CTCTCCAACGATACCCTTATTGCTCGTGCGAGCGGGATTTTCAAAATGATCGCTAGCGGCAAAACATGAGTAACGGGGTTTGACGTTTCGTCCCATGAAAGCCTGCAGCCAGTTCTGTAACCAATTTCTGTCATAGCATGACACGGTGATGGGCGTATGCTTATAGAGGCGGTCTGAAAATCTTGGATGACCGATATTGGGCGCACAGCTGCCATTATACACCACGGAAAGCTTGTCAGGTTGGCTATATAGGCGTATCAGGGTTGTTATCGATGGCTTCGAAATTAGCTATATCAGCTTGATATATGGCTTGTCGCAAAACCCCCCACAACAATCCTTAGGTTATGCCGATGACCTGATATTTGGCATGTGCGACATTCGCATATGTTTGACAAAAATACCAAAAAGCTGGTGCGTGTTCCTGCCGCTTCAACATTGGATAGCAGCCAAGACCTTCCATCGTGGGTATACGCAAAGCCTGAGCCTATGGCTCACGCAGCAACGCCACAAGTGTCGGCGGACAACCCGGCCGACCTACTGACCAGATCAGAGGTGGCGCGATATCTACGGGTGTCCGATCGCACAGTCTCGCGCCTCATTCGCACAGGCCAATTGCCCGCTTCACGCATCGGACGAGCGGTCCGTATCCGACAATCAGACCTGCTCGATATGCTTGCTGGAAAGCCCAGTAATTATGTCGGTTTAGGTGACTGTCGTGAATAGGCTTAGCCCCATACAGGGTTGAAAATGTAGTATATGTACCCACGAATAACATCTTATGTCCGCTCCAGTCTTCACGAGGTTCAGATGACCCATAACGACCAACATAAACCAACCCTCGCAGATGCGCTTATTGCGCTATTGGAGGCGCCGCTGACCGACATACAGAAGCGGGATACGCGAAGCGCCGTGATGACCTTCTGCAAAGCGCTGGGTCTGTCGCCCGATGAAGTGCCTGCGAGCCCCATATATATCCGGCGTAAATTGGAAGGCATATCATATGTTGCGCTTGGGTACTCAAAGGGCCGCTGGAGCAATGTCAAAACCGGCGTGGCGCGTGCGGTCGGCCTTGTGGGCAAAAGCTATCCAAGCCGCAACACAACTCCGCTGCTGCCGCAATGGGCTGCGCTTTTGACGATGCTGCCGGCGTCCCTTAAACGGAAAGTTTCGGCGTGCGCGCGGTATCTCAGTGGCCTTGGTGTGGATGCAGATGCTGTGTCATTGAATGACCTGCATAGCTACCGCGATACCATATTGAACGATCGCATGCGTGCAAATGCCGAACAGGCATGGGACCATTTTTTGTGGGGGTGGAACCGTGCGGTTGATCAATTTCCAGACATATGGCCGCAAATCACAATCCCGCGTGTCGAGAAACGCGAGGTCTATGTCTACCCGTTCGCATACTTCCCAGCTTCGTTCGAAGCGGATGTGAACGCCTACGCTGATCGCATGCGTAATGTGAACTTGGACGACGATGGACCATTGCGTCCTTCACGCCCCGCGACCATTGCAACCCGTACCCGCCAGTTACGGACCGCTGCATCAGTGCTTGCCCGATCCGGCGTTGACCCTGCGACCATCACCGGCATCGCCCGTTTGGTCGAGGTCGATAACTTCAAGCTGATTTTGCACTTTCACATGGAGAGGGCTGGCGGCAAAACATCTGCCGGTGTTGCGCAAATGGCAGCCTGCCTGCGCAATGTTGCCCGCTACCACGTCAAGGTGGATGAGGAGCATGACCGAAAGATCAGTGCTTTGTGCAAAAGGGTATCTGTGCAGACAGGCGGGCTTACGGCCAAGAACCGTGAACGGCTTCGGCCGTTTGATGATGCAGAGCTTGTAAGGCAGTTCCTATGCCTACCAGACACCATCCGGCAACAAGTGGAGCGCGATAAGCGGGCGCCAGCACAAAAGGCGGTGTTGGCACAGGTGGCGGCTGCAATCGCGTTGCTGCAGGCAACACCTATCCGCAAAGCCAATCTTTGCGCGATCGATATTAACCGGCACCTCAAACAGCAGCGCAAAGAGGTCCATCTGGTCATCAGCGAAAGCGAGACCAAAAACAGGCATCCGGTTGATTTTAACATCCCGGAATATGCCTTGGATATCCTGCGCTGGTATATGAAAGAGTATCGGCCCTATCTGATGCGTGAACCAACTGATGCCTTGTTCCCAGGGCGTAATGGTCAGCACAAGACGGCCCATACGCTTGGCCTGCAGATTAAAAAGATCGTCTTTGAGTTTACCGGCCACACGTTTAACGTTCATCTGTTCCGGCACTTTGCTGGCAAGGTGTTCCTCGACCAGCAGCCGGGTAATTATGAGGTAGTACGGCAGGTACTCGGACACAAACGGCTGGATACTACGACGAGCTTCTACTCCGGGGCAGAAGCAAAGCGGGCAAGCGCTGTGTTCAATAATGTGGTTGATACGCTGCGCGCGCAACATGCACCCATTGCCTCCAAGCGGAGGTCGGACAAATGAGCGGCGGTCGGTATGGGCCGAACAAGACGCCGGAGCGGCGGTGTATGCCGCTTGCGCTTTGGCCGGAAGCTGACCGCACTGTCTGGCAAAATGCGCAGACCCCGGGGACCATTCTTGATGATCACCTCGGGGCATTGGCGCATCTATCCGTTGCATCCAACTTCAAAGTCGAACGGGGATATGGGCGGTTCTTGACCTACTGCAAAATATACGAGCCTGACTGCCTAGAGGAGGCCCCTACTGAGCGTATTGGCCCGCAGCGGGTAAAATCATATGTTAAACACCTCACTGACCTAGGTAATGGCACGCAGACCATCATGGCCCGCCTGCAAGATCTGGGCATTATGGCGTCCTTGTTAGCGCCTGAGCGGGACTGGTCGTTTATCAACCGTCTAGCAAGCCGTATCCGCGCGCGACACAAGCCTGCCCGCGAGAAAACCCGCATCTTGATGACCGACGAGTTGGCGCAGCTTGGTTTTGACCTCATGCACGCCGTGCAAGGGGGCGACAGCACATCTGATGCCGTGCAATATCGTGATGGGCTGATGATCGCCTTGCTTGCCTATGTCCCTATCCGGCGCAAGAACTTCACCGCGCTTGAAATCGGCAGCAGCATCGTTCGGCGACAGGGGCAATGGTTTATCCAACTTACGCCTGAGCAGACTAAAACCCACGCTTGGTTCGAGACGATAGTGCCACCAGTGCTTGAGCCATACCTTCAACGCTATCTCGATTTCTATCGTCCAATGCTTGTGGCCTGCAATGGCCGATGGCAAAGGCCAACAGGCGATTTCCTTTGGATATCGAACCATGGCTCTCCCATGACGCAGGATGGTCTCTATAGCCGGATCTGCCGGCACACAGGCGAACGGTTTGGCGAACATTGCTCGCCGCACATGTTCCGTGATGCTGCGGCCTCAACGCTCGCAACCGAAGCTCCAGAATATGTAAGGCTGGCAGCGCCGCTGCTCGGCCACCGCAGCTTCCAAACTACCGAGAGATACTACAGGCAGGCCAAAGCACAGGAAGGCCACGTTAGTTTTGTCAAAACAATTACCGCACTGAGGGGAGAAGGATAATGGCTAAGACAAACTCAATGACGGCTGAAGATATTCTGGCGTTAGCTGATCACATTATTTTGCCAGATGCGAAAGCGTTCAAGGAGCTCGCCAATCAGCATAAGCTTAACGATGAACAGGCTTGGGCGCTTACCCGAACCGTCACAAACGCGGTCGAAAAAGTGAAACGCCACGCGGAAAAACGATACGACACTCCAGACATTGATATAGTCATAGATCGAGCACAGACTATTCTTAATCTTCTAAACGAACTTCGTAATCAGATATCTAATGGTCGCAAGACACTGCAACACATCCAGACACCCGAAAACCTTGGGCTACTGGGCACAATGCTGTCATTCCAAGCACTCACCGAACTGAATCCCAAAATCGAGTTCGAACTCAACGTAAGCGATTTTGTCGCTGATCAGGCGCGCCTAAACTTACCCAACGGCGTAATCGACGTCGAACGCTACTTTGCGCAACACAAACAGATGTTTGATCTCAAAAATAGGGCTGATGTGCTCATTTTCATAATTGATAAAATGCGCGCGCAATTTGAGAGTTACCTTGCGGAAAGAGGTCAGAAAAAGCTCGGTGCACCAAGCAATTGGGTCCGCGACACCATCTTATTTGATCTGGCGTGCGATGCTAGCCGAATTCTCGGAAAGCGCCCGACGTCGTCGGTTGAGGGCTCTTTTGATAGGCTATGCATAAGTGTATTTGGCGCGATTAGGTTCGAGCCCGTAAATCAACATTCTGCTGTTGTTCGGATGCTCAAAAAATACCGCAACGAGGTTAAGTTTTGGAACGCTGACAAATGACGCGCTACGCTTTTAGTTGCACAACCATGTTCGGAATTCATGTGGTTCTGCCAATGGCAAGGGCATTCAAATCTGACATCGCGTATGCATGTCCAGTGGAACAAGCCCGAAACAGACAAGCGAGAAAGAGCCCGCTATTAGCGGTATTTCGCAATGCGTCGAGCTGGTTAATCTTGGATCCGACTTCCCGATTTCTAACGCCGAGCTTGACGCGCTTGAGCAGCTTTTGGGCGCTGACCTGCACCAACTACTCCAATAACTCACCAGCCTCCATTGCGGCTGGCCAAAGCCGTAACTGAGAGGCCAACATGGCATTTACAACTGCACCCTCCATCACCCAACCCAAACGCGTGGCGCTGTACCTCCGGGTAAGCACCGGACGCCAAGCAGAAGGTGATGTCTCAATCCCGTCGCAGCGCGATGTCACGCAGCGGTTTTGTGAAGCTCAAGGCTGGGAACTTACCTGCGAGTTTGTTGAACCCGGCGCTTCGGCCACCGATGACCGCCGTCCAGTGTTCAGGCGCATGCTAGAGGAAGCATCGCGCCCCGATCGCAGGTTCGATGTTATCTGTGTCCATGCCTTCTCGCGCTTTTACCGCAATGGTGCCGAGATGGAGCTCACCATTCGTAAGTTGCGCAAGCAGGGCGTCGAGGTCATCTCGATGACCCAACCAACCGGCGATGACCCGAGCCAGTTGCTCATGCGCCAGATCATTGGCATCTTTGATGAATACACCTCCCGCGAGAATGGCAAAAATGTGAGCCGCTCAATGCGAGAGTCGGCCAAGCAGGGGTTTTGGAACGGTGCCGCCGCGCCGCTCGGCTACTGCATTGTCGAAGCCGAAAGGCGCGGATCAAAGATCAAGAAGAAGCTCGCGGTTGATCCAGTAGATGCAGAGCTCGTGCGGCTGATCTTTACCCTGTATGCGTATGGCATCGATGGCGCTCCCCCGCTTGGGGTTAAGGACACGGCCAAGTGGCTCAACGCCAAAGGCTATCGCACCCGCAGAGGTGCAGCGTTCGGCGTGGGCCCCATCCATAACATCCTTACCAACCGGACGTACGCGCTAGGCATCTGCCTCTATGGCGTTCGCAATGGTCGGACCCAAGAACTCAATGACCCCGAGAGCGTAGTTGAGATCCCCGTGCCCACTATCGTGCCCTTGCCATTGTTCGAGGCGGTGCAGGCTAAGCTCGCCCGTAACAACCCCAAGGTCACAGCACCCCGCGTAGTGAACGGCCCAATCCTTCTCACTGGCCTTGCTGTGTGCGCTACCTGTGGGTCATGGATGACCCGCACCGGCACACGTCGCCGTAATCGCTCCTACAGCTATTACACCTGTGGAGGCTGTCACCAAAAGGGCCCGTCGGTCTGCAAGGGGCGGCATATCCCGCTGGCCAAGCTCGACGACCTCATCCTAACCAACGTCAAGGAACAGCTTCTCGCGCCTGAACGCCTCGAGGATATCCTATATAAGCTTGTGGAGCGGCGCACATCGCGCCAGACTGAGGTTGCCGAGCGGCGCTGTGCCCTTGAAGGCCAGCGCGACAAAGCCAAGGACAAGCTAGCTCGCCTTTACCGAGCCATTGAAGATGGTGTGGTGGAACTTGATGCAGACCTCAAGGACCGCATCCAAGCCATCAAGCAAGAGCGGGATCTGGCAGAAGCAGCAATCGAGAGGATCATCGATACGGCGGCGAGCCGAACCGAAATCACCCCTGCACGTCTGACGGCGTTCTCGGCTCTAATGCGCGACAAGCTCGAGACAGGCGATATCCACGCCCGTAAAGCGTACCTGCGCGCCGTTATATCCCGTATCGAAGTGGGTGATGAGAACATCCGCATTATCGGAGAAAAGACCAGCCTAGAGAAGGCTGTCAGTACCACACTAACCGGGAAAATCCCTGTTAGTGGTTTGGTACGTAAATGGTGCACCCAAGAGGATTCGAACCTCTGGCCTCTGCCTTCGGAGGGCAGCGCTCTATCCAGCTGAGCTATGGGTGCTTGTGGCGGTCGGTTAGCAGGCGGAGCGGCATCGCGCCAAGTTTTTTTTGGGCAGCTCCACTTTTTTACGAAGGGCGCGGTTTTACGGCGGATCGCACCCATCATTGCGCCATTGGATTTGCCCGGTGGCGCGATATGTGTGCTGCCCGAAGCTAATGGCTGGATAACTCAAAAACGCGATGCTACGGCGATGTTATGCACAACCAATTTGAATTGACGGACGATCAGATCGCCATCCAAGACATGGCGCGCAAATTCACCGCGGACGCGATTACGCCATTTGCTGCCGAATGGGATGAAAAGTCGCATTATCCGGTCGATGTCTGGAAAGCGGCTGGCGAACTTGGCTTTGGCGCCATTTACGTGTCCGAAGAATCAGGCGGCACTGGCCTTGGACGTTTGGAAGCTGCGCTGATCATGGAAGCGATGGCCTATGGCTGCCCCACCACAAGCGCCTTCATTTCGATCCATAATATGGCTGCGTGGATGATCGATTGCTTTGGCAGCGCGGAGCTTAAGGCGCGTTATTTGCCTGACCTTGTGTCGATGCAGAAAATCGCAAGCTACTGCCTCACGGAACCCGGCAGCGGATCGGACGCGGCAGCGCTGAAGACAAGCGCGCGGCGCGATGGTGACCATTATATCGTAAACGGTACCAAGCAGTTTATCTCCGGCGCGGGTTATAATGACGTCTATGTTGTCATGGTCCGCACCGGCGAGGAAAAGACCAAGGGGGTCACGTGCCTTGTGGTCGACAAGGATACGCCGGGCTTGAGCTTCGGCGCACCAGAGAAAAAGCTTGGCTGGAACGCTTCACCCACTGCGCAAGTGATCTTCGAAGATTGCCGCGTGCCGGTTGCCAATCGCGTGGGGGCGGAAGGTGATGGTTTCCGCTTTGCGATGATGGGCTTGGACGGCGGGCGCTTGAACATCGGTGCTTGCTCGCTTGGCGGTGCGCAACGTTGCCTCGACGAAACCATTGCCTACACCAAAGAGCGGCAGCAATTTGGCCAACCCGTTGCCGATTTTCAGAATACGCAATTCATGCTCGCCGACATGGCAACCGATTTGGAGGCCGCGCGTGCGTTGCTCTACATCGCTGCGGCCAAGGTCACGGCAAACGCACCGGACAAGTCGCGCTTTTCCGCGATGGCAAAGCGGCTGTCGACCGACAGCGGAAGCGAGATAGTGAACAAGGCGCTGCAGCTTTTCGGCGGCTATGGATATTTACGCGATTATCCTATTGAGCGTTTCTGGCGCGACTTGCGGGTGCATTCGATTTTGGAAGGCACCAATCAGGTCATGCGCATGATTATCGGACGGGATTTGTTACGCCAATGACCGATGATATTTTGCTTAAGGTCGAAGGACATGCCGGCTTCATTAGCTTGAACCGGCCATCGGCGCTCCACGCGCTGACATTGCCGATGGTGCATGCCATGACGGCGGCCCTGCTGCAATGGCGGGACGATCCAGCGGTGAAGTGCGTGGTTATTGATCATGCCGACGGGCGCGGTTTTTGTGCGGGTGGCGATATCGCCTTTTTGCGCAATTCGGCCATGAATGATGTCGGCGAATCCGGGCGTCAATTCTTCCACGACGAATATCAGCTCAACCATTTGCTGATTACTTATCCCAAGCCTGTTGTGGCGTTCATGGACGGTATCACCATGGGTGGCGGCGTTGGCATCAGCCAGCCTGCGCGTTTCCGCGTGGCGACCGAGAACACAAAATTTGCCATGCCTGAAACCGGCATTGGCTTGTTTCCCGATGTTGGCGGTGGATGGTATCTTTCGCGGCTTGAGGGACGTGTTGGCCAGTTTCTGGCGCTTACCGGCGCGCGTATCGCAGGCGCAGGCTGTCTGTCGCTTGGGCTGGCCACACATTATCTGACGAGCACTGTTCTAGCCGAGGCCAAGTCGCGGATCGCGACCGAGGATGTCGAACGGATTGACGGCATATTGGGAACTTTGTCGGTGACGCCGCCAGATTCCAAAATTATCGAGACAATAGTCCAGATCAACCGCCATTTTGCGTCTGATAAGCTAGAGGATATTCTCGCGAGCTTGGAAGGCGATGAAAGCGAATGGGCGATGAAAGAGCTGGCGACTTTGCGGACCAAAAGCCCGCAGACCTGCAAAGTTGCGCTGCGCCAATTGGCCGAGAGCCAAAAGCTCACTGACTTTGCCGATAATATGGCCATGGAATATCGTATCGCCAGCCGCGTGATTGTGCGCCCCGACTTCGCTGAAGGCGTGCGGGCGGTGATCGTGGATAAAGACAATGCCCCTAAATGGGAGCCCGCGACAGCCGAAGGCGTTACGGACGCACTGATCGATGCGATCTTTGCCCCATTACCCGCACACGAAGAATGGAAGCCCCTATGAGCTACGAAACGATATTGGTCGAACAACGCGGCGCGGTGACGCTCATCACGCTCAACCGCCCGCAAGCGTTGAACGCGTTGAACAGCCAAGTGCTGGCGGATCTCATTGCTGCATTTGCGGCTTTCGATGCCGATGACAGCCAGCGTTGTGCGGTGCTGACCGGTAGCGAAAAGGCATTTGCTGCGGGCGCGGACATTAAGGAAATGCAAAGCCAGTCATTTGCAGACATGTATGGCGGCAACTTTTTCGCCGGCTATGACCGCGTGACCGCGACCCGCAAGCCATGGATTGCGGCTGTGAACGGCTTTGCGCTTGGTGGTGGGTGCGAACTTGCCATGATGGCCGACTTTATCATTGCCGGCGACAATGCAAAATTCGGGCAGCCGGAAATCAAGCTTGCGGTCACCCCCGGCATGGGCGGTTCGCAGCGGCTAACGCGGGCGATTGGCAAGGCCAAGGCGATGGAAATGTGCCTGACGGGCCGCATGATGGACGCCCATGAGGCCGAACGTTCCGGCTTGGTCGCAAAGGTCGTTCCTGCGGCAGAGCTGGTCGACGAAGCCATCAAAACTGCGACAGCCATTGCTGGAATGGCGCCATTGGCTGCGCTGGCATGCAAGGAAATGGTCAACGCCGCGTTTGAAACAACGTTGCAGCAAGGCGTCTTATTCGAACGCCGTCTGTTTCACGGGCTGTTCGGCACCGAAGATCAGAAAGAGGGCATGGCCGCATTTGTCGAAAAGCGGCCTGGGAATTGGACCGGGAAATAGGGCCCAAAGGCGTTTGAGAACCTTTTTGGACGTCGCGTTAAAACCGGACCGACGCTATTTGCCGCTAAGCTTCTCTATCTGCTGAAACTTGCCAAGCCCGCATCCTGCACCTTCATATAGTCGGCCGCCTTGGTCGTGCAAAACATGCACAATATCGACGCTGCACAATTGGTTGATGGACGAGCGGTAGGAAAAACGCTCCTCGAATTTCAAACCGGGGCAGCTTTGTGGCAGGGTGTTGCGGTAAGTCTTGCCGCCCGCCATGCGGAAATCGATAGTGCGGCTATCGATGACTTTCGTTGACCGTATCTGCGATATCGTGACGCAGCTTTTGGGTTCGCCGACCGCTCTGGCGGGTTCGGGCGCTTTATCGCGGGAAAGCGAAATCGCGCCGCCGCCCGAAAGCAACGCCACAGCAGGAATGATCAACAGCATTTTACGCATAATTGCTCTCCAATGTTACGCGGCCGGTTTAACGGGGTCAGTCTGAACTGTAGCTGACTTGTTTTTGGGCAGCGCTGTTTTGGGTTTGAAGCGGCACAGGTCTGCGACCGGACAGCGCCAACATTCCGGCGTGCGTGCCTTGCAGATATACCGGCCGTGCAGGATCAGCCAATGATGCGCGCCAACACGAAACGGTTGTGGCGTCTTTTTATCGAGCGCCTTTTCCACGGCCAGCACGGTTTTGCCCGGTGCGATTCCGGTCCGGTTGCCGACACGGAAGATATGCGTATCGACGGCAAAGGTCTCTGCGCCGAAAGCGGTATTCATCACGACATTTGCGGTCTTACGCCCAACGCCGGGCAGCGCCTCAAGCGCGTCGCGGTCGGCAGGGACTTCGCCTGCATGGTCGCGGACCAATATCTCGGACAGGGCAATCACGTTTTTGGCTTTGTTGTTATACAGCCCAATGGTTTTGATATGCGCCTTCAGCCCTTCAAGGCCCAATGCCACCATCTGCGCGGGCGTTTTGACCTCCGCAAACAATGCCTTGGTGGCTTTGTTCACGCCGACATCGGTCGATTGGGCAGAGCAAGTGACCGCAACGAGCAATTGATAGGCATTGCCATATGCCAGCTCGGTTTCAGGCGCAGGGTTCGCCTCCGCCAGCCGGTGGTAAAATTCGAAGATATCTGCCTTTTTCAAAGACCAAGCACTTCTTGCATAGTGAACCGGCCGGCTTTTTGGCGGGTCAACCATGTTGCGGCCTTTACCGCGCCGCGCGCGAATATTGCGCGGGTTTCAGCGCGATGGACCAGCTCGATCCGTTCATGTTCGGACGCGAAAATAACATGATGGTCCCCTGCGACGCTGCCGCCACGTAAGGATGCAAAACCAATGTCCCCCGCTTTGCGCGCGCCGGTGATGCCGTCGCGGCCACGATCGCTATGTTGCTTGAGGTCGATGCCGCGTCCGCTGGCTGCGGCTTCGCCCAGCAGTAGGGCGGTGCCGGACGGCGCATCCACCTTATGCCGGTGGTGCATTTCCAATATTTCGATATCCCAATCGTCACCCAATTGGCGTGCGGCCTGCTGCACGAGCGCTGACAGCATCGTCACCCCCAATGAGGTGTTGCCCGTTTGCAAAACCGGAATGTCGCGCGCGGCGTCATCAATCAGGAAATGGTGGCGTTCCTCTAGACCCGTCGTACCAATGACGATCGGTTTGCCCGCAGCAACGCATGCATCAAGGTTCGCCTCAATTGCATGCGGGCTGGAAAAATCGACGAGCACATCACTGGACGCAACCAGCGCGGCAAGGTCATCGCCTTTGTCGACCCCGCCTGCATATTCCTGACCATCTGCTGCAATTGCGTCGACCAAAGCCTGCCCCATGCGGCCCGCGCTGCCAATGATTCCTATTTTCATAACCGTCACCCTGATATTGTTTCAGGGTCTTACTATATTAGGGAGCCGAAACAAGTTGTGCTGTGTACGACGTTAGCGGCAGCGGGTCGGTGAAGGAATGAATGTGGATCGCCAAATCAAAAACATCGTCATCCTGACAGGCGCAGGGGTCAGCGCGGAGAGCGGCATTGATACATTTCGCAGCGCGGGTGGATTGTGGGAACAGCATAAGGTTGAGGATGTCGCAACGCCCGAGGCCTTTGCCCGCGACCCTGACCTTGTGCTGCGTTTCTACGATATGCGCCGCGAACGCATTCAGCAGGTGGAGCCAAATGCCGCGCATTACGCGCTGGCGCGGCTTGATGCGGAATGGAGCGGCAATTTGCTTTTGGTGACCCAGAATGTCGACGATTTGCACGAACGGGCAGGGACCAAACGCTTGCTGCACATGCATGGGGAGCATCTGAACGCGTGGTGCACCGCGTGCGATGTACGCCATGGCTGGCGCGGCACATTGATTGACCGACCGGCCTGTCCATCGTGCGGCATATCTGGCCAATTGCGGCCTGACATCGTCTGGTTCGGTGAAATGCCCTACCGTATGGGTGATATCTACCACGCGCTGAACCGCGCTGA
This sequence comes from Sphingorhabdus sp., assembly GCF_044239005.1. Lineage (GTDB taxonomy): Bacteria > Pseudomonadota > Alphaproteobacteria > Sphingomonadales > Sphingomonadaceae > Sphingorhabdus_B. The sequence continues at coordinate 6,544 of NZ_JBIICH010000031.1, read as the reverse complement.
TTTGTTTGTGAGCATCGGAACGTCCGGCGCAGTCTATCCCGCCGCCGGTCTTGTGCGTGAAGCGCGTCAAAACGGCATCGCCACATTGGAGCTAAACCTTGAACCATCGCATGGCAGTTCTTGGTTCACGGAATCGCGCCATGGCCCGGCGACTGAGCTTGTTCCAAAATGGGTGGACGAGATCTTAGGCGGTTAAGCCGCCGCAGCTGGAGCAGGCCGGGTCTTTGGGCAATTTGATGGACCGCATTGATGGCGTCAGTCCGTCGAACAGGTGCAGCTTGCCCTGCTGCGGCTCTCCAAAGCCCGTGAGCACGCGTATCGCCTCCATCGCTGCGAAGCTGCCCATAAGCCCGCACATCGCGCCCAGAACGCCTTGTGTGACGCAATCGTCGCAATCATCGGGGTCGTGGGCATCACCGACGAAGCAGCGATAGCATGGCGCGTCTGCCTGCCATCCTGTAAATGTGCCAATCTGTCCGTGAAACTGCCCAATCGCGGCGCTCACCAACGGCACCTTGACCGCAAGGCACAGGTCATTGACGATCAGGCGCGTCATAAAATTGTCGCTGCCATCGATCACCACATCGACGCCCGCCAATATGTCGGCGCGGGTGTCTTTGCCAATCCGCTGCCGAAGCGCGATGAAGGTGATGTCGGGGTTTAGCCGTGCCGCTGCCGCGCCAGCCGCTTCCACCTTAGCGGTGCCAATATCATGGTCGCTGTATAAAATTTGACGCTGGAGATTGGACAGCGCCACCACATCATCATCGACAACGCTGATCGTTCCGACGCCGGCTGCTGCCAGATATTGGATTGCCGGACAGCCAATGCCGCCCGCGCCAATGAGCAGGACATGGCTCGACAATAATTTGCTTTGACCCGCGCCGCCAATATCGCGCAACACAATGTGGCGGGCGTAACGGTCAAGCTGTTGATCGCTAAGCGTCATACGCCTGTTGAGCCGAAACCCCCAGCGCCACGCACGGTTTCGTCCAGGTCATCCACCTCAACCAAGTGGCCCTGGGTAACAGGTGCCACCACAATCTGTGCAATCCGGTCGCCTTTGTTGATCATAAAATCATCTTCACCCAAATTGGCCAGAATGACCTTCACTTCGCCGCGATAATCGCTGTCGATGGTTCCCGGTGTGTTGAGGCAGGTGATCCCATGCTTCAGCGCAAGGCCCGAACGCGGGCGCACCTGCACTTCATATCCATCGGGAATGGCAAAGGCAAAGCCGGTTGCGACCGCATGGCGCTTGCCAGCGCGCAGGTTCAGGCTTTCGGCGGCGCAAATGTCCATGCCGGCCGCGCCTGATGTTGCATATGCGGGCAAAGCCAAGCCCGCGCCATGGTTCAGGCGCTTGACGCGCACTTCAACTTTTTGCGAGCTCATCGGCGACCTTCTCCATCAATTTTCGTGCGATAATGTCCTTGGGGCTTTCCAGCCAGCTATCAACGCCTGCCTTCGTTACGATATGAAAGGCGTTGTTCTCACCGCCCATGACATCGCCTGATACATCGTTGGCGACAATCCAGTCGCAGCCTTTCTTCGCAAGCTTGGCCTGCGCATGGGCAATGATATTTTCGGTTTCTGCGGCAAAGCCGATCACGAGCTTCGGACGCTGTTTGTGTATGGCCAGGCTTGCAAGGATGTCCGGGTTTTCGGTCAATGCGAGCGGCGGAATGGCATTGCCATCTTTTTTGATTTTCTGGTCAGGCGCTTGCGCGGCGCGCCAGTCCGCGACAGCAGCAACCATGATTGCGGCATCGACGGGCAGGGCCTTCTCGACCTCGGCCTGCATCTCCAGCGCGGTTTCGACATCAATGCGCAAGACACCGGGCGGTGTCGGCAGGTGCACGGGGCCAGATATCAGTATAACCTCGGCCCCCAAATCAGCCGCTGCCGCTGCAATGGCAAAACCCTGACGCCCCGATGAGCGGTTGGCGATGTAGCGTACAGGATCGATCGCCTCATGCGTGGGGCCAGCGGTCACAAGCACGCGTTTGCCAAACAACGGACGATGTTCGACATCGGCAAATTCGGGTTGCGCGGTAAGCGGTGTTGCGCTTGGCATGGTGGTCGGCGAACGACCCGATGCCAGCTGCGTATTGAAGGGCACGCCCAGCATGCCGCAAATCTGTTCGGCTACCGCAGGCGGTTCGGGCAGGCGGCCCGGGCCGAATTCGCCGCACGCCATGGCCCCTTCATCCGGGTTCATGATATGGACGCCATCGGCGCGCAGTTGCGCCAAGTTGCGCTGCGTCGCGGGATGGTTCCACATGCGGACATTCATCGCCGGAACCGCCAGAACGGGTTTGTCCGTCGCGAGCAGAATAGTCGTCGCCAAATCATCCGCGATGCCAGCGGCCATCTTGGCAATGATATTGGCAGTGGCGGGACAAATCACCACAAGGTCGGCCTGACGGCTCAACTGAATATGCCCGATTTCGCGTTCTTCCTTCAGGTCGAACATGTCGCCATATACTTGGTCTTCGGTCATGACGCCCATCGAAAGCGGCGTGACAAATTCAGCCGCACTTTTCGTCATCACCGCGCGTACGGCAACACCCTGACGCTTTAGCAAGCGCACAAGTTCAAGCGCTTTGTAAGCGGCGATGCCGCCGCTGACGATCAGGAGGACGCGTTTTTCAGTCATCAGCTCAATCCCGCCGCCCACATGCCCGCAGCGCCAATGGCGCCTGCTAGTAAGGCCACCATGATGTAGCGCCAGCCATTGCTTTTGCCCTTACGTTCCCAAATCAGCTGCACGGGCGGAAGCGGGGGTGGTTCCGGCGCGCCGCCTTTGCGGGGAAGCTGTTCATCCAAGCGGCGAATGAGGTCGGGTATCATCTGTAAGGTTTCGGCTTGCTTGCGAATACCGTCGGCAAGCATGGCTTCAGGGCCAAGCTCTCCGCGAATCCATTCGCGCACATAGGGTGCGGCAACATCCCACATGTTGATGCTTGGGTTCAGCGAGGTCGCAATGCCTTCGACCATGACCATCGTCTTTTGCAACAACAGCAAATGCGGCTGCGTCTGCATGTCAAAGTCGCGGGTGATCGCGAACAGGCTGTCGAGCATTTGCCCGACCGATAATTCACTCACGGGCTTGCCGCGTGTCGGCTCGCCAACAGCGCGCAGGGCGGTCGCGAATTCATCGACATTATGGTAGCTCGGCACATATTGCGCTTCGAAATGGATTTCGGCGACGCGTTTGTAATTGCCGGTGGTCAATCCGTAGAGGATTTCCGCAAGCCAGAAACGCGCTTGCCGGTTGATGCGGCCCATGATGCCGAAATCGATGGCGACAATCGTGCCATCTGCCTGAACGAACAAATTGCCCTGATGCATGTCGGCGTGGAAGAAGCCTTCCGAAATTGCCTGCCGCAAAAATGTCAGCACGAGCTTTTCGGCCATTTTGTTCAGATCGTGGCCAGCGGCTTTTAATGCGTCGATGTCAGCAATCTTAACGCCATCGACCCATTCCAGCGTGAGCACGCGGCCAGACGTCCGGTCCCAATCAATGGTGGGGATCGTATAGCCGTCGACGGCGACCATGGCATCTTTCAGCTCTGACGCGCTCGCGGCTTCGCGGCGCAAATCCAGTTCGCGCAAGGTCCAGCGTTTCAGATTGGCGATGACAAGCTGCGGTCGCAAGCGTGCAGCTTCGCCGCCCAATGCTTCCAGATGTGCCGCGGCCCATTCATAGGTTTCGATATCGCGCGCAAATTGTTCGCGAATACCGGGACGAAGGACTTTGACAGCGACGTCTTTGCCGTCGGTTGTGCGTGCACGGTGCACCTGCGCGATGGAGGCTGCGCCTACCGGTACGGGGTCGATATATTCAAACAGCTCTGCAGCCGGTTTATTCAAGCTGCTGTCGATCTGTGCGTACACAAGATCGAACGGTGCGGGCGGCAGCTGATCCTGAAGTGACAGCAGATTGCGGGCCGCTTCCTCACCAATAATGTCTGGGCGGGTGGCCAGCGTTTGCCCAAGCTTGATGGCCGCAGGGCCAATGGCGCGAAAGGCGCCGGCATAATCGGGCACCTTGGGCTGAAGCGTCCCGATGCGCGCGATGCGGCAAAGGCGTTTTACTTGCGGCGGCGTGTTCCGGTCCGCTTCGATCGCGCGCAGCGCGCCGTGGCGCGCAAGAATGCGGCCCCATTTGAGCAAACGGAAAATATGGGTTGCGGGACGTGTCATCGGCGCGGAAGTTAAACCTTCCAGCCGCTATGAATGGCGACAAGTCCGCCCAAAATGGGTTCAACCTTCGTCTGCACAAAGCCTGCTTCGCCAATCATGCGCTTAAAATTTTGCATGTCGGGGAAACGGCGGATCGATTCGACGAGATATCGATAGCTGTCCTCATCACCCGCGATGGCTTTACCAAGCTTAGGGACAAGCTTGTCCGAATAGACGTCGTAAATTTGTGCGAGGCCAGGCCATTCAACGGTCGAAAATTCGAGGCAGAAGAAGCGGCCACCATAACGCAGCACGCGATGTGCCTCGCGCAGTGCCTTGGGAATGTCGGTGACGTTGCGGATACCGAACGCAATTGTGTAGGCATCAAAATGCGCATCGGGAAAGCTGAGCGTTTCGGCATTTTGCGGGGACCAGATCAGGCTGTCGATCCCGCGCTTCATCGCGCGCTCCATACCGACGTCCAACATGTCTTCATTGATGTCGGATACCGTGACCTGCGCGCCTGATTTTTCCATGCGGAACGCGATGTCGCCCGTTCCGCCCGCCATATCGAGGATATCTTCGCCCTCGCGCGGTTTCACACGGCGCACAAAGGTGTCTTTCCAAAGGCGATGCATGCCGCCGGACATTGCATCATTCATGATGTCATATTTGCGCGCGACATTGGAAAAGACGCCGCCTACGCGTTTTGTCTTTTCTTCAGGGCTAACCTGTTCATAGCCAAAGGATACCGTATCATTCATTCTGCAGCCTCTAGCCGATTGTTGCGCCAGCCGCAAAGGCTGTTAGGTGCAAAACGATATGCCAGAATTACCTGAAGTGGAAACCACAGTCGCCGGCCTGCGTTCGGTGCTTGAAGGCGAGATTATCGTGCGAGCTGAACCGCGCCGTGCGGACTTGCGTTGGCCCATCCCGGTCGACCTGCGTCAGCGGCTGACGGGCGCGCGAATCGATACGCTTGGGCGGCGCGCCAAATATGGCCTTATCCATACCGATCGTGAGGATACGCTGATATTCCATTTGGGCATGTCCGGACGATGGCGCGTTGATCCTGCGGAAATCGAAAAGCACGACCATTTCATTCTGGAAACAGCCAGCGGCCGGGTTGTCGCTTTGAATGACCACCGCCGCTTTGGTTCGCTCGATATTATCGATTCGGCCAAATTGGACAGCTATCGCTTTTTTGAAAAAATGGGGCCGGAGCCTTTGTCGCTGGCATTTGATGCAACTGTGCTGCGCGATGCGCTGCACGCCCGTACGGCCCCTATTAAGGCGATGTTACTTAACCAGAATATCGTCGCAGGCTTGGGCAATATCTATGTGTGTGAGGCGCTGCATATGGCGGGCATTGACCCGCGGGCGCCCGCCAGCTCGATTAGCAAGCCGCGGCTAGTGCGGCTTGTTGCGGCAATCAAAGAGGTGCTGACGGCGGCCATCGCGGCGGGCGGATCGACCTTGCGTGACTTTGCCGCACCCGACGGGGAACTTGGCTACTTTGCCAAGGATTGGCGCGTCTATGGCCGCGAAGGGCAGGACTGCGGTTGCGGCGCGCCTGTTCAACGGCGCGTTGATTCGGGGCGTTCGACCTTTTACTGCGCGAAATGTCAGCGATAGTGCGGTATTTCGAGGTTGACGAATCTGTTGGGCAGGGTTAAGGGCCGCTCCTTCAACGGACGTGTTTCATAAAGACGTCTCCGCAAATATCGAAATTCGAGGATAAAAATGGCCAATACGCCGCAAGCAAAAAAGCGTATCCGTCGCAATGCGCGTCGCACCGAAGTTAATGGCGCACGCGTCAGCCGCATCCGTACCTTCATCAAAAAGGTAGAGTCGGCGATTGAACTTGGTGACAAGTCGGCAGCCGCTGCTGCACTCGCTGCTGCACAGCCTGAATTGGCGCGTGGCGTATCCAAGGGCGTTCTGCACAAGAACACAGCATCGCGCAAATTTGGTCGCCTCACAAAGGCGGTTGGCGGTCTCGCTTAACCCATATTTCACAGGCTGGCTGGTCCGGCCTTAAAATTTGAAACCCGCCGTTTTCCCGGCGGGTTTTTTATTGCCCGCTGTCATAAAGACACAGGCGACGGATTTCCTGCGATTCGGAAGATATCCACAGGGGTTTTTACAAAAAAGTTAGCAAAATGAGATGCTTACAAATTAATTAACGCATTTGCTTGGCTGTCGCCGAGTCAATGCCATTTATTTCAGTTTTTTTGCAGCGCTGCACTTGATCGACTCGTTTCGAGCGGTCTAAGAAACTGTTTCCAGCAATGCATGACGACAGTCGGGCAGTGCCTCACATGGAGAATCAGACATCGCGACTGCTGCATTTGGC
>NZ_JBIICH010000144.1:0-4663 GCF_044239005.1 Sphingorhabdus sp. | reverse complement strand
GGCAATATTTTGAAAGTGCTGGACGGAAGCGGCACTTCTACTGTGGTAACAAGCGAAGGAAATTGAATCATGCCGCAATATGACAAGACTGATGTCGAGCGCCGCATGAAAGGCGCTGTTGATTCTTTTAAGAGCGACCTTTCCGGTTTGCGCACGGGCCGTGCGAATGTGACCTTGCTCGATCCTGTAGTGGTCGAAGTTTATGGCTCACACATGCCGTTGAGCCAAGTTGCAACGGTCAGCGCGCCTGAGCCGCGCTTGTTATCGGTGCAGGTTTGGGACCGTTCAAACGTGACCCCCGTTGAAAAGGCTATTCGTTCGGCAGGCCTTGGCCTGAACCCGATTACCGATGGCCAGACGCTGCGTCTGCCTATCCCCGATTTGACCGAAGAGCGCCGCAAAGAGCTGGCTAAGCTTGCCGGCCAATATGCAGAAAAGGCGAAGATCGCGATCCGCAACGTGCGGCGCGATGCCAATGACGGGCTGAAGACCGATGAGAATAAGAAGGAAATCAGCGAGGACGATCGCAAGCGGCTTGAAACTGAAGTTCAGAAGATGACCGACGAGATGATCAAGGCCGTTGATGACGCCGCTGCGCACAAGGAAAAGGAAATCCTTAGCCAGTGATATTGGCGCAAGTCCCTCCATCTAGATTGTGTCATTCCCGCGAAAGCGGGAATCCATGGCCAAAGTTGTCAGTGAACGCTGATGGCTTAGACCATGGACCCTCGATCAAGTCGGGGGCGACAATGCTTTGCGGGTCGGCAGGTCAATCATAATGCTGACCTCTGGTTCCCAACCTGAGCGCATTGAGGCCGGCACCGGAAAAATGCCGCGGCATGTGGCCATCATTATGGATGGTAACGGGCGCTGGGCGAAAAAACGCATGTTGCCGCGCGCGATGGGGCATAAAAAAGGCGTTGAGACCGTTCGGAAAATCGTGCGTGCAGCCGGTGAGTTGGGTTTGGAAGCGCTTAGCCTCTATGCTTTTTCGAGCGAAAACTGGAAACGTCCCGAAGATGAAATCAACGACCTGATGGGGTTGATGCGCGAATTCATCAAATCTGATCTCGATGAATTTGCGGCGAACGATGTGCGTTTAAAGATAATAGGCAATTACAAAGCATTAGCGCCCGATATTGTGGACATGCTTGAAGAGTCGATTGCCCGAACGTCACAGAATACACGCACGACGCTGGCCGTCGCGTTGAACTATGGCGGTCAGGACGAGCTTGTGCGCGCGGCCCGTTCCGCCGCTGCGCAGGGTGATATTACGGCGGAATCGATTGAAGCCAATTTGGACACCGCGGGTCTGCCGCCGCTAGACCTGTTGATCCGGACATCGGGCGAGCAACGCTTATCGAACTTTATGCTGTGGCAAGCAGCCTATGCCGAGTTCTGGTTTACAGACACGCTGTGGCCCGATTTCAGCAAGGATGAGCTTGCGCAAGCTTTGTCAGAGTTTTCGACGCGTGAGCGACGTTATGGTGGTCGATGACTGATAAGATCGTTCCGTTGCTGAAGCCGCGTTCCGACTTGGGCGTGCGGACATTGTCGAGCGTTGCCATGATGTCGGTTGCTATCGGCGCGATCTGGCTGGGCGGCTATGCGTTTATGGCGCTGATCGTTCTGGTTGGATTGGGCGTATATTGGGAATTTGCAAAGCTCGCGCTTGCGTTTGCCCGCAATATGCCTGCGCGTATCATCTGGCTTGCGGGCGGGCTTTTATACGTTGGCCTGGCTTGCTTCACTTTATTGCTGTTTAGCGCGCCGTTTTTTGGAATGACCCCCACGATCATGCTGATTGCAGGAGTCATCGGAACCGATGTCGGCGCATATTTCGCGGGGCGGACATTAAGCGGGCCAAAAATCGCTCCACGCATCAGCCCATCCAAAACATGGTCTGGTTTGCTGGGTGGAATGGTGGGCGCTGGCTTGATGATGATCGCTATTCAGGCCGCGATTTACGCATTCAGGGGTGGCAACGCTGGGGATGGCGACGTTTATCTGACTTATGGTTGGCCGCGCCTTGCTGTGACCGGCGCTGCACTTGCCGTTGTTGCGCAAATCGGTGATTTTTTCGAAAGCTGGATGAAGCGACGGGCAGGGGTAAAGGATTCTGGACGGCTTATCCCCGGGCATGGTGGCTTGTTTGATCGTACCGATGGATTGATTGCGGTCGCATTTGTTGCCGGGCTGGTCACCGTTTCGCAAAGCGCAATGGGCAGTTAGAGATGACACGCAGCGTTTCGATATTCGGGGCAACTGGCTCTGTGGGGCTCTCCACCCTTGATCTCGTGCGTCAGCATCGTGACGCCTATCGCGTCATTGCCCTGACCGCCAATGGCAATGCTTCCGCGCTTGCAGCGCTTGCTATTGAATTCGGCGCAGAGCTGGCGGTGGTTGCTGATGAGGCTGCCTATCCGGCGCTGAAAGATGCGTTGCAAGGCACGGGCATCGAAGCGGCTGCAGGCGCGCAGGCGCTCGTTGAGGCGGCGCAGCGTGATGTCGACTGGACGATGGCATCTATCGTGGGCTGCGCTGGACTGCCGCCTACCATGGCCGCGATACAGGCGGGCAAAACCGTTGCGCTTGCCAATAAAGAAGCGCTGGTTTCGGCAGGCGCTCTGATGATGGCCGCGGTGCGGCAGTCAGGCGCGGCGTTACTGCCCGTGGATAGCGAGCATAATGCCATTTTCCAGTGTCTCGCCGGAAGCAAGCTGGAACATGTGCGCAAAATCACGCTGACCGCAAGCGGTGGCCCGTTTCGGTCGTTCTCGCTTGACCAGATGCGCATGGTTACACCGGCGCAGGCGGTCGCGCATCCCAATTGGGACATGGGCGCAAAGATAAGCGTCGATTCCGCGACGATGATGAACAAGGGCCTTGAGCTGATTGAGGCATATCATCTGTTTCCCGTCGGGCTCGGTAAGCTCGACATTTTGGTTCATCCGCAATCGGTCATCCATTCGATGGTGGAGTATGACGATTGTTCGACGCTGGCGCAGCTTGGTTCGCCAGACATGCGCATACCCATCGCCAGCGCGCTGGCATGGCCGGAACGTATGGCCACGAACTGCAAGCCGCTGGATCTTGCGACCATTGGCCAGCTGACGTTCGAGCAGCCCGACATGGTGCGCTTTCCTTCGCTGCGCTTGGCCCGCGCGGCAATTACCGAGGGCGGCGCGAAGCCGGCCATCCTGAACGCCGCCAATGAAGTGGCTGTCGAAGCGTTTTTGAACGGCCAGATTGGCTTTCTGGATATCGCAAATGTGGTGGAGGCAACATTGACGGCCTATGCACCGGCAGCGCCCACAAACTTGGACGATCTGTTCAGCATAGATGCAGATGCGCGGATTTATGCGCAGCACGAATTGGAGGCATTGACGCGTGGCAACTGAATCACCCAATATCTTTTTGACCCTGATCGCGTTCATCGCGCTGATCGGGTCTTTGGTCGTTGTGCATGAACTTGGGCATTATTTCGTCGGCCGCTGGTTCGGTGTGAAGGCCGACAAATTTTCTGTCGGTTTTGGCCCGCAAATTTGGGGCAGGGTGGATAAGCGCGGCACGTTGTGGCGCATTGGATTGTTGCCATTGGGCGGATTTGTTCAATTCGCAGGTGACATGAACCCGTCAAGCCAAGCCGATGACAGCTGGCGGCAACTGCCCGAGGCCGAACGCAACCAGACTTTTCAGTCCAAGACGTTGTGGCAGCGCGCGTTGATCGTGTTTGCTGGACCCGCGGTGAACTTCTTGCTCGCGATATTGATCTTCATGGGCTTTCTGCTGGCGTTCGGGAAGTCCGTTACACCGCCTGTATTGGACGTCGTCCAACCCGGAAGCCCTGCTGCCGTCGCGGGCCTGATGCCAGGCGACCGAGTCCTAAAATTTAACGGACGCAGCATCGAAACCTTTAACCAGATGGCCAATGAGAGCATTATGATCCCCGGTGAGCGTGCCGTCATCGAGATCGAACGCAATGGCGAGCGGTTGGTAAAAGAAACCGTCGTGGCCGAAGTCAAAGAAGTTGATCGCTTTGGCAACGAATACCGTATTGGCCGCATTGGCGTTGGCGCCAGCAAGGTGGAAGTCCGTGAAGTCGGGATATTGGAGGCGCCATGGGCCGCTGTCTTGCAAACAGGTAATGTCTTGCGTCAGCAGATGATTGGCCTTGGGCAGATTATTTCGGGCCGACGTCCGCTTTCTGAACTTGGCGGGCCATTGAAAATCGCAAAAGTTTCCGGCGAAGCGATGACCCTTGGCATATTGACGTTCATAAGCCTTGCTGCGCTGATCTCGATTAACTTGGGGTTCATCAATTTGCTGCCAATCCCGATGCTCGATGGAGGACATCTTTTGCTCTACGGAATTGAGGCGATACGCAGGCGCCCAGCAACACCGCAGGTGCAGGAGTGGGCTTTTCGTGCAGGTTTTGCGATGTTAGCGGCGTTCATGCTTATGGTGACATTTAATGACCTTGCGTCTTTCGGGCTTTTTGAAAGCGGCTAAAGGCATTGCATACTTGATTGCGGACGCTGCATGGGGCAGGGACGCAAAACCGTTTTAGCGGCAATAAGCCAACTCCCGGTGGGGCCCGGACATCAGATCGGATGACAATGAAAAGTAGACCTTTCGGCAACCTCAAAAGCGTTGGCATTTT
>NZ_JBIICH010000143.1:0-4676 GCF_044239005.1 Sphingorhabdus sp. | reverse complement strand
CAGCCTTGCTGTTCGGACGCACGTTAAAGCCGATCAGCGGCGCATTGGACGCGGCAGCAAGCAGCATATCCGATTCCGTGATACCGCCAACGCCAGCCAACAGAACGCGAACCTTGATCTCGTCTGTGGAGATATTGTTGAGCGCAGTCACAATTGCTTCGACCGAACCCTGTACATCGCCCTTGATGACGACAGGATATTCCTTCGCCCGCGTCGCGGACAAATTATCAAACAGGTTTTCAAGATTTGGCGTAACTTGCGCCGTACGCACCTTCGTGGACTGTTCCTTACGGTACAGAGCAACTTCACGGGCACGCGCTTCGTTTTCTACGACGGTCAGAACGTCACCAGCAGATGGCACACCCGTCAGGCCGAGCACTTCGACCGGCGTTGCCGGGCCCGCTTCGGGTACCTGTTGGCCCTTGTCATTAATCAGCGCGCGGACCTTGCCGCTTTCTGCGCCGACAACGAAGATATCGCCACGCTTCAACGTGCCGCGCTTTACCAGCACGGTCGCAACGGCGCCGCGGCCCTTATCAAGCTGTGCCTCGACCACAACGGCTTCCGCCGCACGATCAGGATTGGACTTGAGTTCCATGACCTCAGCCTGAAGCGCCAACTTGTCGAGCAGGTCGTCCAAGCCAGTTTTCTTGAGCGCGGAGACTTCCACGTCCTGGACATCGCCGCCCATCGCTTCGACAACGACTTCATGCTCCAACAAACGCTCACGCACTTTCTGTGGGTTTGCGCCTTCCTTGTCGATCTTGTTGATCGCAACGATCATCGGCACATTGGCTGCCTTCGCATGCTTAATGGCTTCGATCGTCTGCGGCATAAGGCCGTCATCGGCTGCAACCACCAGAATGACGATATCGGTAACCGACGCACCGCGCTGGCGCATTTGCGTGAACGCTTCATGGCCCGGAGTATCGAGGAAGGTGATGAGCGAGCCATCCTTTGTCTTCACCTGATACGCACCGATATGCTGGGTAATGCCGCCAGCTTCTCCCGAAACGACATTTGCGCCGCGCAAGGCGTCAAGCAGCGATGTCTTACCATGGTCGACATGGCCCATGACCGTCACGACAGGCGGACGCGCCTTCAACGTTTCTGCGGCATCAACATCTTCGTCATGAACGATGTCAACGTCAGCGTCGGAAACGCGGGTGATGTTGTGGCCAAACTCTTCAACGAGCAATTCCGCCGTATCTTGGTCGATTGTCTCGTTGATCGTGACGGGCATGCCCATTTTGAACAGTGCCTTGACCAGGTCGCTGCCCTTTTCGGCCATACGGTTCGCCAGTTCCTGAACGGTAATTGTTTCAGGGACAACGACGTCACGGGTCTGCTTGACCTGTGCCTGACGGTTACCACCGCCATGCAAACGCTTTTCCTTTTCACGCGCACGCTTCAGCGCGGCGAGTGAACGCGCACGGGCGCCATCATCGCCCTCAAGCGCACGGGTGACGGTGAGCTTGCCCGACTGGCGGCGATCATCCGCTGCACCGCGCGTTGGGCGATGCGGAGCCTTCTTAACTTCTTCACGCTCGCGCTCAGGGCGCTTGGGCGCTTCAACGGGTGTGAAGCGACGCGGCGCAGGCGCTGCGGCGTCCTGGCTTGCTTCTTCAGCAACAGGTTCAAATGTTTCAGGCTCGGCAGGTGCTGCGGCGGCTGGCGGCGGAGGCGGTGGAGCGGCGGCTTCCTCACGATTGGCTTGCGCGCGCTGACGCTCTTCGTCGGCGCGCTGTGCACGCTGCTCGGCTTCACGGCGGCTGCTTTCTTCCAGCATGGCCAAACGCGCTTCTTCGGCTTCGCGAAGCAGCTTTGCCTGACGCTCTTGACGGCTCAGCATGTCATTGCCCGTTGGACGCGGTGCTGGTGCAGCCGGGGCCGGCGCAGGTGCGGCCGCTACAGGCGCAGCGGGTGGTGGCGGAGGCGGAGGCGGCGCGGCTACTTCAGCCTCAGGCGCATAACCGGGCTTACCGACAAGCTTCTTGCGCTTAACCTCGACAACAACTTTGTTTGTGCGGCCATGGCTAAAGGTCTGTTTGACTTCACCAGACTCGAGCGAGCGGCTCAAAGTGAGCGGCTTGCGCGTTAATGTCGGTTTATTGTTGGTATCATCACTCATCGAAACAGAACCCGTCCTTACTCAGTCAATTGCGGAGACGTCAGAAATATGGCCCCGCACGTCCGCAACCGAAGCTGCGGAATCGAGGGGCGCATTACTGCATCCTTTGAAATTTAGCCAGCGTCCAAGATGATGCATCACCCTATCCGCCGCTTTTTGGTCAATCAATGCGACATGAACGGCATTTGACCGTCCAAGCGCTCCAGACAATGCGTCACGGTCGACAGGCAGCTTCAGGCCACCCTTGCCGGTCCCTTCGGCATCTTCACCAACACGCCAAGCCTGATCGCGCTTGCCACTGCCGTCGGCGCTGGCATCGGAAGCATGCAAAAGCAAACGGACCTGCCCGCTGCGTGATGCAGAATCGATCTTCTCGGCACCTAAGATAAGGTGCCCAGCCCGTGCTTCCAACCCAAGGCGGTCCAGAAAAGCCTTTTCAAGGCCACGATCGATGCGCCCGCTCAGGTCATCAATGATGTCAATCTTGTCGGTTTTGAAGGCACGGCGCAGCAATCCGGCAAGTTTGCCCTTTTCCTGCGCCTTTGTCAGCTCTGCCCCGGATACACCAATCCACGCGCCACGGCCCGGGGCCTTGGCGAACAAATCAGGTGCGATGCTGCCATCGGGGCCGAGGGCAAGCCGGATGAGCTGGGCACGAGTCCCATGCTCACCTGACAATATGCACTTCCTTATTGGGGAGTGTCGGTTCTCATTGGGAGTTGTCCGCTGCAACCGCGTCCTCCTCTATGATATCCGAAGCTGGCGCGCTGTCTTCGTCGTCAAACCAGTGTGCGCGTGCGGCCATGATGATTTCATTGCCCTGTTCTTCAGACAATCCAAACACCGCCAAGACGCCAGCCTTATCTTCCGTACGATTACGACGCATTTCGCGGTCGCTACGTTCGTTGCGGCGTGGCTCACGTGCCTTTTGGATCAGTTCGTCTGTCGCCAAGTCAGCGAGATCATCAAGTGTCTTGATGCCGGCCTTACCCAGTACAACAAGCATCGCTTCGGTCAGAATGGGGAGTTCCGCAAGTGCGTCTTCCACACCCAGTTCGCGGCGTTCATTCCGGTTGGCTTCTTCACGGCGATCAAGCGCTTCTTGTGCGCGGCTCTGCAGCTCTTCAGCCAAACCTTCGTCAAAGCCTTCGATGGCAGCGATTTCAGACGGATCGACATAAGCAACTTCTTCAAGTTCGCTAAAGCCTTCAGCAACCAAAAGCTGCGCCAAGGTTTCATCCACATCCAATTCTTGCTGGAACATTTCGGAGCGCTCGACGAATTCTTTCTGACGCTTTTCGTTCGATTCCGCTTCGGTCATGATATCGATACCACGGCCGGTCAGCTGCGAAGCCAAACGGACGTTCTGGCCACGACGGCCAATGGCAAGGCTCAACTGATCGTCAGGAACGACAACTTCGATGCGGCCTTCTTCTTCGTCGATGACAACGCGGCTCACTGTAGCGGGCTGCAGCGCGTTTACGATGAACGTCGCTGTATCTTCCGACCATGGAATGATGTCGATTTTCTCGCCCTGCATTTCCTGAACGACGGCCTGAACGCGGCTGCCCTTCATACCGACGCATGCGCCGACGGGATCGATGCTGCTGTCGTGGCTGATAACACCAATTTTGGCGCGGCTGCCGGGGTCACGCGCAGCGGCCTTGATTTCGATGACGCCGTCGTAGATTTCGGGAACTTCCTGCGCAAACAGCTTCTTCATGAAGTCAGGATGCGCACGGCTCAACAGGATCTGCGGGCCACGATTTTCGCGCTGCACCTTCATGATCAGCGCCCGAACGCGGTCGCCACCACGAACAACTTCGCGCGGAATTTGCTGGTCACGGCGGATAACGCCTTCAGCGCGGCCAAGGTCAACAACGACATGGCCGAACTCAACCGACTTTACGACGCCAGTGATAATTTCACCGGTGCGGTCCTTAAACTCTTCAAACTGGCGCTCGCGCTCTGCATCGCGCACCTTTTGGAAGATAACCTGCTTTGCGGACTGCGCATCAATACGGCCCAGATCAACGGCTGGCAGCGGGTCAACAATGAAGTCGCCAACAACGGCGCCCTTTTGCAACTTGTCTGCCTGCTTCAGGTCAACTTGTTTGAAGTAATCTTCGACGTTTTCAACAACTTCCACAACGCGCCACAGGCGAAGATCGCCGGTCTGCGTATCCAGTTTTGCGCGAATGTCATTTTCCGCGCCATAACGTGCACGGGCAGCGCGCTGGATGGCTTCTTCCAACGCCTCAATGACAATAGCCTTGTCGATCATCTTTTCGGCAGCAACCGCATTGGCAATTGCAAGCAATTCAGCCTTGTTCGCGGCAATCGTGTTAGCCATGTTCTTAGTCTTCCTGTGCTTCGTCGTGAATGGGGTCTGCCTCAACTTCGTCGGCCCCATCGCTGTTGATGGGGGCAGTCGACGCAATAAGGCGGTCTGTCAAGAGCAGCTTGGCGCTGCCCATATTGGAAAAGGCGAATGTCAGCCGTCCGGATTTGCGGTCATCGACATGAACATTGTCACCGTCGACGC
>NZ_JBIICH010000142.1:0-4694 GCF_044239005.1 Sphingorhabdus sp. | reverse complement strand
TGAACAGTTCATCCAATTGGCGAAGGCGCGGGATTGAGCGGTCAACGATGGTGACTTCTGCGCCAAGGCCAACGGCCATACGCGCCGCATGGGTGCCAACAACGCCGCCGCCGAGAACGGTAACGCGGCCGGCAGGCACGCCGGGAACGCCGCCAAGCAATATGCCTGCGCCGCCTTTGCTGCGACGCATCGCTTCGCCTGCGGCCTCAATGGCCAAGCGGCCAGCAACTTCGCTCATGGGGGCTAGCAGGGGCAGGGTGCCCTTGTCATCGGTGACGGTTTCATAGGCGATAGCGGTGCAGCCACTGGCGATTAAGCCTTTGGCCTGCTCAGGATCTGGGGCGAGGTGGAGATAGGTGAAAAGCAACTGGCCGGGGCGCAGCAGGACCCATTCGCTCGGCTGAGGTTCCTTGACCTTTACGATCATGTCGCAGCCAGCGAAAATTTCTGCGGCTGTCGCGGCGATTTCGGCACCCGCTGCGCGATAGGCGTCATCGCTTGCCATGATGCCCGCACCTGCGCCCGATTGCACCACAAGCTGATGGCCATGGGCGACATATTCACGAACGGCGCCGGGGGTTAAGCCGACACGATATTCATGCACTTTGATTTCGCTGGGGACGCCGACACGCATAATCTCACTCCTCAAAAATTATCTGTCGCGGAAATAGCATCTTCGATATGACGATACTGTGCAAAGATTCGCCTATTATGGTGAATGAGCGCATAAAATCGTCGATATTGAATATATACATGGAATATTTATGCAGCTTGATCGAATAGACCGTAAATTATTGGGCGCACTCGTGCAGAATGGACGGGCAACGCAGGCGGAATTGGGCGAAGCTGCCGGGCTGTCGCCAAGCGCGGCTGCGCGTCGGCAGAAATCATTGGAAGATGACGGAATCCTGCGTGGCTATCGTGCGGATGTGAACCTGCGTAAACTTGGGCTTGCCGCGACGGTGATGGTCACCATCACGCTTGATAGCCAGAGCGAAGAGGCAATGGCGGCATTTGAAGCCGCCGTGGTAGGAAGCCCGTCGACGATCCGATGCCACCTTATGAGCGGCAGGAATGATTATCTGCTCGTCGTGCGCGCCGCATCGATTGAGGATTATGAGCTGATTCACCGGCAGGAAATTGCCCGATTGCCAAGGGTCGCACGGATCGAAACCGCATTTGCATTGCGTGAAGTCGTCAATCGTACCGTCCCGCCAAGGCTGTTTGACTGATCGCTTAAAAACGAACCGGGCGTTACTTTGTGCTGCGCTCGCTGATACCGTAATCCTGCGTCAGACTGTGACGGTTTTGTCACATTGCGTGAAAAGGACAATGACATTGACACAAAATAACTTGCCTGCCGCAGGTTTTGATGTTTGTGTGCACCTGCACAATAAAGCGCAGGCCGAAATATAGCGGTATTGCGCAGGCATTTAGATTTAGCGGGATAGAACGGTATCTGCCGAATGTAGCGCTATGCGGCCGCTTTCGGCGCAGTTTTTTGTGTACCTAAGAAGGGGTAATTTTATGCTTAAATCCATTTTGAAGCTGGCAACAATGAGCGTCGCGATGAGCGCGATGGCCATTTCCGTTCCTGCTTTCGCCCAAGACGCGGCGGCAGAAGAAGCCTCCGGCCCTATCACTGTTTCGGGCGGTGCCGCTCTGGTATCCGACTATCGTTTCCGCGGCGTATCGCTTTCTGACAAGGGCTTTGCGCTTCAGCCATATTTGACCGTCAAGCATGAGTCCGGCCTATACGCTGGTGCTTGGGCTTCAAATCTTTCCGAAAATGCCGGCGATGATGCGGAAGTTGACCTCTATGTTGGTTTTTCGGGTGGTGAAGAACTGACCTACGACATTGGTGCGACTTATTATCTGTATCCAGGCGTCTCCAGCTTTAACTATCTCGAGCTGACTGGTAAGCTTGGCTCGACAGTCGGTCCAGCAACCGTTGGCGCGCAGTTGAGCTACGTCCCAAGCCAGGACAACACCGGCAACGCTGACAACGTTTATGTCGCTACCAATGCTTCGATCGCTTTGCCTGACTCACCAATTTCGATCGTCGGCTCAATAGGCATTGAAGATGGCGCATTTACCGCGGGCAGTGACAAGCTCGATTGGACGCTTGGTCTGACGGCTAATGTTGCAGGCTTTACACTTGGCGCATCTTATGTCGACACCAACCGCCGTTCGGTTTTTGCATTCAAAGACAGCGCGGCTGGCGTCGTATTTTCGCTCAGCTACGGTTTCTAAACCTGTAAATTGAATCCCATGATGTGCGCGGGCTGGCTTGACCTTTTCAAGCCGGTCTGCGCACATATTGTTTTATGACTGTAAACCTCGCCAATTGGATAGCCGAGCATAAGATCGACGAGGTCGAATGCATCGTTCCTGACATTAACGGCGTGCAGCGCGGCAAGGTATTGCCGGCCAAGAAATTCCTATCGTCCGTCCGCGATAAATCGCTCCGTATTCCCGGTAGCGTTTTCATCTGCACAATCGACGGCCATTATCCCGAAGATATCGAAGATATTTGGGACAAGGATCCGGACAAAATCCTGATCGCTGATCCAGACACGATTTGCGTTGCGCCGGGTTTCAAATCGCCCACCGCATTTGTGATTGCTGACGTCCTCCATGGTGATGGCACTGAAGTAGAAATCGCGCCGCGGACGATATTGAAAAAGATTCTGGCCCTTTACGCCAGCCGCGGGTGGAAACCCATTATAGCGCCCGAGGTTGAATTTTATCTCGTCAGCCAAAATGTCGATCCTGATTTCCCGTTGGTTCCACCAACTGGGTCAAGCGGACGCGCGGAAACGGCGAGCCAGCCTTATGGGCTTGAGGCGATGAACGAATATGAGGACATCATCGATCACATCTATGATGACTGTGAATTGATGGGTCTCGACATCGACACCATGATTCACGAAATGGGCGCGGCCCAGCTTGAGGTAAACTTTCTGCATGGCGACCCGCTGAAGCTTGCGGATCAGGTTTTTCTGTTTAAGCGCGTGGTGCGGGCCGTGGCCAAGCAACATGGCGTCTATGCCACGTTCATGGCCAACCCGATGGCTGGCCAACCGGGCAGCGCGATGCATCTGCACCAATCGGTGGTGGATGCTGAAACCGGACGCAATCTGTTTTCCAACGCCAATGGCCGCGACAGCGCGCTGTTCCGGAGCTACATCGCGGGGCTTGTGAAGTTCATGCCGCAAGTATCACCGCTTTGGGCGCCGAACGTGAACAGCTTCCGCCGGATGCGCCCCGACAGCGCTGCGCCGATTAACGTCCAATGGGGCGAAGATAACCGCAGCTGCGGCTTCCGTGTGCCGATTTCCGACAAGGCCAACCGCCGTGTTGAAAACCGTTTGCCCGGCGCGGATTCCAATCCCTATCTCGCGATGTCCGCATCCTTGGTCTGTGGTTATATCGGCATGGTGGAACGCATGATCCCGGCAAAGGCGATCACGGGCAGCGCCTATAATCGTGCGCGCACGCTCCCCCGGACTTTGGAAGCGGCGCTGGACCGTTTCAGCGCGTGTAAGCCCGTCCGCAACGTGATCGGCGAAGAGTTTTTCGACATCTTTTATGCGATCAAAGACTATGAATTGTTCAACTACCAATCGGTCGTATCAAGCTGGGAACGCGAGCATTTGTTGCTGAGGGTGTGATGCCTGATCGGTTGAATGACAGCTATTACCGCGCGACCGCCAATGGCTGGGAAACGCAGCGTCCGCTCGATTATGCTTTGGATTGCGACGTCGCGGTCATTGGCGGCGGCTTTACGGGCCTGTCTGCTGCATTAGCCTGCGCCGAAAAAGGGCTGAAAGTCGCGTTACTTGAGGCGCAGAGCATCGGCTTTGGTGCATCAGGCCGCAATGGTGGGCAGCTCATTCCCGGCCTGCGTTGGTCGATGCGTGAAATCGTTGCGGAGTTTGGACGAGAGCGGGCAAAAGCCATATTCGATTTGGCATGGGGCGCTGGTACGCGCGTGCATGATCGCATCGTCAGACATGATATCAAATGCGATCTGAAATCCGGCCATCTGGAAGCAGCCTACAAGCCGGGGCATTTCGAAGATATGCAGCGCGAGGCCGCGTTTTTGGCGCGCGAATTTGGCTGGGATTCAGTAGAGGTTGTTTCATCTGCAGACCTACACAAGCACATTAACGGCGGCGATTATCACGGCGGCCTTTATGACAGCAAAGGCGGGCATTTCCATCCGTTGAACTACGCGCTTGGTCTAGCAAAAGCCGCGCTGGCGGCAGGTGTTTTGATATTCGAACATACCGCTGCCCAAACACCTTTGGACAGGGGCGGCCATGTCGAGGTCGCGGCCGGGACAGGATCGCTCACCGCCCGTCACGTGATTATCGCCACCGATAACTGGACGGGCGATATTGCGCCGGAACTGAGCCGCTACACTGTCCCCATCATGAACTATAACATCGCGACCGCGCCTTTGCTCAATGCAGACCAGCTTTTGCCAAGTGACGCGGCGGTTGCGGACAGCCGGTTTGTTCTGAACTATTTTCGATTGAGCGCAGATAAACGCCTGATTTTCGGTGGTGGAGAGAAATATGTCCGACGCCCGCCTGCCGACATTGCCGGATTTGTCCGAAAGCATATCGTGGAGGTCTTTCCCGCGCTTGCCCAGACAAAGATCGACTATGCATGGGGAGGTGCCGTGG
>NZ_JBIICH010000030.1:0-18816 GCF_044239005.1 Sphingorhabdus sp. | reverse complement strand
TGTCGACCATGCCGGCCATTTGTTCAACGGTCGGTGCCTTAATCGGGCCGTCGGCGACGGCAACCGCCACCGCTGCCGCGCCATCAGCAGCTTTTTCGGCTGCCTCCTGTGCGAAGGCGGGCAAAGCGGCGAACAATGTCGCCCCCGCCGCGCCTAGAAACTTGAGTGTCTTGGACATTTTCTGGTTCCCCTAGCTTGCTATTATCGCGTCAAAGCGCGGTTTCGTTGGTGTCGCCCGTGCGGATGCGCAGGGCACCGGCAAGTTCGAATTCAAATATCTTGCCGTCGCCAATGGCGCCTGTTTCGGCGGCCTGCTGAATGGCCTCGACCACGGCAGGGGCCTGATCGGACGCGCATGCGACCTCGATTTTCACCTTGGGCACCATGTTGGTTGCATATTCGGCACCGCGATAAATTTCGGTCTGCCCTTTTTGTCGGCCAAAGCCTTTGACCTCAGTCACGGTCATACCCGACACGCCCAACGCCGTGAGCGCTTCGCGCACCGGGTCCAGCTTGTGCGGCTTAATAATGGCAATAATATATTTCATGCACGCCCCCAATTTTGGTTGTGCAGTGCAATATGCAAACGTCGTGCCAGAAACGGGAAATGCACCTAAATGCGGCGATTACAGGCGATAGGGGCAGCCGACATAAGCGCCGCCACTTTGCGAAATGCCTAAAATTTAATCAGCGGATAATTTCTGCCTAAATATTAGGCATTCAACCAATGTGGATCGATGCCCATAAGGGCAGATGGTCCGACGCCTGTTTGGACAGCGGTGAAATATGGCTATCGGCGGCGGTGACTTTCACGTCGTGGCTGACAATGATGCGGTCCAATCGCGCGACTGGGCGCGATGTGTGAAAGCTTTTGGGCGTTTGCACCAGCCGGTGATGGTGGAACGCAAGTTCGTTCAATGCGCCACTGTCCGACCATTGGTTGAAATCACCCATCAGAATAGTGGGCATATGCCGCGGGCTGGCATCAATCGCCGCCAGCAACGCGCGGATTTGCTTGCGCCGCCACAGCCCGGATAAATCGAGGTGCACGCCAATGATGCGCAGTGCATGGCCAGCAACCGACAGTTCCGCCATCACCGCGCCGCGTGGTTCAAGCGTCGGCATATCAATCGGCTGGCAATGGCGCACTTCCATGCCCTTGCGCACCAAAATCGCATTGCCGTGCCAGCCAATGGCGGCGGGACGGAAAGCCAGCGGCACGGGCATCCACGATGTCTCCGCCTCCAGCATCGCCAGCGGCAATGCACTGACACGCGCGCCGAACCGGCGATCGACTTCCTGAAGCGCGATGATATCCGCGTCGATTTCTTTGAGCACCGCCAATATGCGTTCGGGGTTGCGCCGTTGGTCAAGGCCAATGGCCTTGCGAATATTATAGGTCGCAACCTTGAGTGCGTGGCTCATATCGGGGTCATGCGGTTCATTCGGCCATTTCGCAATGCTGACCGAGATATCCGCCCATCAACCCGCCGTGCCGCCTACCGTAAGCGCACTGACCAAAGTTGTTGGTTGGCCGACGCCCGCCGGAACGCTTTGCCCGCCCTTGCCGCATACGCCGATGCCATCATCCAATGCCATGTCGTTGCCAAGGCCGATGACCTTGTTCAGCGCGGTTGGGCCATCGCCGATCAAGGTCGCGCCCTTGATCGGATCGCCAAGCTTGCCGTCCTTGACCAAATAGGCCTCGGTACAGCTGAACACGAATTTGCCCGACACGATGTCAACTTGCCCACCGCCGAAGCTTTTGGCGAAGATGCCGTTTTTGACGCGGCTCAACAGTTCGGCGGGGTCGTCATTGCCGCTGCGCATGAATGTGTTGGTCATGCGCGGCATGGGTGCATGGGCGTAGCTTTCGCGGCGGCCATTGCCGGTGGGGGCAACACCCATCAGGCGGGCGTTCATGCGGTCCTGCATATAGGCGCGCAATATGCCGTCTTCGATCAGGACATTTTCCTGCGTCGGCGTGCCTTCATCATCAATCGACAGCGAACCACGGCGGTTCATCATGGTGCCATCGTCAACAACGGTGACACCGGGCGCGGCAACGCGCTGGCCAATCTTTCCGGAAAAGGCACTGCTGCCCTTGCGGTTAAAATCGCCTTCCAGACCATGGCCGACGGCTTCATGCAGCAATACGCCGGGCCAGCCGGGTCCAAGCAACACGGTCATTTCGCCCGCGGGTGCGGCGACCGAACGCAAGTTGGTCAGCGCCTGCGCCAACGCTTCATCAATGGCATGTTCCCATTCATGATCTTCGAACAATTTGTCGTACAAATAGCGCCCGCCAAAACCATAAGTGCCGGTTTCGCGGCGGTCGCCGTCTTGCGCGACGATGGAGACATTGAGGCGCACCAAAGGCCGAACGTCCGTGGCGACAAAGCCATCGGCGCGCACGATTTCGACGACGCTCCAGCTGCCCGAAAGGCTGACGCTCACTTGCGCGACGCGTGGGTCACGGGCGCGGGCGGCGGCGTCGATCTGTTGGCACAAAGCGACCTTTTGCGCGAATGGCACGAGTTCGAGCGGATTGCCGTCCGTATATAAATGCCGGTTGTTCTGGCGCGGCGGCGGGGCGGGCTGTTCCTTCGCAGGATCGAGCAGCTTCAACGTTTCCCCTGCCCGGCGAATCGCGGCCTCGCTCATGTCATTGGCGTGACTGAAGCCGGTCATCTCACCCGACACACCGCGCAGGCCAAAGCCCGAACCCGTCGAATAATCCGCCATTTTCAACCGGCCATCGTCAAAACCAAAGCTCTCGGTCGCGCTATATTGCAAATATAGCTCACCATCATCGCACGCCTTCAACGCATCACGCGTGATACGCTGCGCTGCGTCAGGGTCGAGAAGGCCGGGTTGATAAAGATATGAGCGGGGATCGGTGTAAGTCATTTTGCGTATATGGGACGGTGTGGCGGCGGTTGAAAGGGTAATTTGCATATTCGTCCCGCAGCGCAGGGTGGACAGCCCTGCGTCATCACCGCAGCCCTGAGCCTGTCGAAGGGCGTCCATCGGCACAGCGCCTGCACTTTGGACACCCTTCGACGGTCGCAGGCGCTGCGCACCCGCTGCTCAGGGCTTCGGTTTATGCAGAGACCCCGCCCTTCCCATCAGCATTCCAACATCACATGTTCGTCACCCTGAACTTGTTTGTGCGCTGCACGCCTTCGGCTCCAGGGTCTTAATTCCTTGCAACACTAAAGTAAGATCCTGAAACAAGTTCAGGATGACGAAAGGTTTGGCGAAGGCAGCAATGACAAATCAATTATCAGCCTCTAAAGCCGCCCCATGACCACGCGATTCCAGTTTTCGATTTCCGCCACTGATGGCAAGGCACGCACCGGCAGCATTCAGATGATGCGCGGCGAAATTCGCACGCCTGCCTTCATGCCCGTCGGCACCGCCGCCACGGTAAAGGCGATGCGCCCTGCCGAAGTGCGCGCAACGGGCGCGGACATCATCCTTGGCAACACCTACCATCTGATGCTGCGGCCTGGCGCGGAACGTGTCGCGCGGCTGGGTGGGCTGCACCAGTTTTCGGGCTGGGACCGCCCGATATTGACCGACAGCGGCGGGTATCAGGTGATGAGCCTGTCGGCTTTGCGCAAAATCACCGAAGAGGGCGTGGCGTTTCAAAGCCATCTCGACGGGTCGAAACATATGCTGTCGCCCGAACGGTCGATGGAAATCCAGCGCTTGTTGGGCTCCGACATTGTCATGGCGTTTGACGAATGCCCCGCCAATGGCGTGAGCCGCGACGAAGCGATCAAGTCGATGGAACTATCGATGCGCTGGGCCAAGCGTTCACGCGACGGGTTCGACAGCGGCGGCGAACATGCCGCGCGCGCGGCCTTATTTGGCATTCAACAAGGATCATTGGACGAAGAATTGCGCAAGCGGTCGGCCGATGCTTTGATCGACATTGGTTTTGATGGCTATGCCGTGGGCGGCCTTGCGGTGGGTGAAGGGCAAGAGGCGATGTTTGGCTGCCTCGATTATGCGCCGGACCAATTGCCCGCCGACCGGCCACGTTATCTGATGGGTGTGGGCAAACCCGACGATTTGGTGGGCGCGGTTGAACGCGGCATCGACATGTTCGATTGCGTCCTGCCCACCCGCTCTGGCCGCAATGGCCAAGCCTTTACGCATCATGGCCCGATCAACATCCGCAATGCGAAATTTGCCGAAGACCAAGGGCCGATTGACGACCAATGCACCTGTCCGGTGTGCGCAACATGGACCCGTGCCTATGTCCATCACCTGATCCGGTCGGGCGAGATACTGGGCGCGATGCTGATGACGCAGCATAATCTGCATTATTACCAAATGCTGATGGCCGGAATGCGCGCGGCGATATCGCAAGGGCGCTTTGCGGCATTCGCGTCCGATTTCCGACGGGATTATGTCCGCGGAAAAGATCAGGGTTGAAGCGATGACGCGCGTCGCACAAGCCATCGCACGCGCACAGGCCAACAGTCCGTTTCTTGCCGGACTGATGGACCGCAACCCCGAATTGATGGCGATGGTCGCAGCGGGCGAATTTGACGCGGCGCTGGCGCAATCGCTTGCCCGGACGGCGGACAATGTCGGCACCGCCTTGCGCCAACAGCGGCAGGGCGTCGCGCTGGTCACCGCGATTGCGGACCTCGCAGGGGTTTGGGACCTCAGCCGCGTCACAGGCATCCTTTCCGACTTTGCCGACCATGCGCTCGACCAAGCCATATCTGCCGCCATCGAAGAACGCGTGCCCGGTGCGCCCAATCAAGGCTTTGCCGTCATTGCGCTGGGCAAACATGGCGGGCGCGAGCTGAATTATTCGTCGGACATTGACCCGATTTTCCTGTTCGATCCCAAAACCCTGCCCCACCGCGAACGCGACGATGTGGCGGAGGCTGCCGTGCGCTATGGCCGCCGCGTCATCGAACTGTTGTCCGCATTGGATGGCGACGGATATGTCTTTCGCGTCGACATGCGGCTGCGGCCATCGCCTGAGGTCAGCCCGATCGCTTTGCCCGTTGAAGCCGCCATCGGCTATTATGAATCAAGCGCGCTGGCGTGGGAGCAAGCGGCGTTTATCCGGTCGCGGGTCTGCGCCGGCGACCGCGCGCTGGGGGCATATTTCCTGAACGCCATTCAACCCTTCATCTGGCGCAAGTCGCTTGATTTCGGGCAATTGAAGAACATCACCGCCATGACCGCGCAAATCCGCGACCATTATGCCAAGGGTCAGAAAATGGGCCTTGGGTTCGACCTGAAGCGTGGCCATGGCGGGATCCGCGAATGTGAATTTTTCGCGCAGGCGCATCAGCTGATCCATGGCGGACGCGATCCTGTGCTGCGCGTGCCCGACACCCGCGAGGCGCTGACGCGGCTGGCGGCGGCTGGGCCGATTAGCCCGCAAGAGGCGGAGACCTTATCATCGGCCTATGAACAATTGCGGACATTTGAACATCGTCTGCAAATGCACAGCGACCGGCAAACGCACGAGATACCGCAGAACCGCGAAACCGCCGATGCCGTCGCGCGCTTGCATGGACTGGCGGACGCCGATGCGTTGATTGCCGCGATCCGCCCGATCACTGAACACGTCGCGGCGATTTACGACCGGATGGTGGACGCAGGCGGCAGCGAAGGACCGCGCATGGCCGACGAAGGCCTGCCGCTTGAAGAACAATTGACCGATTTGGGCTATACCGACCCGGCCGCAATCATGCAGCGCATGGCCCGGTGGCGCAGCGGCAAGATTCGCGCGATCCGCAGCGCATCGGCGCGCGACGCGTTCGAAGCCGTGCTGCCCGCGATCATGAAAGCATTGGCGCTGGCCCCCGATTCCGACCGTGCCATCGCGCGGTTTGAAAATATGATCGAGGCGATACCCAGCGCCATCAACGTCTTCCGCTTGCTGGAGGCGCGGCCCGGGCTGTTGCAATTGGTCGCCAATATATTGAGCTACGCGCCGACGCTGGCCGACGATCTTGGCCGGCAGAGCCGCTATCTGGACGCGTTGATTGACACGAGCGCGATGAACTTGCCCGGCGACATGGCCGCTTTGCACGACGCGATGGCGCGCCGGATTGGCGATGCCGATTATCAATCCATGCTCGACATTGTCCGCGATTATGTCGGCGAAAAACGCTTTGCGCTGGGCGTACAGTTGATTGAGGGCCGAAGCGACGCAAGCGACATCGCGCGCAGCTACGCCCATTTGGCGGAGGCCGCGTTGCAGACGCTCACCGCCGCGACGGTGGCCGAATTTGAAAAAGCGCATGGCCGCATTGACGGCGGCGAGCTGGTCATTTTGGCATTGGGCCGATTGGGCGGAGAGGCGCTGACGCATGCGTCGGACCTTGATCTGATATTGCTGTTCACGGGCAATAATCTCGCCGAATCCGATGGGCCGCGGCCACTGGGGGCGACGCAATATTTCAACCGGCTGGCGCAGCGCGTGATTGCCGCAATGTCGGTGCCCACCGCATCGGGCGCTTTATATGAGGTCGACACACGACTTCGGCCATCGGGCGCCGACGGGTTGCTCTGCGCGTCGGTGAAAAGCTTTGACCAATATCAGCGCGAAAATGCGTGGACGTGGGAGCATATGGCACTGACACGGGCGCGCGTGCTGTTTGGCTCGGCCGATGCGCGGGCGCAGGTGGATGCGATTGTCGCGGATGTGTTGCATGGCCAACGCGACCCCGAAAAACTGCGGACGGACATCGCCAGCATGCGCAAGGATATGGCCGCGCATAAGCCGCCCAAGGGCGAACTGGATGTGAAGCTGTTGCCCGGCGGCTTGGTCGATATGGAGTTTATCATCCACCGGCTCCAGTTGGAAACACATGCCGGTTTGGTGCCGCAGCTTGGCCCCGCAATTGATGCGCTGGTGGAAGCCGGACATCTGCCCGCAGACTTTGCCACGGCCTATGCGTTGTTCGCGCGCCTGTTGGTCATGGTACGCCTCGTCGCGCCCGATTGCGCCACCCCGCCATTGGCGGCGCAGGCGTTGATTGCCGACAGCCTTGGCTTTGCCGATTGGGATGGCTTGATGGCCGCGATTAGGGATTATCGCGGGGTTGTCATGCACGAATGGCAGCGGCTATTTGGACCACGCGATTTTTGAAAAGGAACCCAACATGACCGATATCAACGACACCCTGCCCGACGTCACCGTTGCGGATAGCGCAGGCGATGCGGTCAATCTGGCGGCGCTGAAAGGCCCGCTGGTGCTCTATTTCTACCCCAAGGCCGATACACCCGGCTGCACGAATGAGGCCAAGGATTTCACCGCATTGTCGGCTGATTTCGCCGCGATCCATTGCCCCGTCTACGGCATGTCCAAGGACAAGCCCGCCAAGCTTGCCAAATTTGCGGCGAAATATGAACTTAACGTCACGTTGCTGTCGGACGAAGCCAGCGATGCCACCGAGCAAATGGGCGCGTGGGTCGAAAAATCGATGTACGGCAAAAGCTATATGGGCATTGACCGGTCAACCTATCTGGTCGGCAAAGACGGCAAGGTTGCGCAGGTCTGGCGCAAGGTGAAGGTCAAGGACCACGCCGCCGAGGTTCTCGCCGCGGCGAAAGCGATCGGCTGAACCACGCGAATCCTATTACAAAACCGAAGCCCTGAGCCTGTCGAAGGGCGGTTCCCGTTCGCACGCCTACCGCCCTTCGACGGTCGCAGACGCTACGCGTCTGCTGCTCAGGGCTGCGGTTTGTTGGGGCGGGCAGCTTGCGACCAACGGACGAATCGAAGCGCCAACCGATTCGGCGACCGTTCGGACGGTCAATCGCCCCAATAATCACGAAATTTCGCGGGTCTTGGCGGGAACAAACGGGTGTATGACGCGTTGTTCCGAACGCCAGATATTGCCCAAGCCAGTTTGGAAATTGTCGGTAAACCGCCATTTTAATGCCCCGTTGAACGCTCGATTCAACGACTCAACGCGTTTGAGCGGCGGTTTGTCCCGCGATTATGACAGGTATGTTGCATTCGTTTGAGCCATCGGACACCACCATTTTCGTAATGGTTGGGCAGATCCTCTGTCTTGGTCAAACTTCTGAACTGCGTAAAAGCGCGGGTCGCATGATAAGGTAATACGCAACATGGTATCCAGCGCTTTGGCAAACTGCCAATCACTGATCCTTAAAGCTGTATCTGCTTTGGTAATGGTCGCCGCTTTCACAGCAGCAACGCCATCGTTCGCCAACTCAGCCGCCGCCTCATCAGACACTTTCCGTATTTCACCAGAAGATTTGCGCGCGAACCAAAGCGCGCTTGGCGTGTCGGACCCTGAATTCCGCGCGTTGAACGACAGCTGGGGCATCATCAACGGCACCGCAACCAAGGTTGCAGTTGCCGTTCCATCGATCAACCCAGTGGACATCATGAAATTCTCCAGTGGCTTTGGTTATCGCAACGCACCGACGCGTGGTGCCAGCCGCAACCACAAGGGCATCGATATTCCCGGCGCCATCGGCACACCGATTTACGCAACAGCAGATGGCTTCATCGGCCGCGCTGAATGGGTTGGCGGTTATGGTAAATTGGTCGAAATCAACCACGGCAACGCGGTGCAGACACGTTACGGCCATTTGTCGGCGATGAATGTTACGCCAGGTCAGCGCATCCGCAAGGGCGACATTCTGGGCTATATGGGCTCAACTGGCCGCTCGACCGGAAGCCACCTGCATTATGAAGTCCGCATTGCCGGTGAAGCGATCAACCCAACCGCATTTCTGTCGCCAGAGAAATTTGACGCAAACGGCGCAAAAATGTTGCTCGCTGCAAAAACTGTTGATAGCACTGCCATCGGTGGCCCTGCTGACGGCGAGTAAGCAGACAGGCCAAAACGCATCACCTTTGGGAGAGGGTGTAATCTTGGGGGCTGGCGCGGGATACTGCGCCGCCCCTTTTCTTTAACTGCTGCATGGCCTACATATCCGATATGAGCGAAACTGAAGTCATCTCCATGACCGCCAATGCCGCGCGCCGCGTGGCCGAGATTGCAACCAAGCTTGGAAAAGATCCGGTGCTGCGGTTGTCGGTGGAAGGTGGCGGCTGTTCGGGCTTTCAATATCGTTTCGGCCTCGCCGACAGCGTTGAGGCGGATGACATCACCGCGCAAGGCGAAGGCGCATCTTTGGTCGTCGATCCCGTCAGCCTTGATCTGGTGCGCGGCTCTGCGGTCGATTTCGTCGAATCGCTTGGCGGCAAAAGCTTCAAGGTGACCAATCCGCAAGCGCAGGCCGGTTGTGGCTGCGGCTCCAGCTTTTCGGTTTGATGCAATAGCCATGCGCGGCTAGGGTCGCGGGCATGCGTATTGCGACTTACAACATCAACGGCGTCAAAGCGCGCCTTCCCCGCCTGCTCGAATGGCTGGAAGAAACCCAACCCGACATTGCCTGCCTGCAAGAGGTCAAGTCGCAGGACGAGGGCTTTCCGGTCGAAGAATTCGAACGCGCGGGCTATGGCGCGATCTGGCATGGGCAAAAATCGTTCAACGGCGTTGCCATCCTCGCCAAGGGCACGCAGCCTGTCGAAGCACAGCGCACCTTGCCCGGCGACCCTGAAGACGAACATGCCCGTTATCTGGAGGCGGATGTTTTCGGCATACGCTTTGCGAGCATTTATTTGCCCAATGGCAATCCGCTGCCCGGGCCGAAATTCGACTATAAGCTTGCGTGGATGAAACGCTTGTACGACCGCGCCGCCGAATTATTGGCGGCGGAGATCCCCGCGGTTCTGGCCGGCGACTATAATGTTATTCCGCACACGCATGATATCTGGGCGCCAGCCGCAATGTTGGACGATGCCTTGCGCCAACCCGAAAGCATCGCGGCCTATCGCGCTTTATTGGGCCAAGGCTGGACCGACGCGCTGGCGACGCATTATCCGCAAGGCGGGATTTGGACATTTTGGGATTTTCAGGCCGGCGCATGGCAACGCGACCATGGCTTTCGCATCGACCATCTTTTGCTCAGCCCCGTTGTCGCCGACCGCCTGGCATCCTGCGGCGTGGATAAGGACCATCGCGGCCGTGAAAAGGCCAGCGACCACGCGCCGACTTGGGTGGAGCTGACCGACTAAAATAGATATTGTAGCAGTCGCTACGTTTTGGTATCAGGCTCCCAATATTTATGGGGAGTGTGTCATGACATTGTTTCGCCTTTTCCTCGTTGCCGTCATTGCCATCGTCGGCGCCTATACCAGCGTCACCATCGCCAACCATGGCATGGGGCTCTATCCAATATTTTTCGGTGACATTGCGGAGATGGCGTGGCCCGGGCAGTTCAATCTCGACTTTTTATTCTTTCTAATGTTTTCCGGATTCTGGGTCGCATGGCGTCACGAATTTACCGTGGCCGGGCTCGTTCTCGGATTTGTGGCCTTTAACCTTGGCGCGCCATTTTTGGCCGCATATCTGCTCGTGCACAGCTATCGGACGAAGGGTGACGTTGCCGCCATGTTGCTTGGACCAAATCGGGCAGCACGCGCGCGCTAAACGGCCTTGGCGTTTATATCGTCAAGGCCGATGCTTTTCAGGAACAGCATCCCTTCGATGCTGACCAGAAGCCGCGCGGCATCAATGTCGCGCTGCGCTTCGCTGTCCGATTGCAGCTGCGCCTTGCCCCATTCCAGAAATCCGCGGCCAATCTGTTCGCCCACCGCGCGGTAAAACGGGTCGCCCATCGCCGCGCGTGCCGCGACATCAAGCCAGATCCGCATATAGGGCCACAGCGCATCTTCAAAAACGATACCCGCCAATTTGCGGCGCAGCGCATCCACGGGCAGCGGCTCTGCGGCGGTGTGCGCGCTGATCATCTCCACCAGCTGCGCCGAAATCTGTTCCAACACCGCGGTGATGATTTCCGCCTTATCCTTAAAATAATAAAGCAGCATCCGGTCGCTGGTGCCCGCCGCCTTGGCCAACGGACGCAGGCTCGACGCCGAAAGCCCTTGCGCAAGGACATAAGCGGTCAATCGCTCGACGATATCTGCGCGTTTGGTGTCAGGCTTTATCACGCCAACGCTATAGCGCACCCAAACACGTCAGGGCAAAGGGCAAAGTCACCGGGGTAACTGGACAGCGGCGGCGGCAATCACTATCGGCTGGCCATGCCTGAATCCAAAACACACGCCCACCCTTCCGATTCTATCCTGATCATCGATTTCGGGTCACAAGTGACTCAATTGATTGCGCGCCGCGTGCGCGAGGCCGGGGTCTATTCGGAGATTGCGCCATTCAATTCCGCCGAAGCCGCATTTGCACGTATGAAGCCCAAGGGCATCATCTTGTCGGGTGGCCCCGCATCGACGACCAAAGCCGATTCGCCGCGCGCACCGCAATGTGTTTTTGACAGCGGGCTCCCTATCCTTGGCATCTGCTATGGCCAACAAACCATGATGATGCAGCTGGGCGGCCATGTGAGCGAAGGCGACGGCGGCGAATTTGGCCGTGCGTTTATTGAGGTCGAAAAACCCTGCGCATTGTTTGACGGATTATGGGCGACGGGCGACAAGCATCAGGTGTGGATGAGCCATGGCGACAAGGTCACCAGCCTTGCCCCCGGCTTTGAAGTTGTCGCCACCAGCGACGGCGCGCCTTTTGCTTTTATCGCCGACGAAGCGCGGCAATATTATGGCATCCAATTCCACCCCGAAGTCGTGCACACCCCCGATGGCGCGAAATTGATCTCCAACTTCGTGCACAAAATCTGCGGTCTTGCCGGCGATTGGACGATGGCGGAATTCCGCGCGACGAAGATTGCCGAAATCCGCGCGCAAGTAGGGTCAGGCCGCGTCATTTGCGGGCTTTCGGGCGGTGTCGACAGCTCGGTTGCGGCGATCCTCATTCACGAAGCGATCGGCGCGCAACTCACCTGCGTCTTTGTCGACCATGGCCTGCTGCGCATGAATGAACGCGAACAGGTCGAAACCTTGTTCCGCGACCATTATAACATCCCGCTCGTCGTGGTGGACGCCGAAGAACGCTTCATGGCTGGCCTCGCGGGCGTCACCGACCCCGAAAAGAAACGCAAATTCATCGGCGGCGAATTCATCAACGTGTTTGAAGAAGAAGCCAAAAAAATCGGCGGCGCTGATTTCCTGGCGCAAGGCACGCTCTACCCCGACGTGATCGAAAGCGTCAGCTTCACCGGCGGGCCTTCGGTCACGATCAAAAGCCACCATAATGTCGGCGGCCTGCCCGCGCGGATGAACATGCAACTGGTCGAACCCTTGCGCGAACTGTTCAAGGATGAAGTGCGCGCCTTGGGCCGCGAATTGGGCCTGAATGACCAATTTGTCGGCCGCCACCCCTTCCCCGGCCCCGGCCTCGCCATCCGCATTCCGGGCGAAGTGACCAAGGAACGGTGCGACGTGTTGCGCAAGGCGGACGCCGTCTATCTCGAAGAAATCCGTAACGCAGGGCTGTATGACGCGATCTGGCAGGCCTTTGCCGTGCTGCTGCCCGTCCGCACCGTCGGCGTGATGGGCGATGGCCGCACCTATGACAATGTCTGCGCCTTGCGCGCGGTGACGTCGACCGACGGCATGACCGCCGACATCTACCCGTTTGAAAGCGCCTTCCTCAGCCGTGTGTCGACGCGCATCATCAACGAAGTCAAAGGCATCAACCGCGTGGTCTATGATTATACATCAAAGCCACCGGGAACCATTGAGTGGGAATAAGGCTGAAACAGCCATGACCATCACCTACGAACCCGAACGCAACCGGTTCAACATGCCGACGGAGGCGGGCGATGCTTATGTCACCATCCGCTGGGACGGAGATGTCATGATATTGCCGCACGCCGAAGTGCCATCCGCCCTGCGCGGGACGGGCGCGGGGGCGCGGCTGGCCAAGGGCGTGTTCGAACAGATCGAAGCCATGGACGTCAAAGCGCGGCCGACCTGTTCGTTTCTGGTAAAGGTCGCAAAGTCGGACCCGCGCTGGCAGAATCTGTTCGGGGTCTGAACGCATGACGTCAGACTTATCCCCCGCCGCGCTCAGCGAAATCGTCGAAATGGCGTTATCCGACCATATCAGCTTCACACAGATTTCGGCGCAGCATGGCGTTACACCCGACGAGATAAAGGCAATTATGCGCACGCAGCTTAAGCCCGGCAGCTACCGCGCATGGCGCAAACGCGTGCGCGATTTCGGCGACCGGCGCGAACATTATAAGTGACAGCCATGTGGCGCGGGCGATTGCCGTGGCTGGTTGCGAAAGCGGACCTCCTATCCATCCAAGTGCTGGCAGCTTACTCTATCAAAGAGTCGGTTTTGCAATCATAAGCCAAAACACGCCCATAAGGCTCAGGAATGCCGGCCAGCCCAAGGCGAACCACATGTGCATCGTTCTGCGGTAATCGGTGCCGAGTGGCACGCCACTGATCAACGAAGCTTCTGCAAGCCGGGTCGCCCTAATTTGCAGCCAGACCACTGGGATCCAGCACGCGAACGTCACTAGGTAAAGGCCGTACGTGGCAATCAACCAAGGCTCAAATAGCGAGTAGCCGAGGAAGTGGACCAGCATCAATCCGGTTAGGGGCTGGACAACTCCGCTCGTGCCAGTGAATATCCAATCCGCCTTCACCACCATTCGGCCTACGCGAGCAATCAGTGCGGGATTGCCAGTCAGGTGGGCGTTCCAGAAGTACCATGCGGTGCCCGCGCCAAACCCGAAAAGGACTGTACTACTGACAATATGAAGCCATTTCACGAAGAGGAAAGGATACATTAGCGCTTGTCTCCGATGATCCCATAAATGGCAATTGCTACCATGATAGGGATGTTTTTCAGCAGTGAACCTAGTGGGTCAAACCATAGCTCGGGCAGTGCAAAGCCGATGACCAAGGTGTAGCCGAGCACGACTACAAGCTGCAACAGGGCGGAGCGGACCGCCGAACGGTCGAATACCAAAGTGGCAGCGACTAGGATGTCGAGCGCGCAACTGCCAATACGAAGTGGGTCAGCCAAGCCTTGGGGCAATCCGAGCCTGTCCACTAACGCGTCTGTTTGCCCCCCGCCATGACTCAGGCCGACCAAAGCCGACATCAGCCACATGAAGACCAATACCGCCTGAAGTAATGGCGCCAGAAAAAACAAGCGAGCATGCCAGCGGTCCTGCACTTGTGCTGGACGTTCCTGTAATGCCACCTCGAGACTGCGCGGCGCAAAGCCGATCATCCTGACAAAGGCTTCGCTGTCACCCGTATTTCCAGCTATCATTTGAACGAGACTGTTAGTGGCGATCGGACCATCGCCAGTTAAATCGCCGATCCGGCCAAAAAACCGCATAACTGGAACTGGAATTCGGAGGAACCGTGCACTGCCAAAACCCATCCAAGCCCGATAGCGCGCAAGCAACTCCTTAACGGTCAGCGTCTCTGGCCCAACCGGTTCCAACACTTTGCACGGCACAAAGTCCTCTTCGCATACAATGCGTACGGAACGGGCTAAGTCCTGCACATGGATTGGATTGAAAGCAAATTCGCCGTCCCCAGGCAAAGGCACAAACAGCGGCATTCCCGCCAATCCGCGCATCAGCGACGTGCCTCCATAGCTACCATCGCCATAGACCAGTGATGGCCGTAAAATGATCCAATCCAGCCCTGATGAGCGTAATTCAGCTTCCCCCGCGAGCTTCGACTGCGAATAATCGGTACTAACATCGCTGCGTGCGCTGATCGCTGAGATCAGCACCACTCGCCTGACGGAAGCGGCTTTTGCGGCAGTATGGAGCGCCTTTGGCATAGCGAAGTGGATCGCATCCATATCCCTCCCTCGCAGCACGCCCGCTGCGTTCACGATGACATCCACATCGGCAAGATGGCATTGCCAGTCCTTGGCACTCAGCGCCTTGGCCAAATCGATGGCGATAAATTTAGCCTTCGGAAATGCCGCCGAGAGAGCGTCGGTCGAACGCACTGTTCCCACCACTCTGTGACCGGCATCCAGTAAGGTGCCGACAATTTGGCGCCCGATGAAACCGCCTGCACCAAGAACTAAAATCCGCATGTAATCCCCATGGAGATAGGGCAGCATTTAGCGACGCATGAACAAAGGTCGGCTGTCATCGAAAAAGCCCGCTCTGTACCGCTATTTGCTACCCCATTCCAAATCGGAAAATACAAAATCGCCGGTAGAGCAAATGATATTGAGCTTTGCCTGGTTACCTAATTTCAGCTCGGGGTGGCCTTCCAATTCGCCGATTGTAAAACTGATCTTATGGCCGTCCGTCACGGACATCGCGATCGGAAGCCGCTGTCCGATATTTACATAACCAATAAAAAAAGGTTCGTCCGTCTTTCCATCCACTGTCATTTTCAAAGACACTAACGCAGTCTTGGACTTGTGGTCGGGCGCAACAACCTGCAAAGCCCAGCGGCTCTTTTCGTCCATGCTTTCAAGAAAAATTTGTGCAAGTGGCGCGTACTTTCCTTTGCGAAATTCATTCGGCTGAATGTTCGTTTTGATGAAGAAGCTTTTCAATTCTACGTTTTGTTCGATGGCGGAATATCGATCAGCAGGAGTATCACAGCCATAGGTCATAGGCGCGCTGCTTGCTGCGGTGGTGAAAAAACAGGATGCAATTATACCTGCAAAAATACCGTATCTCCTCACTCTTGCCTCCATTCTATTGTGCGTTGTCCGCCATTCGAAGTTGCCAAAATATGGCCCATGGTCGGGATGCTTCCGAGCAAATACGAGCGATGCAATTATTGTTGTTTTCCAAAAGGCAACTTTTTGATGATCATGCGAAATCTTGTCATTCAAAATGTTTAAGAAATATGTAACGAACCTTCACGACCCCAACACGGCGCCCCCGAAAGAAATCCATGTCGAACATCGCCCTCTTGCGGTAGCCAAATTGATCTGCGCCCTTGTGGGTCGTCCAAAACCTATGTTAGCGTGCATGATGCCTTTTTGTTCGTCATCCGCATCGCTGTTGTCATTGCCTTCTGCGTCCGTGCATGGCGCAAACGCGTGCGTGATTTCGGCGACCGGCGGGAGCATTATAAGTGACATCCATGCGGTCAGGGCGATTGCCGTGGCTGCGTTCCTATCTGGCCGGGGTTCGGGGTAGGTCAGGACGTGGCGCGGTGGGCCATGTTGCACCCCTCCTCGTCACCCTGAACTTGTTTCAGGGTCTTAATTCTGGACGGTGCATGCAAAAGTAAGACCCTGAAACAAGTTCAGGGTGACGGAGGGGGCGGCGGCGGAGTGTGTGGGTGACGGTGTGTGTGGGCGGTGGCAGTGTTAGCCGCCATTCCGATCCAGTGTTCTTCTCACCAAATATAGGTGAAGCCACTGAATGCCCAAAAACAGAAAACCCATAAAGAACATAGCCGGTATGACGAGTTGCTCATCACCAGCTCTGGGTTTTGTTGTGAGGCTAAGTGCAACGTATAAAGCAAAGACAATGATTGCTAACGTTGGAATGAAGGCCAATGCTATACGACGTGGCGCATACCAAGTAACTTCCCCGTTGAGCCACCATTGCATGGGTAAGCGTTGCTCACAGGAAAATCGAGTATTGGCGCGAAGCGCAAGCCATATCATCACGGCAGCGAAAGCAGACCCGATTGTAACTAGCGCCATTGTCCAGTCTCCCTCCGCTGTGTTTAGCTTTCTCTGGCTCCGCCCGCAATGTCGTCGCAACCTGCCAGTCCGCTTTTTCGGCGATCGCAGTTAGCTGGCTGTTTGATGGTTCGTCTTTGGCCTGTTGGCAAATGGCTGATCAAAATTTTCGGGCGTTAGATCAAGCCGTTCGATTCTCGCCTGAGTTGACCGGCGCGGTATTCGTGATCCCGTGATGTCTTCCATATATCGTGCTGTATAGGTGTAGCGCTCGATCATATAAAATCCCGGATGTGTCGCCCCGTCCTTGTTACGAATTGGCGCATATTGGCGTGATTGAATAGAGTTGATGACGATCTTCGTCCAGTCACCGGAGCCTTCAGTGCGAAGTACTTCGACATCATCTACGCGACCATCTGCGGCAACCCAGAATCCGACATCCATCCAACGGCCTTCAAAATTTCGAGGAATTTGCGTCAGCACATTTTGAGGAGCTGGCATCGATTCCCCTTCAATTCTTCTTGGGCCAACATTCAACAATAAGGACTGCCCACTATTCGTTCTTTCACCATAAGCGCTCTTCGGCACATCAATGGGGTCGGCAGACAGTAAAATTGGCCGATCAACACCGCGCGATAACACCCGGCGCATAATGGCATCGGTTGAGTCACCGCGACCCTCCCGCCGATCAATACGCGCCAATGCGACTTCGGCGATGAGTGAAAAGTCATCAGACCCGGGCAGCGGCCGCTTGACCATTTCGGCAAGCGCGGCACGCGCGCGCTTCATATCGGGCTGATACCGTTCGTTTTCGCCAATGGCATAAATCAACAAATTCGCGCGAAGCTTGGCGAGGGTTGCAATCTGGTTTTGCCCTGCCGCGATTGCGGCCTTTTCAACATCTGCATAAATGTCCAGTGCATTGTCTGGATAACCAAGCTTAACGCGACTGTCCGCGATCTCTAGTTGGGCAGAGAGAACTCTGGCATCGTCAGCGGGGAAGTTTGACCGAAGCGTGTCACGCATATCCAGCAAGCGCAGCCGGTACTCGTCAGTCTCGCCGAGATGCTCGGCAATGCGGCTTGACGCTCGATATAGATAGGAAAGCTCTACCGGGAATTGATTTCGATATTTCCCATTGCGGCCGATTGCTTTTTTCAACGTCGTTTTGGCGTCCCGATATTCACCGGCAACAAACTGGTTTTCTGCATGTGCAATTGCCGCGCGGACATCTGCATCAGGTGAACAATTACCCGCCAAGCAATTTTTTAGCGTTCGTTCTGTATCCGCCAGCGACGCCCCAGTGACGACAATTTCTTTATCCGCGGGTTTCTCCGCAGATACCATAGTTACGGGCAAAAAAAATGCGGCTGATACCCAAATGGCAGAAAAACGACTCATGTTTATCTCCTCATCTCTACATTAAAATGATTCCAAGTTTTTGGATTTGCAATGAGGCCATGATGCAAGTCGTAATGCGCCATTTCAGTAACAGGATACTGATATAATGGGCCCATCAACAGCCATAACGTTGGGGTTTTTGATGATCATGCGAAATCTTGTCATTCAAAATGTTTAAGAAATATGTAACGAACCTTCACCACCCCACAAAAGCGCGCCCGAAAGAAATCCATGTCGAACGTCACCCTCTTGCGGCAACCAAATTGATCTGCGCCCTTGTGGGTCGTCCAAAACCTATGTTAGCGTGCATGATGCCTTTTTGTTCGTCATCCGCATCGCTGTTGTTATTGCCTTCTGCGTCCGTGCATGGGTACTGGGCCTAGAGCGTAATCATTCCAAGAAAGCACGACCGAAATGCCTACTTCAACCTATGTGGTTATGGCCATTTATCTGGCCTTTGGCCTGCTTGAATTGTTTCGCACCCGCCTTTTTTCGAAGAATGAGCAAACCCGCGACGACGGCATTGTTGAAGTTATCAGCACCGTTTTATTGTTGGTTTTCACCCAGCCCGCCATTTTGATGTTTGTCGACTATGCGCTCGGCGCGCTGCGTCCCGAATGGCGTGGGATGTTGTCGGGTATCAATATATTCGTGGCGATCGGGTTGTTCCTGATCCTGGATGACATGATGCAATATTGGCAGCACCGTGCATCGCATAGCTTCGCGTGGCTCTACAATATGCACCGTGCGCACCACAACGCCCGCTATATGAGCATCCGGTTGGTCTACCGGAACAACATTTTTTATTACG
>NZ_JBIICH010000141.1:0-4750 GCF_044239005.1 Sphingorhabdus sp. | reverse complement strand
GCCAATATCGTCCGTTCCCATTGGGAATCTTCTGCACAGTCGATGAAGCACAATGCTTCCGAACCACGATTACGGCGCCTGCGGTCATATGTTTCGAAGAACCCGAACATGTTACGCAGTTCGACTGGTTCCCCAAAGGCATAGACGACACCTTCATGCTGTTCCGGTTGTGCGCTTGGCATGATATCGCCTGCGATGCTAAAAATGTCCAAGACGTCGCTGACCGCAAGATAGCAAGCGCTGTCACCATCGCTAAGTCTCAACACTTTCACCAAACCATCGTCGGGTGCAGATTCATATTCCCATAAATCATACAAGCTGCCGTCGACAGAGACCCGTGTTCTTCCGCCAACATATTGGATTTGGGCGACCTCGATATCTTCCATCCGCTCAATTCCGGACAAACGAATGGCTTGTTTGCGGCCATCGGCGGCAATAAACAGCAGGGCAGATGGGCCATTATTTTTGCTTTCGGCATCCGCACGGCTGTCGACATCTCGATCATCCCTATTGGTGGCAGACAGCCCCATAGAATTGCCGAGCCCACTCGCGTCGAGCAACAACATAGGCCGGCCATTGTCGGGCAGAGACGTTCCAGCAAACAGGCCGCTGCCCATCACCAATGGCGCGCCCGGTTTCACGACAAGCTCTTCATTGTTAATAACGGCGGCAACTTCCAAAACGAAATTGGCACCCACCGCCGGACGCATCACGATGAGTGTGCGGCTCTCTCCGGGGATATCCGCACCTTGGGCAATGCCCAATATGTCTTCGAGCGATTTGAAGGGATAGCGAATGTTGCGAATGCTAACGATTGTGCGCCCGCCCAGTTCTTCGAATTTGACGTTGGCATTCGATGTCGAAACCATCTCAACCACCGAACTGCGCGCGATGCCGAAGATCTGCGCACCAGCGCGCACCGAAAGCCCAGCGATAATTGAAAGCGTTAGTGGCAAACGCAACGTAACTTTTAGCCCATGCCCCTCATGATTCTCTAACTCAATCGTGCCGCCAATGGCTTGCAAATTGTTACGCACAACGTCCATGCCAACACCGCGACCCGATATCGACGTAACGCTATCCGCGGTCGAAATGCCGGGCGTAAAAATGGTGTCCAGTTGCGCGCGCGGTGACATTGTCTGCCATTCACCAATCGTCGTCACATTGGCGGCTATTGCGCGAATGCCTAGCTTGTCGACATTGATCCCGCGCCCATCATCCGCAATTTCAATGATGATCTGGTTGCCAGACTGGCGTGCAGAGACATGGATATGGCCTACCGGGTCTTTGCCAGCAGCGCGCCGTTCGTCGGTACTTTCAATTCCGTGGTCGGCTGCATTGCGCAGAATGTGTGTCAAGGGATCACGCAACGCTTCGACCATTTCGCGGTCAACTTCGACTTCGCTTCCGTCGATGCGCAATTCTATTTCTTTGCCAAGCTCAATGGCTATGTCGCGAACAAGCCTTGGCAAAGCCGAGAATAATTTATCGATATGCTGCATACGCATCATGCCAACGGCATCGCGCAGTTCGGCCACAGTGGAAGACAAACGCCCAAATGACACATCGAGATCGGCGTTCGAGCTAACCTTGCGAAGCTGACGCGACACTTCGTTGCGGGCGAGCACCATATCCGAAACACCGCTCATCAAATTGTCGAGCAGGCTAAGCGACACCCGCACGGTTCGCGCTTTACCGGGTAATATGGTGTCTTCATGTGCCAGCGTGTCGCCGGATACATCTATATGGCCAGAGACCATATCTGCCGGTTTATCCCGCAAAAATGTGCGTAAGGCGTCCGTCAAGATATCATCGTCATCATAGACAGTTGCGCCGGTCTCAAGTGCCTCGGTGAGAATAGCGACGCGGTCGATAACGGCGAGCACCGCGGTCACCAAATCTGCCGACACCTCAACTTCGCCATCGCGTGCAGCGCTCAGCACGTCCTCGGCCGCGTGGCTCAGGCGAAGCAGCCTTGGGAGTGACAGGAAACCACAGCTTCCTTTTACGGTGTGCACAAAGCGGAATACACTGTCGAGCAATGCGCGATCATGCGGCCGACGCTCCCACTCGACCAACTGACTTGTCAGCGCCTCAAGCGTCTCGCGCGTTTCAGCAATAAAATCTTCTATCAAGTCGTCCATGTCTGCCGATCCGTTTTAACGGACACGACATGTGACATCATATGGTTAAAAAGATGTTGAGACTGCTAGGGTCAGGACCGATTAAATGCGCCTTCGCGGTTTGAGGCCATATTGTTCAGTGCAAGGCGGTAAGCGCCGGACTTAGTGCTTCTAAGTCCAAGCGTGCCAACGCAGCAATGGACAATATGGGTCAAATCCGAAGGACGCCAAAATGGTGCATTTAATAGGTCATGACCCTAGCTTCAGCTTCGGTTACCCGACTTGAAGACACCGCAAATGATCCGTTTGCCACTGTTCCCGCTGGGGTCTGTTTTATAGTCATCGGCCTTTTCGTGGATCACCAAGGCCCCACCATCGGTATCCAGCAGCCCGGTAGGCCCCGCAATCACAAAATCAGGCAATTTAAATTCCAATGTTATTTTGCGGTCAGCGCCAGCCGTTACATTTGGCAAATCGCCATGATGCGCGCCCATTGGATTATCCAGGCCATGTTGCTTCATCTCGGGGTTCCAATGCGGTCCGGCAGACGTAAAATCCGGTCCTTGGCATGTTCCCACTGCATGAAGGTGCATGCCATATGTGCCCTCTGCAGGCGCTTCGGCCGATAGGGTTAGGAACAGGCCGTCCCCGCGCCGCGATATCGTTGCAACGCCTGCCCGGCTGCCATCTCCCCGCGCAAGCTCAGCCGTGATGACTTCCGACGCTTCACCGGACTTAGTTGGCATAAGCGTCGCACAGCTCGCGAGGACCGGGATGAGTAGAACAGGCAGAAATGCACGCATATTATGCTCCTATAGAAAAACGGAATGGGGCATCATAACATCAACCCTACGCCGCTCAATGTGTTTCACTTACTCAACGCGCCCACGCGCCGGGTTTAACCCCCTGCGCAAAAAGGAGCGCGGTCAGATCATTATGGCGCACCGCAAAATTGGCTGCAGCGGCAAGTTGCGGTCGTGGATGATAGCCCACACCAAGGCCGTCGGCCGATACGGCCTCTGCGATCATCGGCATGTCATTGGCGCCGTCGCCGACCGCAAGCGCGGTTTTCAGGCCTAACCCAAGCGTCCCTGCCGCGGATTGAAGTACCTGCCGCTTTGTCGCCGCATCGACAATATCCGCAGCGAGACGTCCCGTCAGACGCCCCTGTTCAATTTCAAGGACATTGGCATGCACCTCTGCAAAGCCAAGCATGGCCGCAACGGGACCCGTAAAGCTGGTAAAGCCCCCCGATACCAGCACGGCATGTGCGCCCCATGCGGTCATGGTGCGCACCAATGTCTCCGCCCCCGGCATAGGCCGGACGCGTTCATGCAGGCATTGCTGGATCATGTCGGCATCAAGGCCAGCCAGCAACGCAACACGCGCCTTTAACGCGTCGGCAAAGTCCAACTCCCCTGCCATCGCCCGCTCGGTAATTGCGGCGATTTCGGGCTTTATTCCGGCAAAGTCAGCCAGCTCATCGATACATTCGACCGTAATCATCGTGCTATCCATGTCGGAAACCAACAGCATTTTGCGCCGCTGCTCTTCATATTGGACGACAACATCAAAGCGATCTTCGAAGATGGCAGTTGCCGCGCGCGCATCGGCCAGCGTGCCGTCAAAAACTATGTCCACGGCCCTGCCCTCCGCAAGCCAGTCCGTGGTTGCTGGAACGCATGTATGTGCAGCCAATCGGTCGCAGGCTTCTGAAATAATGCCGCTTTCCAAAGAATCTGCTGCTATCAGGGTTAAGATGGGCATTTCGAATCCTAAAAAGATGGTCGCGCTTATTGCGGGTCCAACCGCAAGCGGCAAGACGGCATTAGCGCTGCAATTGGCGAAGTCGCGCAATGTCGTGATTATAAACGCCGATAGCGCGCAAGTTTATTCCGACCTGCCGATACTCAGCGCCCAACCGACCGAAAGCGAACAACGCAGCGCGCCGCACCGTTTATTCGGATATCTGGATGGGCAAACGCATTGTTCGGCGGCGCGCTGGGCCAATGATGCGAAAGGCGCGATTGACGAAGCGCATGAAGCAGGTGCGCTGCCTGTACTGGTCGGTGGCAGCGGCCTATATATCCAAACATTGCTCGACGGTATCGCGCCCATACCCGACATCGACCCGGAATTGCGCGCCCGCATTCGGGCATTGCCCGTCGCACAAGCTTATGAAGCGCTTGGAAAGCTCGACCCCGCTATGGCCGCAACCTTAGGCCCTGCGGATATCATCCGTATCACCCGCGCGCTTGAGGTTATTGAGGGCACTGGCCGCAGCATCAGCGAATGGCGCAAAATTAAGACGGGCGGCATCGCGCAAGACATCTCGCTGCACCCCCTCCTCCTCTTGCCACCGCGTGAATGGCTATATCAGCGGTGCGACATGCGGTTCGAACAGATGATGCATAGCGGTGCTATTCAGGAAGTTGAAGCCTTATTGGCGCGGGAGATGCCCCATGATGCGCCAATCATGCGGGCCATTGGCGTTCCAGAGATCGCCGCGCTTCTTGGCGGCACTATGTCAGAGGCAGAAGCCATCGAACGCGGCCAAATTGCGACCCGCCAATATGCAAAGCGGCAGTTTACCTGGTTCAGGAACCAAGCCCCCGCCGCATGGCCTC
>NZ_JBIICH010000140.1:0-4809 GCF_044239005.1 Sphingorhabdus sp. | reverse complement strand
TGAGCAATGAATTTTCGGCTTGCTTTGTTGAGCGGCGCAGCATTTGCACTCAGCGCATCCGCAGTTGCGCA
Organism: Sphingorhabdus sp.; assembly: GCF_044239005.1. Taxonomy (GTDB): domain Bacteria; phylum Pseudomonadota; class Alphaproteobacteria; order Sphingomonadales; family Sphingomonadaceae; genus Sphingorhabdus_B. Next base: position 4,738 of record NZ_JBIICH010000140.1, on the reverse strand, counting down.
AGATGCAAATATTGACGGACGCGTGGGCAAGCTTGAAAAGGAAATGCGCGCTGTCCAGCGTCAGGTCTTTCCCGCAGGTGCCGGTAAATTTATCGCGCCTGACATCCAGTCACCGACCAGCGCGCAGCCCGAAACCCCCTCCACGACCTCAGCGACCTCTGACCTGTTGGTGCGTGTCGACGCGTTGGAAGCACAGCTGGCGACTTTGACGGGTCAGGTGGAGCAGCAAGGCAACAATATGCGTGGCCTCGAAGCGCGCCTGAAAATCTTGGAAGTGCAGCTGGCGAGCGCGCAGCTGGCGAGTGCACCGCAGGAAACCGCATTGCCGGCAACCGCGCAGGCCACAACCGCTCCAAGCGTCTTACCTACCGCGGCGCCTGTGCCCGCAGCAGTGACCGTCAAGCCGAAACCCGTTGTAGCAGCAGCCAAGCCTGCGGCTACGGCGGCTAAACCGAGCGCAGCGCGCGTTGCCGCAGTTGCGGCCATTGAACGGCCAGCCACTGGCGACGCTTTTGACGATGGCTACACTTATGGCTTCAGATTGTGGGAAGCGAAATTCTACCCAGAAGCGCAAGCCACGCTGGAAGAAACGCTTAAAGCATATCCAAAGCACCGACGTGCGAGCTTCCTGCGCAACTTGCTTGGACGGGCGTGGCTCGACGACAAAAAGCCAAACACCGCCGTTAAAGTTTTCTACGATAACTACAAAGCAGACCCGCGTGGCGAACGTGCGCCCGACAGTCTGTTTTTCTTAGGGTCAGCTTTAACTGACCTCGGCAAAACGGCTGAGGCATGCGAAGCATATGGTGAGCTTACAAGAGCCTATCCCGACGTTGCCAGCGGTCGTTTGGCGGATCGGGTCACTGCCGGTAAAACACGCGCGAAGTGCAAGTAACCGTCGACGCTGCGCTTCTCGACCGCTTTAACGGCGCGGTAAATGCGCTGCATGTCACGGCGGGTGCGCGTATATTGTGCGCGGTATCCGGCGGGCCCGACAGCCTGGCGCTGCTGATATTGTTGCACAAAGCCATGCCCGATCGCGTTTTTGCCGCGACCGTCGATCATGGGTTAAGGCCAGAATCTGCCGACGAGGCATTATATGTGCAGCGCATGTGCAAAGACATGCATGTGCCGCACGTCATTTTGTCGCCAACCGAAAAAATAAGCGGGAATATTCAATCCGCTGCACGAGGCGCAAGATACGCGTTGTTGGCGCAGGCGGCAGAGCAGCATGATTGTGCGTATATCGCCACCGCGCACCATGCCGATGATCAGCTTGAAACCGTACTAATGCGACTTGCGCGCGGCAGCGGTATTGACGGGTTATCGGCTATCCGGTCGACAAATGGGAAGATATTGCGCCCCTTACTGGGGTTCACGAAAGACGAGCTGATTTCCATTTGCGCGACCGCTGGGCTCAATCCGGTGGAGGACCCCAGCAACGTGAATATCGACTTTGAACGGGTCGCGATGCGCCATTGGCTGGCGAACACGCAGCACCCCTTTCGCGCCGACCGCGCCGGACGCACCGCCAGCGCACTGGCAGATGCCTCAGAAGCGCTACATTGGATGACCGAAGCACTCACGCAAGAAAGGGTGCAGCGCGATACGGACGCCATCATCTGCGATGCGCGCGACATCCCGCGTGAGATACAACGCCGCCTGTTGATCCATTGCCTGCAACTGATGGAGCCCGACCTTGCCCCGCGCGGCGATGCCATTGACCGTCTGCTTTCCGAACTTTCGGACGGGCGCACAGCCACCATGGGTGCTGTCAAATGCGAAGGCGGCGACAATTGGCGGTTTACCATGGCACCGCCGCGGCGAAACTAAGTTTACAACTGCTGGAATTTTGCCAATCCCTATATTGTCATTCACATAATCGCGCCTACATTGCACCAGTATCTCCGCGTATTTGGCGCGGGGCTGAAATCAAGGCAGTGATGATGAACGACGAGCAGGAACCAAAGAGCAACCCGATGCTGCGGAATATGGCCATCTGGTCAGCCATCATTGTGGCGCTTCTGGTCGTCGCCTCCATTTTCAACGGCTCATCCACGCCGACCAACGGTATCACTTATTCGTCATTCCGCGACAAGGTTGAGGCAGGTGAAGTCAAATCTGTCGCCGTCGCGCCGGATCGTATCAGCGGCAAAATGCAGAATGACGAAACGTTCGTCACGGTTCCGCTGCCCAATGACTCCAGCCTCCCTTCCTTGCTGATTGAAAAAGGCGTGGTGGTCGAAGCAAAAGCCGAAGAACAACCCAGCCTGCTGTTAATCCTCGTATATCAGGCACTGCCCTTCCTGCTAATCTTGGGCATCGCATTTTTCGTGTTGCGCCAAATGCAAAAGGGCGGCGGCGCTGGCGGCGCGATGGGCTTTGGTAAGTCCAAGGCAAAGCTGCTGACCGAAAAGCATGGCAAGGTCACTTTTGAAGATGTTGCCGGCATTGATGAAGCGCGTGAAGAGCTTCAGGAAATCGTCGAATTTTTGAAAGACCCGCAGAAGTTCAGCCGTCTGGGTGGCAAGATTCCCAAGGGCGCATTGCTCGTGGGTTCGCCGGGTACTGGTAAGACGTTGCTGGCACGCGCCATTGCGGGTGAAGCAGGCGTTCCATTCTTTTCCATTTCGGGTTCTGACTTCGTTGAAATGTTCGTGGGCGTCGGCGCGAGCCGTGTGCGCGACATGTTTGAACAGGCCAAGAAAAACGCACCGTGCATCGTCTTCATCGACGAAATCGATGCCGTCGGCCGCAGCCGTGGCGCTGGCCTTGGCAACCAAAATGACGAGCGCGAACAGACGCTGAACCAGCTTCTGGTTGAAATGGATGGCTTTGAGGCGAATGAAGGCATCATCATCGTTGCCGCAACAAACCGCCCCGACGTGCTTGACCCTGCCTTGCTGCGTCCCGGTCGTTTCGACAGGCAAGTCGTGGTGCCGCGTCCTGACATTGATGGCCGCGTAAAGATCCTCGACGTGCATATGAAGAAAGTGCCCTTGGCACCTGATGTTGATGGCCGTGTCATTGCACGCGGTACGCCCGGTTTCTCCGGCGCGGATCTTGCTAACCTTGTGAACGAAGCGGCCCTGTTGGCGGCACGCCGTGGCAAGCGCTTGGTAGCTATGCGCGAATTTGAGGACGCGAAAGACAAGGTGATGATGGGCACCGAGCGTAAGTCCATGGTCATGACCGAAGACGAAAAGAAAATGACCGCCTATCACGAAGCCGGACATGCGATTGTTTCGATCCATGAAGCAGCGTCAGACCCAATCCACAAAGCGACCATCATTCCGCGCGGTCGCGCGCTGGGTATGGTCATGCGCCTGCCCGAGCGTGATAATTACAGCTATCATCGCGACAAAATGCACGCGAACCTGTCGGTATCGATGGGTGGCCGTGTGGCGGAAGAGCTGATCTTCGGTTACGACAAAGTCAGCTCCGGTGCCTCAAGCGATATCCAATATGCGACGAGCCTTGCGCGGGACATGGTAACCCAATGGGGCATGTCGGACGAAATGGGCCCGCTGCAATATGAAGAGCGGCAAGAAGGTTATCTTGGCTATGGCATGTCGCAGCGGTCAGCAATGTCGGACGAGACAGCACGCAAGATCGACGCTGAAATTCGCAAGCTGGTTGAAGGTGGGCATAAGCGCGCCACCGACCTTTTGAAAAAGCACGACAAGCAGCTCCATCTTTTGGCAAACGCATTGTTGGAGTTCGAAACGCTGTCCGGTGATGAGATCAAGCAGCTGCTTGAAACCGGCAAGTTCGAACGCGACGATGGCAAAATTGCGCAACCATCGTCCATCCCGACAGTGGGCACGGCCATTCCAAAGGCAGGTCGTCGGAAATCCTCATCCGTTGGTGACGTAACGCCACAAGGCGTCTGATTTTCATCTTTGCAAGATAACCTCAACGCTCTAGTCCGGTTGACGAGAGAGTTGAGGTCGCAAATATGAAATTCGCTGTGCTGATTGCCAGCGGTGCGCTGTTGTGTGCCGTTCCTGCCCAAGCCATGGATGCGGAAACATTTTATGTGAAGGCGCTCGCCCTCAAGAAAAAGGGCATGGGCGCGGTATTCTCAAAAGAGATCAAGCCGATGGCAAGGCTATTTCAAGCCGCCGCGGCTTCCGTCAAAGCAGAAAATGAACAAGCGCATGCTGCTGGCAAGCCGTTGTTTTGCGCACCCAAAAAATACCGTCTGACCGCCGAGCAATTTCTGGAGGGTTTCGCGAGCATTCCCCAAGAACGCAGGCGCATTCAAACCGTCCGGGATGCCTGGCGCGAGATCGTGATACGTCGTTTTCCGTGTTAGGCCGATCCTAAATAACCCCTATTTCATCACGAGGCTTCATCCGTGCGGGAATGCCAAAAGAAAAGGCCCGGACAAGCCGGGCCTCTTTCTTCAATATATCTGCGCGATATTACCGGTCGTAATCGCGCTGCATGCCTGCGCCACGTGCGGGAGCAGCGGCCGTGAGGCGAAGTGCTTCTGCCGAAAGGCTGATCGAGCCGACTGCATCGGCTTCTTCATCTTCATCCACCTGAACCTTCTGAAGCGACTGCACGAGGCCTTCTTTCAGCTGGTCTGGGCGAACCGTTTCTTCCGCGATTTCGCGCAAAGCCACAACGGGGTTTTTATCGCGATCACGATCAACAGTCAGTTCAGCACCACCAGAGATTTCACGCGCGCGTTCTGCGGCGAGTAATACGAGGTCAAACCGGTTGGTGACCT
>NZ_JBIICH010000029.1:0-19279 GCF_044239005.1 Sphingorhabdus sp. | reverse complement strand
TTTGGCTGTGAGCATATTCAGGGTTCCATCATGTTGAACATGAGAAGAACGATTAGAGAACAAATGCGGTTAAGTCAAGAACATTTGTGCACCGTAAGCGCGTTGCGGTCAGAACAACCGATGATATTGCACAATTGCGCCAGATGGCATGGCAGGTGCGTCTACATCACGGATAATCAGTGCATTGCTGTGCGATAGTGGCGAAACCAAGCCGCTGTCCCGCGTGGTAAAAGCTGTGATGGCACCGCCTTGGACCCTAGCGCGAAGATATTCTGTCCTACTTCCGCCTGCAAACAATGGGTTGTCGGCCTTTGCCTCAAAGACTTCGGGTAACGGGGACAGGCTGCCCGCCATATGGCGTATCAGCGGCAGCAGGAACAGAAAGGCGGTTACGAACGCCGAAGAGGGGTTGCCCGGCAGACCCAGCACTATTGTATTGCCAATCTTTCCCGCCATGACGGGTTTTCCGGGGCGCATCGCGACCTTCCAAAAATCCATATCTGCGCCAATATTGCGCAGTGCAGCCTGGACCAAATCATGGTCGCCAACCGACGCGCCGCCCGTTGTGACGATAATGTCGGTGGTGGATGCAAGCGCGCTTAACCTTGTTTCCAGATCGGTCAGCCTGTCGGCAATGATGCCCGCATCCGTGATTTTACATGGCAGGTTGGATAACACCGCGTGCAGCATTGGGCCGTTTGATGATGGTATCTGCGCAGGACTGCACTCTATGCCCGCAGGCAGGAGCTCGTCGCCTGTCGTAACAATCGTTACATGCGGCCAACGGCCAACCAGAACGGTGCCATGGCCGGCCATAGCCGCCAGCGCGCAAGGTCCGGCCTCCAGAAAGGTTCCTGTCGTCAGGATCATATCGCCGGACGAAAAATCGCCACCCGCCGTGCGAATATGCTTGCCCGGTGCAAGTGCATCCTTCGCCGTGGCCATCAGGGTGTCGCCGTCACGCGCAGCGTCTTCCTGAATTAAAATAGTATCCGCGCCAGCGGGGACATGCGCTCCCGTAAAGATGCGCACGGCTTGATCATGTTCCAATGCGCCATCAAAGGGCCGACCTGCGGCGCTTTCACCGACAACCTGCCAAGGTCCGGGAAACGCAGCGGATGATAAAGCATATCCATCCATTGCGGATAGATCGGCCGCGGGTTGTGTGCGTTTCGCATGGAGCGGGCCGTGCAGATAATGCCGCGCGGCCTTGGTGAGCTCCAGTTCAACAGACGGCAATGGCGAAGCCAGCGCCAATAATCTGGCCTGCGCTTCGGCGACCGAAATCATGCGTGCCAATCGCCCGATTTGCCGCCCGTTTTGGACAGCAATCGTATGTCGGAAATCACCATCGATTTATCGAGCGCCTTTGCCATGTCGTACAGCGTGAGCAAGGCAACGGACACAGAGGTCAAAGCCTCCATCTCGACACCCGTCGGACCATTTAAACGCACCCGTGCCTCTGCGCGAATGCCATGGTCTTCAAATTCAAACGCGATGGCAATTTTGGACAGCATGAGCGGGTGGCAAAGCGGTATGAGTTCGCTCGTCTTTTTCGCGGCCATGATACCGGCAATCCGCGCCGTCCCAAGTACATCGCCTTTTTTGATATTGCCAGCACGCACGGCGTCCAGCGCTTCAGCGGACATCGTGATGCGGCCTTCGGCAACGGCTTCTCTGGCCGTATCCGCTTTGGCCGACACATCGACCATATGTGCGGCACCATCGGCACCCAGATGCGTGAGATCAGCCATGTCCGGTCAATAACCTTTGCGTCGCAAGCTGAACATCGGCGCTCCGCATCAGGCTTTCGCCGACCAAGAATGTGTTGACCCCAGATGTGGCCATACGCTGGCAATCGGCATGCGTCGAAATGCCGCTTTCGCACACCAGCAAAATGTCGGCGGGCACAAGCTTTGCCAAACGCTCCGTTGTCGCCAGATCGACTTCAAATGTCTTCAAATTGCGGTTGTTCACGCCAACCAATTTCGATTTCAGATGCATAAGCGCGCGATCCAATTCGGCCTCATCATGAACTTCCACAAGGACATCCAGCCCCTCAGCAACAGCCGCATCTTCGATTTCGACCATCGCCACATCGTCCAATGCCGCCACGATAATCAAAATAGCATCACCGCCCATTTGGCGCGCTTCCGCGCACTGCCATGGATCGACCATGAAATCCTTTCGGATGACGGGCAGGTCACATGCGTTGCGCGCAGCGATGAGATAATCCTCATGCCCCTGAAAATACGGCGCGTCGGTTAAAACGGATAGGCAAGCCGCGCCGCCCGCCTGATAGGCCTTTGCATGGGCTGCAGGATCGAAATCTGCGCGGATGAGGCCTTTTGACGGGCTGGCTTTTTTGATTTCCGCAATCAGCGCAATGCCAGATGCGCTTTTTGCGCGCAGCGCCGCTTCGAAGCCACGCGGCGGCGATGGGGCAGGCCAATGCGACACGCCCTTAGGTTTGCGTTCGGCCACTTCCATGCGCTTGGTCGCGCAGATTTCTGCAAGCTTGTCGGCCATCAATATTTCACCCAACAGTTCAGCAACGCATTGGCAAGGCCCTTATCGATTGCCTCTGCGGCCTCTTCAACCCCATCGGGCATGGTTTCAACAACGCCAGCAACCAACAAAGCCTCCGCGGCATTGAACAATACGGCGTCGCGATACGCGCCATGTTCGCCCAGCAACAATTTGCGCAGTTCAGCCGCATTATGCTGCGCATCGCCGCCGCGAATGGCGTCAACCGGATGCACGGGTAGGTCCGCATCAGCGGCGCTGGTACGTTGGAAACGGACACCTTCGGGCTCAACCACGGCGACTTCATTGCCGCCGGCCAAGCTTAATTCGTCAAGACCTTCATCGCCCGAAATGATCCGCGAATGTTCGGTGCCAAGGTGATGAAGTGCCTCAGCATACACAGGGACATAGGCAGGTCGCGCGATACCGATCAGCTGGCGTTTTACGCGTGCCGGGTTGGCCAGCGGTCCCATCAGGTTGAAAATCGTGCGTTGACCGATGCGTTGGCGGATCGGTTGAATCCGCTTCATCGCGGGATGATGGTTGGCTGCAAACAGAAAGCAGATGCCCAAGTCTTTCAGCGTTTCTTCCGCCATGCGCCCCGCGCGTTCCATGTTGAGGCCGAGGGCCTCAAGCGTATCTGCCGCACCAGCCTTTGATGACGCGGCGCGATTGCCATGTTTAGCTACTGGAACCTCGCACGCGGCGACCACGATTGACACGGCGGTCGAAACATTAAGCGTATGATACCCGTCACCACCCGTGCCACAAACATCAATGGCACCTTCCGGCGCATCAATGGGGATCAGCCGGTCACGCATGGCTTGCGCAGCGGCGGCAATTTCCACCATTGTCTCGCCGCGCGCAGTGAGTGCAACGAGGAACGCCTGTATTTCATCTTCAGAGGCACGCGCGTCGAGGATGTCCGCAAAGGCCTGTGCGGCCTCGTCATGGTCAAACAGATGCTGCGGGTCGGGCAGGGGACCAAAGGCGTTCATGCTCGTTCCTTCACGGCCATACCGGCAATGCGCATAAAATTGGCCAGCATCGCGTGACCATGTTCGGTGGCGATGCTTTCAGGATGGAATTGAACGCTATGGATTGGCAGCGTGGCGTGGCGAAAGCCCATGACATGGCCGTCATCGCTGGTTGCATTCACGACAAGGCTCGGCGGTACATTTTCGACGATAAGCGAATGATAGCGCGTTGCCTGAAACGGAGACGGAAGGCCTTCAAACAATCCGCTCCCTTCATGTGTGACCGGCGATGTTTTGCCATGCATCAATCCGCCGCGGGCAACGGTTCCCCCAAAATACTGACCAATGGTCTGGTGGCCCAAGCAAACGCCCAGCAAAGGCTTTCCAGCCTCTGCACAAGCCGCGACGAGCTCAAGGCTCACGCCCGCTTCATTCGGTGTTTTTGGCCCGGGCGAAATGAGAAAGGCCTCCGCACCCGATGACAGAGCCTGTCCCGCCGACATTTCATCATTGCGGACAACTTCGACCTCAGCGCCAAGCTCCATCAGATAATGGACGAGGTTCCAAGTGAAGCTGTCGTAATTGTCGATGACAAGGATCATGGGCGATGCCCTAGCGGCTTTAACCCGCGGTTGGAAGAGGCACTATTGCGCAAGCAATTTTGCCAGTTCCTCCTTCCAGAACTTGGCCCAACTATGCGTTCCATGGCCCTTTGTTTCTTTAGACGCAGGGATGAGGATGAACTTGGTCGTTGGCATGCGTTTCACGGCAGTTTCCGTGATGCCATAATTGGGCGGGTTGATGAAATCATCTGCCGAATTAATCCATAATGTCGGAGCCTTGATCGATTCAAGCGTTGGCCATGGGTTGTAGTTCCGCGATGAATCCAGCTGATAGATAATGTCATTTGCATCGTTGCGGGTAACGATCCGCGCGAAGGCTTCATCTGTAAACGCCTCCGCGGCGGCGCGGGTCGGATATTGCGCCTGCAACGCCAACGGATTTGCACCCGCTATTATGCTAAGGCTCGCTGCCGTGCGCAGTCCGGCCAATGGCGGTGCGGTGTAGTTACCATTGCTCCAAGTCGGATCAGCTTTGATCGCATCCATCGAAAGCTTGCGCCACATGCGATTTTGTCCGGCGATCTCGACAGGAAGGCATGCGAATGGTGCAAGCTTCTCGACGGCGTCGGGGTAGGCCGTGCCCCACATAAATGCATGCATGCAGCCCATTGAGGTCCCGAGGATTAACTTCAGCTTTTTAACCCCAAGCTTTTCGGTCACCAACCGGTGCTGCGCCGCGATCATGTCGGCATAGTCATATTTCGGAAACGCCATCCGAAGGCCATCGCTTGGCTTCGTCGATTTCCCATGGCCGATATTGTCCGGCAAAATGATGAAATATTTGGATGTGTCGAGCACTTGGCCAGGACCGAAAAGCTCACCCGCAAATTGTGGCTGGAAAAACTGATGCCCGGTGCCGCCGGTGCCATGGAGGATCATCACGGCATTGGTGACATTGCCATTCGCGTCGCGCGTTGGCGTGCCGAGCGTTGTATAATGAATTTTGAGTTCTGGCAGACGCTCGCCATTGGCAAAGGTAAAGTTCGCGAAGACCGCGTCAGCCTTTACGGAGGTCGCTATTTCAGCTTTGGCCGGAGTGTGAATTGCGGACAATAATGCCAGTGAAGCTATCAGAAATTTACGCATGGATACTAGCTAACGACCTTTCCGTAGTCGTCAAGCTACTGTCCGAATTTTGCTTCACCCGCGACACGAAAAGCTTCACGCGCAGCTGCAATCAGCGCACCGGCCTTTGCCTCGCACTCGCGCTGCTCATATTCGGGGTTGCTGTCCGCGACGATACCGGCGCCGGCTTGTACATGAAGGACACCGTCTTTGACGATGCCAGTCCGCAAAACGATGCAGCTGTCCATATCGCCATTGGGCGAGAAATATCCAACGCCGCCCGCATAGGCGCCGCGGGTTTCTGGTTCGAGTTCGGCAATGATTTCGCAAGCGCGGACCTTGGGTGCACCTGAAACGGTGCCGGCGGGAAAGCCTGCGAACAAAGCGTCGATGGCGTCTTTATCGTCAGCAAGCTCCCCAACAACGTTGGAGACGATGTGCATCACATGGCTGTAAAATTCGACCATATAGCTGTCGGTTACGGTGACGCTGCCACCTTTGGTCACGCGGCCCACATCGTTTCGGCCCAAGTCCAACAGCATCAGATGTTCCGCGCGTTCCTTGGGGTCAGCCAATAATGAGGCACGGTTTTCAGCGTCTTCAATGCTGCTCTTGCCGCGCGGACGCGTTCCAGCGATTGGCCTGATGGTTACCTCGCCGCCGCGCGCGCGGACCAATATCTCGGGACTGGAGCCGATTAGCGCAAAGCCGGGAAGATCGATGAAGTATAGAAAAGGTGACGGGTTAATCCGCCGCAAGGCGCGGTATAAATGCACCGGCGGCAGGTCAAACGGTGCGGTGAAACGCTGGGCAAGCACGACCTGAAATATATCGCCTGCCTCAATATAGTCTTTGGCCGACGCAACCATTTGGGCATAGCGGCCCTCGGGCAACACAGGCGTAAGCTTGATTTCGCGTTCTTCGGATACTGACACCGCGCCAGCAGACGGCACTTGGCCAAGGTTCAACAACCGCTCTGTCTCATCAAGGCGCTCATTCGCCAATGCCACTGCCTGTGGATCACCTAAGCCGGTCCAAACTGGCGAGACGAGGAACACTTCGTCTTTCAGCCGGTCGAACACCAATATGACAGTTGGACGGACGAACAGCATGTCCGGCAGCTCAAGCGCCGATTGCGGTGCGCGCGGTAGCTTTTCGACCAAGCCAATTGTCTCGTAACCGAAATAGCCCACCAAGCAGGCGAGGGCGGGCGGCAGCTCTTCGGGAACATCCATGCGGCAATCAGCGGCAAGCGCCCGTAACGCATCCAATGATGACAAAGGAGAGGGCGCAAAAGCGGTCCTGTCGGTCATCCACTGACTATTGATTTCGGCGCTATCGCCGGCCGCGCGGAACACCAGATCGGGTGCGAGGCCGATAAGGCTATGCCGTCCGCGCGTTTCGCCGCCTTCGACCGATTCCAGAATGAAATCGCCACGCTCCGGAACAAACAGCTTCAGCGCCGCTGATACCGGCGTTTCGGTATCAGCAATGCGCTTGCGCCATATGAGTTCAGGTTTAGTTGCCGTCACGGTTGGTTAGGCGAGTGCGCACTTCCGCGATCCCGTCTTCGTTCTTTTCAACACCGGCATCTTTCGATGCAGCGACGATCAGCTGTGCGGCATATTCCTGCTGCAATATACCGGAAAGCTCTTGCTTGCGGGCACGAAGAAGATCCGCATTGCCGCTGGCGTTACCTTTAATAACGTCGGTCAGGTACACCACATACCATCCGCGCTCGCCGCCTGCCTGAACAATTTTGGCGGTGCCTTTTTTCATGGCGAACATGAGCGACAATGGCGGCGGCACGGGCTGGCCCTCGCGGTAAAGATCTGCACGCGTCCCGGTCAGCCGTTCAATCTGCGCGCCCTGGACATTGGCCGCGGCAAGAGCAGTCTGAAGCGGTTGGCCGCTATCCACCAGCTTACGCAAACGGTCCGCAGCAGCGCGGGCACCCTTTGCGCCTTCTGAAAACGCCCATTGTTGCTGAACCAACGCGCGGACGTCGCTAAGAGGTGGCGGCGCTGCTTCGTCGAAATCGGCAACCGCAATCATCGCGAATTTTTCGCCGGGTACCAACTCGATCAATTGGGCTTCACCGTTCGTTTCCATTTGGAACGCGGCGGGCAAAATGACCTGCATTTCCGGAATAGGTTTATATGCCGGGTTGGAGATATCCTGACCCGTCGCCAACAATTTGGGCGAGGTATTCACCGACAGGCCGTTTTGCTTGGCAATGTCAGCTATCGTTCCGCCATCCGCAAATGCATCTTCGATTTCCGAAGTCATTTCGGTCAGCATTTCTTCACTGCGCGTCTGCAGTAATTCCTTCTCGATTTCCGCGCGGGCCGCCGCAAGTGATTTTGCAGCAACATTGTTCACGCTGTCGACGCGCGCAACGGTCCAGCCCAGCTTGCCGCGGGCTGGCTTTGCCAATGTACCCTGCTTTGTGGCAAAGACCGCGTCGGCAACCGCTGCGGTTGCCGTGCTGGCAAGGCTGCTTTTGGTGACGTTGGCGGTTGTTGTTACGGAAAGGCCCAAGCCATTGGCGACGTCGGCCAATGATTTGCCGGCCGCGACCTGGCTAATAACCGACTTTGCTGCAGCTTCGGTTGGTACGATCATCTGGCTGATGTTACGGCTTTCCGATGCGGCAAATTTTGCGGAATTGGCTTTATAATATGCCGCGATGTCTGCTTCCGTCGGTTTTGCGCGGCCTGCAATAATAGTCTTGTCAAAGATCGCGTAGCTGATTGCCCGTTTTTCAGGGATCGTGAATTTCGCGGCGTTGTCTGCATAGAATTTGTTGAGTGCCGCTGCGCTTGGAGGCGCCTTGGGCAAAAATGCGGTGGCTGGAATCGAAGCGATTTGTCCCGCACGTTGTTCAAGCATCAACGATGCATATGGCAGAGCCATGCCATCGGGCGCCGCAGGACCGCTTGCCGCAGCTGGCAAGATTTGTTGCGCAAACAAATTCTGTGTCAGATCGTCGCGGATGGCTTTTTCGCTTACGCCAATTTGTTGGGCAAAGGCGCGAAAGGCGTCTGCACTAAACTTACCATCAAGCCCCATGGCACCGGGTATTTTGCGAATTTCCGAATCCACGAGACGCTTGCTGACGGCGACTCCATATTCTTCACCAAACACAGTAATGGCGTAGCGATTGATCAGCTGGTCGAGCGTTGAGTCCAATCCACCACCTTCAACAAAACCGGCCATATCCAGCGTAGGGTTATTCTGACGTTCCGCCTTTAACCGATTATCAAGTGCATCGTTCAGTTCACCCAATGTGATGTTCCGGTCGCCCACACGTGCAACGTTTCCGCCACTCAAGCCACCAAAATTGCCTGATCCGGTCACATCGCCAAGCGCGAAGGCAATGGCAATCATCCCGACGAAAACCAACGCGAAAATTGCGCCGAATTTGGAGTTAATGAGCGAACGAATGGAGGTAATCATGAATTGCAATTTCCTGATATCACGGACTGGGCCGATTGTTGCGAGACGCTTTAGGCGGCAAGGCTTTGGCAATCAAGGGATAGACTTGCTCCGACTGTTGAAACCATGTCAGAGCCTTATCAAGATTCGCAAACCCCAATGATAGGATAATGGCATGCGTAAGTTGATTGTCGGAAACTGGAAAATGAACGGTGTGTCGAGCGATTTAGCCGAAATTGCCGCAATCGCAGAAAAATCTCTGAGCTATTCCGCTGTCGAATCCGCATTATGTTTGCCAGCAACCCTCATCAGCCGTGCGTGTGGCAGTGTACAAGGCTTCCCAATCGGTGGGCAGGACTGCCACATGCAGCAATCAGGCGCGCATACCGGATGTGTGTCGGCGGATATGTTGGTCGACGCGGGCGCGTCTTTGACAATCGTCGGGCACAGCGAACGCCGCGCCGCTCAACATGAGCAGGATAACGACGTGCTGGCAAAGGCGGAAGCCGCGCACAAGGCGGGCCTGAAAGTCATCATCTGCGTCGGGGAAACACTGGCTGAGCGGGACGCAGGCAATGCCTTAAATGTTGTTTTGGGACAGGTCTTGGGTTCATTGCCGCAGAACATATCTGGCGACTGGTTGAGTATTGCCTACGAACCCGTCTGGGCCATTGGCACCGGGCGTATTCCGGAAATGGCGGATGTACGGGAAATGCACGGCGCCATTCGTGCGGCGCTGGTCGATCGTTATGGTCTGGTCGGCGATGGTGTCCGGATTCTATACGGCGGGTCCATGAACGGAGATAATGCGGCCGAGCTTCTGGCGGTCGAAAATGTCGATGGCGGATTGATTGGCGGCGCAAGTCTGACCTGCGCGAAATTCGAGCCCATTTTAGCCGCAGCGCAAGCTTTCGGCGAATAGCATTGAAGAACAGTCATGCGCTCGCTATGTGGGCGCAACAACCGGCATATTATTGCCTTTATTTATTCGGAATTCATCATGGGCATTTTCCATTTTCTTATCGTTGTTCAGGCTATTATCGCAGCCTCGCTTGTTGGCGTTATCTTGATGCAGCGGTCTGAAGGCGGCGGTTTGGGAATGGGCGGAAGCCCATCGGGATTGATGTCCGCACGTGGTGCAGCCGACTTTCTGACGCGTACCACCACCATTTTGGCGACCTTGTTTATTATCCTTTCGATTTCCTTGGCTTTCGTTGCTGCGCAAAAAGGTGGCACGGGCGAAATCGATAGCAGCCTTGAACGTACCGAAGTGCCTGCGACTCCGGCGGCACCTGTGACGACTGCACCAGCGGCTCCAGCTTCGGGGGCACCAGCAACCGAAGTTCCGTTGGATAAATAATCGCTTCGGCACCAAAAAACGTTTTTTGCACAGGTTATTTTTCCGTGAACGGATTCGTTCGCTTGTGTTTTGCCGCAAACGTGTCTTAAGCCTTTTCTCCCATGGCACGGTTCATTTTTATCACCGGTGGCGTGGTCTCCTCGCTTGGCAAAGGTCTTATGGCAGCATCGCTTGCTGCCCTTTTACAGGCGCGCGGATACCGCGTTCGAATCCGGAAGTTCGATCCTTATCTCAATGTTGATCCGGGCACGATGTCGCCTTATCAGCATGGCGAAGTTTATGTGACTGATGACGGGGCGGAAACCGACCTTGATCTTGGGCATTATGAACGGTTTACGGGCGTTTCTGCGCGGCAGTCCGACAATATAACGTCGGGTCGCATTTATCAGACCATCATTCAAAAGGAACGCCGCGGGGACTATCTCGGCGCGACGGTCCAGGTCATTCCGCATGTGACAGATGCTATCAAGGAATTCGCAAAGGCGGATACCCAAGACCTTGATTTCGTGTTGTGCGAAATTGGTGGAACCGTCGGCGACATTGAATCGCTTCCCTTCATCGAAGCCATCCGCCAGCTGCGGAACGAGCTTGGCCGCGAACGGACCCTGTCCGTGCATGTCACGCTCGTCCCGTACATTGCTGCGGCAGGCGAGTTGAAGACCAAGCCGACGCAGCACAGCGTCCGCGAACTTACATCATTGGGCATTCAGCCCGATGTCCTTTTGTGCCGTTGCGAACATCCGCTGCCGGAAAATGAGCGCGCGAAAATCGCTGCATTTTGTAACGTGCGTAAAGAGGCGGTTATTCCGGCCTTGGACGCGAAAAGCATTTACGCGGTGCCACTGCAATATCATGCCGAAGGCTTGGATAATGAAGTCCTGCGCGCTTTCGGGCTGGAATCAGATGGTGAACCAGACCTTAGCCGCTGGGATGATATCATTGACCGCCAACAAAACCCCGAAGGTGAAGTCACCATCGGCGTTGTTGGTAAATATGTCGGCCTTGCCGACGCATATAAATCCTTGAATGAAGCACTGACGCATGGCGGGCTGTCGAACCGCGTAAAGGTGAACATCAAGTGGATCGACGCTGAACTGTTCGAGCAATCAGAACATGACATTGCCGCAGCGCTTGAACCGATGAACGCAATCCTCGTCCCCGGCGGATTTGGCGAGCGCGGTTCCGAAGGTAAGATTGCGGCGGTGAAATTCGCCCGTGAGCGCGAAGTACCATTCTTTGGCATTTGCCTCGGCATGCAGATGGCGTGCATTGAAGGCGCGCGGAACACCGCGGGTATCGCCGGCGCATCAAGCACCGAATTTGGCCCGACCACCGAACCCGTTGTTGGTATCATCACCGAATGGATGAGCGAAGAGGGCATCCAGAAACGTGAAACGGGCGGCGATCTGGGCGGCACGATGCGCCTTGGCGCCTATGATGCGAAGTTGGCTGGAAACAGTCATGTCGCGGGGATCTATGGCACGCAGGACATTTCTGAGCGGCATCGCCATCGCTATGAGGTCAATGTCCATTACAAATCGGCTTTGGAGCAGGGCGGCCTTGTGTTCAGCGGGATGTCACCCGACGGTGAGCTGCCGGAAATCGTAGAGCGCCCGGATCATCCGTGGTTTATCGGCGTACAGTTCCACCCAGAACTGAAATCGCGTCCCTTTGCACCGCACCCGTTGTTTGCGAGTTTCGTTGCTGCTGCGGTGAAACAAAGCCGACTGGTGTAGCGATTCGAGACGTTTTCATCGGCGCATTGGCATCGACGAAGCGGATCTTTTAAAGAATGTGCAAGCGCGGCTCACGCCCGTGCGGACCCATTGCGACCCGGGCTCATAATATGTGAAGGGGCGGACGAGCAATCGGCCGCCCCAAATATATTTAGGCTGCGTTGGTGCCTTTTTTCTTGGCGCTATCTGCGTGTTCGATGACATTAGCTGCGGTTTTGCCGCCAATTGCGATCTTGCGTGGCTTCAATGCCTCCGGCACTTCGCGCACTAACGATATAATCAAAAGACCGTCGGCCATATCAGCGTCGGTCACATGAATATGGTCCGCAAGTTGGAAGCGGCGTTCGAAATTGCGGCTCGCGATTCCCATGTGCAGAAAATCGCGATTGTCGTTGCCTTCAGCGTGCTTGCTGCCCGTAACGATCAGCAGATTCTGCTGCGCAACTATGTCAATTTCATCGGATTTGAACCCGGCAACTGCGACGGTGACTTGATAGTCATTTTCGCCGGTGCGTTCGATATTGAAAGGCGGATAGTTTTCGTTTGTGGCCGCGCGCCCGGTGTTTTCGAGCAGTTCAAACAAGCGGTCAAAACCGACGGTGTTCCGGCGATACGGTGTAAAATCAAAACGTTGCATATCAAATTCTCCATCAAGCAATTTGGTGTGTGCCAACCCCGCAAGAGCAGCGGTCAGCTATGTCGTTTTGGAGCCTTTCGGCCTCCGCGTGTCCAGATGGGGAGTGCCCAGAAAATTGCAAGATGAAAAAATGCATCAAAAAATGAAGGCGTAAAAAACAAGGCCGCCCGGATATTTCCGAACGGCCTCGCTCTGCAGCTTTGCTAGCGCGTAGTTTCAGTCCTCTGCCGGTCCCCACCGGCGGGTCTGATTTTCACCCTGAACCATCGGCCTTTACAGGCTCTCGACGAATTCGATGATGTCATCTTCCTTTGCGGTCTGCTTTGCAATTGGAACCACACTCCGCCGAACGCTTTTTCAAACGCTGTTGCACCCCTGCAACAATGCTTGCCAGTCCTCGTGGTGGAACCTAAGAACCGGATATGCCGAAAACATTGACGAGTGACCGCACATGATATTGTCGCGATATGAACGCATGGTGGCGCGCCGGTACCTGCTGCCGGGCAAAGGCGAAGGTTTCATCTTCCTCGTCGCGAGTATTAGCCTTGTCGCGGTGGCGCTTGGCGTAGCGGCGCTCATCATCGTCATGAGTGTAATGAATGGCTTTCGGGCTGAATTATTCGACAAGATTGTTGGCCTGAACGGCCATGCTGTGGTGCAAGGATATGGCGGGCGGCTTCAGGACTGGCGTCAGATTTTGGACGATGTCGAGAAGACACCCGGCGTCACCGGTGCCACTGCATTGATTGAACAACCATTGCTCACCACCTTCAATGGCCGGGTCGAAGCGATTCTGGCGCGCGGGATGTCGGTAAATGACATACTGAAAAACGAAACGCTAAAGGGGAAAACGGTCGCCGGAAGCTTGCGAGCGTTGAGCCCAAATGAAGACCGGGTGGCTATCGGTTCGCGACTTGCCCAAAATTTGGGGGTTCAGGTCGGGCAGAGCATTACGATCATCAACCCTGCGGGACGGACCACGCCCTTCGGCACGGTGCCGCGCGAAATTTCTTATGAAGTGGCCGCGATCTTTGAAGTTGGCGTTTATGATTATGACAAAGCGTTCGTCATCATGCCTATCGAACGGGCACAGCTGCTCATGTTGTTGGGCGACGAAATCGGGATGATCGAGATTAAGACTGAAAATCCCGACAAGGTGAACGAGATTCTCGCGCCGCTTTTGCCGAAACTGGAGAACAAAGGTCTAATCGTAGACTGGAAGAGCATGAACGCATCTTTGTTTGAGGCGCTGGCAGTTGAGCGCGTTGCCATGTTTGTGGTCCTATCCATCATCGTATTGGTTGCGGTGTTCAACATCTTGTCATCGCTGATCATGCTGGTGCGGGCGAAAACGCGCGACATTGCGATATTGCGGACGATGGGTGCTTCGCGAAAATCACTGTTGCGGATATTCATGACCGTGGGCTTGTTGATCGGGTCGTCCGGTATTGTGCTTGGCCTGATATTGGGCGCGATCTTCCTGTATTTCCGGCAGTCGGTGGTCAATTTCATTCAGCTGCTGACCGGGCAAAATTTGTGGGACCCATCGATCCGGTTTCTCACCGAGCTGCCATCGCGAACGGACCCTGTCGAAGTGCTGGCAATTTGTGGGCTGGCCCTGCTTTTCAGTTTCCTTGCCACCCTGTACCCCGCGCTGAAGGCGGCAAGTACGGATCCAGTTCAGGTGTTGCGTTATGAATAATGTCGTTGAACTCATCGACGTGCGCCGCAAATTTGTGCAGGGCGATGTCACCATACAAGTGCTGCGCGGTGTCGACCTCGTTGTTGGCAAGGGCGAGCTTGTGGCCTTGCTTGGCCCGTCGGGGTCGGGGAAATCAACGATGCTACAGGCAGTTGGTCTGCTTGAGGGCGGTTTTTCGGGCTCGATTAAATTGGATGGTGAAGAAGTCAGTTCGGCAGGTGTTGACCGTCAAACCGAAATACGCCGGCAAAAGCTTGGGTTTGTGTACCAGTTCCACCATTTGCTGCCCGATTTCGACGCGCTTGAGAATGTTGTCCTTCCCCAATTGATTGCCGACGCAACGCCCGAAGATGCCGTCGAACGCGCGACCCATTTACTTACGCAGCTTGGTCTTTCTGAGCGGCTCCATCACCGGCCATCCAAACTCTCCGGCGGCGAGCAGCAGCGTGTCGCCGTCGCGCGGGCGCTTGCGAACCGCCCTAAACTGGTACTGGCAGACGAACCGACGGGTAATCTGGATGAGCACACCGCCGACATTGTGCTGGGTGAGTTCATGGCATTGGTCCGAGAGCAGGGCTCATCGGCGATTGTCGCGACACATAATGAGCGCCTTGCCGCGAAGATGGACCGCGTCGTGCGGCTGAAGGACGGAAGATTAGCTTAAGCCAAGGGGATAGAAGATGTCAGTTTACGATTTTTCGGTCAAAATGCCCGGCGGCGCAAGCGAAGCCATGGCGGCCCATGCGGGTAAGGTCTTGCTGATCGTGAATACCGCGTCGAAATGTGGCTTTACGCCGCAATATAAGGGCCTTGAGGCGCTGTATCGGCGATATCAGGACCAGGGTCTGGAGATATTGGCGTTCCCGTGCAATCAGTTCGGCGCGCAGGAGCCGGGCAACGAGGAAGAGATCAAGAATTTCTGCTCATTGACCTATGATGTGTCATTCCCCTTGGCGTCCAAAATTGACGTCAATGGTGACAATGAAGACCCGCTTTGGCATTACCTCAAGCAGCAGCAGGCTGGCCTGCTGGGGTCGCGCGGTATTAAATGGAACTTCACGAAATTTCTGGTCGATCGCAAGGGCAATGTGGTTGCCCGCCACGGCCCGCAAGTTAAACCCGAAGCGCTTGCCAACGACATCGAAAAGCTTCTTGCGCAACCTGCCTGATTGTCCACAGATTAGCCGAAAAGTTGCATTGTCGAATCCGGCGAGTCATCTAACATAGCTTTATGTCCTATGTGCCTTTCGTCCCTTTGCGCGTGTTTTCCGCTTACACCATGTTGGAAGGCGCAATCGAGCCCAAGGCGATTGGTGAAGCTGCAAAAAAACTAGGGTTTCCGGCGATTGCGATTTGCGACCGCAATGGTCTTTATGGCGTTATGCCATTTCAGGATGGCGCACAGTCAAAGGGCGTGCAGCCGATCATTGGCGCGCTCCTTGGCGTCCGGCGGCCGACAAGCGACGGCAAGTTCATCCGCGACTGGTTGCCGTTATTTGCGCAGGACGAAAGCGGATATAATAATCTGTGCCGTCTGGTCTCCATGGCGCATCTTGACCGTCCCGAAGATTTGGATGCGCATGTTACGCTGGAACAGCTTACGCCATTTTCCGATGGCCTGATTGCGCTGACCGGTGGCGCTGAAGGCGCCGTAACGCAGCTGTTAAGTGATGGCCAAAACAATGCCGCGGGGGAATATCTGTCCCGCTTGCAGGCCTTGTTTCCGGACCGGCTATATATCGAGCTCAGCCG
This sequence comes from Sphingorhabdus sp., assembly GCF_044239005.1. Classification (GTDB taxonomy): domain Bacteria; phylum Pseudomonadota; class Alphaproteobacteria; order Sphingomonadales; family Sphingomonadaceae; genus Sphingorhabdus_B. The sequence continues at coordinate 3,463 of NZ_JBIICH010000029.1, read as the reverse complement.
GCGCAACGATAGCCGTGAAGACGCCGCGGAAGAGGCGTTGATTGATCTGGCTTATGCCCGCGACATTCCAATGGTTGCGACAAACCCCGCATTTTTTGCCGAACCGGATTTCTTCGATGCGCATGACGCAATGCTGTGCATTTCCGATGGCGAATATGTCGAAAGCCAAGACCGGCGGCGGAGCAGCCGTGACACATGGATCAAGACCGGCAAGCAAATGGGCGCATTGTTCGCCGATGTGCCCGAGGCTCTGGCCAACACGCTGGTTATTGCCCAGCGCTGCGCTGCACTGGCGCCATATCGAAACCCAATCCTGCCAAGCCTAGCAGGTGATCGCACGGCGGAGGATGCGCAGTTACGTGAGGACGCCCGTTTAGGGCTGTTGGCGCGTCTTGAGACCGCAGGCATTACCGATGAAGCAACCCGCCAAGTTTATTTCGACCGGCTGACGTTCGAAGCGGACGTCATTTGCTCCATGGGCTTCTCTGGATATTTCTTGATCGTTGCCGATTTTATCAAATGGGCAAAGGAACAGGACATCGCCGTGGGTCCCGGCCGTGGGTCAGGCGCGGGTTCGCTCGTCGCGTGGGTGCTGACCATTACGGACCTTGATCCCATTAAGCTTGGTTTGCTGTTCGAACGCTTCTTAAACCCAGACCGCGTTTCCATGCCGGATTTCGATATCGACTTTTGCGAAACGCGGCGCGGAGAGGTGATCCGTTATGTGCAGAAAAAATATGGCACACGCCAAGTCGCCCAGATCATCACCTTTGGTAAGCTGAAAGCGCGCGCTGTACTGCGCGATACCGGGCGCGTTCTGCAAATGAGTTACGGCCAAGTGGACCGGCTGTGCAAGCAGGTGCCAAATCTTCCGGCTGATCCATGGGATTTGCAGCGTGCACTGGCGGGCGTCGCTGAATTGCGTGAGGAATATCGCCGCGACGCGCAAGTGAAGCGCTTGTTCGACCTTGCCATGAAGCTTGAGGGCTTGCCACGCCACAGTTCAACGCACGCCGCCGGTGTTGTTATCGGCGACCGTGAATTGTCCGAGCTTGCGCCTTTATATCGCGACCCGCGTTCGGATATGCCCGTCACGCAATTCGACATGAAATATGTCGAAAGTGCGGGTCTTGTTAAGTTCGACTTTCTGGGTCTGAAGACGCTTTCCGTTCTGCAAAAAGCGACACAGATGTTGGCGAAGCGTGGGGTCGACATTGACCTTGGGCTTTTGCCGCATGATGACCCAGCTGTGTATGAATTGCTGCAGCGCGGCGACACGGTTGGTGTGTTCCAGCTGGAATCCGAAGGGATGCGGCGGACGCTTGCTGCGGTTAAGCCCACCAATTTTGGCGATATTATCGCGCTCGTCTCACTCTACCGCCCGGGCCCAATGGACAACATCCCGATGTTCGGTCGACGCAAAAATGGCGAGGAGAGCATCGAATATCCGCATCCTTTGCTTGAGCCGGTATTGAACGAAACTTACGGAATCTTCGTCTATCAGGAACAGGTTATGCAGGCCGCCCAGATATTGGCGGGATACAGCCTTGGTGAAGCAGATTTGCTCCGCCGTGCGATGGGTAAGAAGATTCAGGCCGAAATGGACGCGCAGCGCGAACGTTTTGTTACCGGCTGCGCTACCCATGCCATTCCACCGAACCGGGCAAATGAGCTGTTCGATTTGATCGACAAATTTGCCGGATATGGCTTCAACAAAAGCCACGCCGCCGCTTACGCGGTGCTTGCATATCAAACCGCATGGATGAAAACCCATCATCCTGAAGAATTCTTCGCGGCATCCATGTGTTTCGACATGCATCAGACGGACAAGCTTGCGATATTCATGGATGACATGCGCCGCTTAGATGTCGTGTGCCATCCGCCCGACATCAACCAAAGCGAAGCCGAATTCACCGTTGAGACAAACGCCCATGGCGAACATGCCGTCCGATATGCACTGGGGGGCATTAAGAATGTCGGCGAACGCGCCATGGAAGTGCTTGTGGCGGAACGGACCGCGGCGGGGCTTTTCAAAAGCCTGGATGATTTCGCCAATCGTGTTGACCCCAGCCAGATAAACCGGCGCAGCCTTGAAAATCTGGCTGCTGCAGGCGCATTTGATGCGCTGGAGCCTAATCGCGCTGCCGTGCATGGCGCTGCAGAAACGCTGTTAGCCGCAGCGCAATCTGCCCGCGATTCCCGTGAAAGCGGGCAGGGCGGACTGTTTGGTGAGGGCGGGTCCGACATGGCAGCCTTACGGATTGATGGGCGGCTATCATGGGCACCGGGCGAGCAGATGAACCAAGAGAAAGACGCCTTTGGCTTTTATTTCTCCGCCCACCCATGTTCGCAATATGATGCGCTGGCGGCGAGCCATGGCGCAAAACCTTATGCGGTGTGGCTGGAGAGCGGCCCAATCCCCGAGGGCGTGCGTCGCGCCGCTACCATGTCCGCACTTATCGAAGGCGTGCGCTGGCGTGAATCCCGCAAGGGTAAACGCTTCATGATTGCCGATTTTTCGGACATGAGCGGACAGTTTTCGGTGCGCTGCTTTGATGAGGCCGTGGGCAGTCAACTGGCCGAATGGGCGAAGGATGCCGAATGCCTTTTGCTGCATTGTGAAATGGATATGCGGGCAGGGGACGAAGTGCCAAGCTTCACCGTCAAAAGCGCAAAGGCGCTCAGCGGGCTGACAAGCGTATCGCGGTTAAAAATGCAGCTGGATGTGTCGCAAGAAACCGCCATTGCACGTTTGGCCGAGATGGTTGAACCGCTGCAAGGCGGGCGGAGCGAACTCATCATCAAAACGCGGTCTTCTGACGGCCAATGGGTGCAGATCATGCTGGGCCGGAAATACCGTATAGACGCGTCTTTGCTGGACCAAGTAAAGGGCATTGAAGGCATCGATAATGTTGAACTTTCACCGATTGGCCCAAGCCTAGCATTGGTGCATTGATCAGCAGCAAACACGGAAATATAGGCCAAGAATATTGGCGACTTAAGATGAGGGAGAGAGCTTGTATGTACGGTACGATGCAGGATTGGGATCTTCGGGTAACCCATTTAATCGATTATGCAGCGCGAGAGCATGGCACGCGCGAAATCGTCACGCGTTGGGCTGATGGCACTTTTGAACGGACAAGCTGGGCGGGTGTCGCAGCCGAAGCCCGCAAGCTGTCACAAGCCTTTGCCGGCTTTGGTCTGCAAAAAGGGGACCGGATCGCGACATTTGCCATGAACCACCATCGGCACCTTGCCACTTGGTATGGCGCCATTGGTTTTGGCGGCGTCATTCATACCGTCAACGTCCGGTTGTTCGACGAAGACCTGATTTATATCATGAACCACGCCGAAGATAAGGTGTTGATGTATGATGCCATGTTCCAGCCTATCATCGACCGGATAAAGCCGCATCTGAAGACTGTTGAACATTATATCGTGTTTGACCGCGACGACAGCTATG
>NZ_JBIICH010000139.1:0-4893 GCF_044239005.1 Sphingorhabdus sp. | reverse complement strand
TCACGAGGCCGAAGAACATCGTCAGGGCCGAGAACGAACCCAAGATGGGTGTGATGCTCGGCGGCAGAATATGATAATCGTGATTTTTGGCACCCGCCATGGTCAATTCCCTGTAGTCTTAACGTGGTAAGTTTGCCTTAGCTTCCGTTCGCCTGTGGGTCCACCGTGTTTGGCTTTTCCACTGGGTAGAATGTGTAGCTAAGTGTAATTTCTTCAATGTCCTTGGTCTCTGGATCGGTCATGATCTTTGGATCGACATAATATAGGACCGGCATTCTAACTTGTTCACCGGGCTTAAGTGTTTGTTCGGTGAAGCAAAAACACTGTATTTTGTTGAAATATTTGCCAGCCAGCGCCGGCGTGACGTTAAACGTTGCCGTCCCCGTCACCGCTTCGCTCGACATATTTTTTGCCAAATATACCGACATATCCTTCGCGCCAATGCTGACCGTGTCGGTCGGGCGTTCCGGCTTGAATTCCCAAGGCAAGTCGCCGCGATGATTGGCGTCAAACCGGATGACGATGGATTTGTTCGTAGCGGACACTGTCGCCGCTTGCGCAGCATCAACCCGCATCGTTGTGCCACCGAACCCCGTCACCTGACAAAACAGGCGATAGAGCGGAACAGCTGCAAAGCCTACGCCAACCATCGAAATGGCAAGTGCGCCTGCCAAAAAACCAGTTTTTGCGTTCGATATAGCCATCAGCCCCAGACTCCGACTTTTACGACTGTGATCAGGAAGAACAATATGCACAAGCCAACAAGGGCAATGCCCATAACACGCGAGCGCGCCGCTTGGCGTTTGCGGATAAGCGCGGTTTCTTCGGCGGTATACGGCGATTGGTCAGACTGGGTCATGCGATCACCATACGGTCAATTGCGAACAGAGCGAACAAAAGAAACAGATATAGGATGGAGAAAGCGAAAAGCTGCTTCTCCGGCTTCATCGCGGCGGCATCGGTTGCTTCATTTTGCCAAACACGGAATGCAAGGATAAGGAATAGCCCGCTCAACAACACCGAAGTCGCACCATATAGCCAGCCGCTATCGCCCAAGATGAACGGCAATATCGCTGCGCCCGCCATGGGGAAGCTATAGCCAAATATCTGGTTACGCGTAACGCGCTGACCCTTCACATTTGGCAGCATCGGAATGCCCGCTGCGCCATAATCGGTCTTCATAAACAGCGCCAACGCCCAAAAATGCGGCGGGGTCCACAAGAAGATGATGGTGAAGAGCAAGACCGGCAGGAAAGTCACATCTCCGGTGACGGCGGCCCATCCAATGACCGGCGGAAATGCGCCTGCGGCGCCGCCGATAACGATATTTTGTGGCGTGTTGGGCTTAAGCCAGATTGTGTAGACGATGGAATAAAAGAATATCGAAAACGCCAGCAAGCCTGCCGACAGCCAGTTTACCGCAACACCCATGATGCCAACGGAAAAGGCAGCAAGGCCAACGCCGAAGTGCAACGCTGCCTCACGATCCATTCGGCCGGCGGGCAATGGCCGCTGTGCTGTCCGGGCCATTTTGGCGTCGACATCAGCTTCGTACCACTGGTTCAGCGAACCACATGCACCAGCGCCCAATGCAATGCACAGCACTGCCGTAAAGGCGATAATGGGGTGGATATTGCCAGGCGCGGCCAGCAGACCACATAAGGCGGTGAATACGACAAGCGACATAACTCTGGGCTTGGTTAAAGCCCAGAAGTCACGCCATTCGGCGGGCATCAATATGTCGCGCGCTGCGGTTGTCATGTCCGTATCCAAACGCCTTAAAGCTTTGAAGCGGCGAACCGCCGCCGGTTACTTGATAACCGGCAGCGTTTCGAACTGGTGATATGGTGGAGGGCTCGTCAACGTCCACTCAAGCGTTGTCGCGCCTTCACCCCAATAATTGTCTTCTGCGCGGCGACCGGCCAGCAAAGACCAGATCACGTTGACGAAGAATATCAGGATACCCACACCCATGATGGCATAGCCCATCGACGCAACGCCGTTCCAATAGGCAAATGCCTCTGGATAATCGGGGTAACGACGTGGCATGCCGGAGTTTCCGAGGAAGTGCATTGGGAAGAACAAGACGTTCACGCCAATGAAGAACACCCAGAAGTGCAGATGGCCCAAAAATTCGTTCAGATGACGACCCGACATCTTCCCAAACCAGTAATAGAAGCCGGCGAAGAGCGAGAAGACCGCACCAAGCGACAACACATAATGGAAGTGGGCGACAACATAATATGTGTCGTGCAAATTGTCGTCGAGACCACCATTGGCGAGCACAACACCCGTCACGCCACCAACGGTGAACATGAAGATGAAGCCCATTGCCCAAACCATTGGCGTTTTGAAGCTGACCGAACCGCCCCACATGGTGGCGATCCAGCTGAAGATCTTAATGCCGGTTGGCACCGCAATCACCATCGTTGCCGCGGTGAAGTACATCTTCATGTCAACGCTCATGCCCGTGGTGAACATGTGGTGCGCCCAAACGACGAAGCCAACGACACCGATTGCGACCATGGCATAAGCCATGCCGAGATAACCGAAGACAGGCTTGCGGCTGAACGTCGCAACGATCTGGCTGATGATGCCAAAGCCTGGCAAGATCATGATGTACACTTCAGGATGTCCGAAGAACCAGAACAGATGCTGATACAATACAGGGTCACCGCCGGCAGCCGCATCAAAGAATGCGCCGCCAAAGTTACGGTCAACCAAAAGCATCGTGATGGCCGCAGCCAATACGGGCAATGCGAGCAACAGAAGGAATGCGGTCACAAGCACGGACCAGACAAACAGCGGCATTTTATGCAGCGTCATGCCGGGCGCGCGCATGTTGAAGATGGTCGTGATGAAGTTGATCGCACCCAGGATCGATGCCGCACCTGCAAGGTGAAGCGAGAAGATCGCCATATCGACCGCAGGTCCAACGGAACCGGACGTCGAAAGCGGCGCGTACACCGTCCAGCCTGTACCGGCGCCAAGTCCTGTACCACCAGGTACGAAGCTGGAACCCAGCAACATGATGAACGCAACAACCGTCAGCCAGAAGCTGACATTGTTCATACGTGGGAACGCCATGTCTGGCGCACCAATCATGAGCGGCACGAACCAGTTGCCGAAACCACCGATGATGGCTGGCATGACCATGAAGAACACCATGATCAGGCCATGGGCGGTGATCAGCACGTTCCACATATGATAGGCTTCGTCCAACGACGCTTCCTTGCCGGCCATCATGGATGCCCAGCCCTGAAGATACTGGATACCCGGCGCAGCAAGTTCAACGCGCATAAGGCCCGAAATCGCGCCGCCGATGATCCCTGCGAAAATCGCAAAGATCAAATAGAGCGTGCCGATATCCTTGTGGTTAGTCGACATAAACCAGCGCGCGAAGAAGCCTGGCTTGTGATCCGCGTCATGATGGTCATGCGCGTGGAGGTCTGTACCTGTTGCGGCAATCGTGGTCATCAGTCTGGCCTTTTTACTTGGTTGGCGCTGCGGCAGGGGCAGCGACTGGGTCAGTGGTTGGTGCAGCGGCTGCAGGGGCAGCTACGGCTGGTGCTGCTGGTGCTGGCTTTTCAGCGCCGGGCATCGTGCCGCCTTGCGCCTTAACCCATGCAGCAAACTTTTCTGGCGGCAGGGCCTCTACAACGATGGGCATGAACGCATGCCGTGCACCGCACAGCTCCGAACATTGTCCAAAATAGACGCCCGGCTTCGTGATCGTCAGCGACTTTTCATTCAAGCGGCCAGGGACGGCATCAAGCTTGAACCACAGCGATGGTACCGCAAAAGCGTGGATGACGTCTGCAGCGGTTGTCTGAATGCGAAGCGGAACGCCGGCTGGCACAACCATACGATTGTCTACGGCCAGCAGCTTGGGGCCGTCATTTTCAGTACGGAAGCGCTCACCCTTGGCAGCGTCGCCCTGCTCTTTGAGCATGTTGGACACAACTTCAAAGCCGCCATGGTCAGGATAAGTGTAACCCCAATACCATTGATAGCCAGTTGCCTTAATGGTCACGGCGTCTGCCGGTGCTGGCTTGAACTGCTTGGCAAGCAAGTCGAGCGATGGGTAAGCAATGCCGAGAAGGATGAGGACTGGAACCAACGTCCAAACAACCTCAATGAAGGTATTGTGCGTCGTCTTTGAAGGGACGGGGTTTGCGCGGCGATTGAACCGCACGATCACCCAAAGCAGCAAGCCGAGAACGAAGAGCGAAATGATCGTGATAATTGGCAGCAAAATGGCGTTGTTAATCCATTTCGCATATTGGCCGTTCTCGGTGAACTGTTCCTGAAAATCGACTTCCTTCGGCTTCGGCATACCGACGCTGTTGGCATAGTCAGGACGCAGCGGCGTGTAGCCAGGAAGCGAACCATCCATCGATTTTGGCGCAGCGGCGGCTGGCGCTGCTTCTGCTTCAGCGGCAACAGGTGCTGCTGCGGCGGGTGTTGCGACAACCGGCGCAGCCACTTCTTTCGTGACTGGCGCAGGCGCGGGATTCGCAGGTTGCGCCAATGCCAATGACGGCATTGCCATGGCAGCCATTACAACCAGAAATTTCTTCAACATAATCATCAATTTAGCCCCGTATTCTTGGTGCGACGCAGAAATATTGCGTAGGCCTGACCCCCCGCTGGAAGGTCGGACTCGCGCGACCTATAGGCGCGCTTATCTGAACCCTCAAGCGGTCGATTAATGATTTTTAGCATTTAATTGCTCCACTCTTCTACCTATTTGCGTTGCAATCCGCTAAACGGAAGATGCAAAACACAACATTCGCCAGCCAGGAAAAATCTCCCCATCATGACCGAAGATGAAATATTATCTGAATTCCGTAGCGTCGACGCACTGCTCGAAGGACATTTCCTGCTGTCGTC
>NZ_JBIICH010000138.1:0-4918 GCF_044239005.1 Sphingorhabdus sp. | reverse complement strand
GTGCCAAATTGTGGCTGACCTTTTAACAATAACCGAGCACGGCAAGGCGTTGCCCGGGCTTGAGCTTGCATGGCTGGGCGATGGAAACAATGTGCTCAATTCCATCGTTGAGGCTGCGGGATTGTTCACGTTTAACGTGCGGATTGCCGTGCCACAGGGTTATGAAAGCGACGATAGCTTTATCGAAAGCGCGCGCGCGGCGGGTGCGAACGTTACGCTCACGCGCGACGCTGCCGAAGCGGTACGTGGCGCAGACGTTATTGTCACGGATACTTGGGTGTCGATGGGGCAAGAGCACGCCCACAACAAAATAGCCGCGATGATGCCCTATCAGGTGAACGAGCAGCTGATGGCCATAGCAAAGGGCGATGCCAAATTTTTGCACTGCCTGCCTGCGCACCGCGGCGAGGAAGTTACCGACGCCGTGATCGACGGACCGCAGTCGGTCATCTGGGACGAAGCCGAAAACCGGCTGCACGCGCAAAAATCCATCTTACGCTGGTGTTTTGGCCAAATTTAATGGCTGGGCAGTCCGAAACTCTTTGTAATCAGCCTTTGCGCTTTTCCATTCCGACCCGTGACGCACGCGGGCGGTTGGTGCGGCTTGACGAGGTGTTGTCTGAAATATTGGCCGCGCATGCTTATCCGCCCGTCATTGAGAAAACGCTCGCAGAGGCACTTGTGCTCACGGCATTGCTGGGCGCCTCGCTGAAGGAAAAAGGCAGCCAGCTGACATTGCAGACGCAAACCGAAAAGGGTGCCATCCGTTTGCTGGCCTGCGATTATAAGGACGGTGCGTTGCGCGGATATGCGCAGTTTGATCCAGCGACGGTTGCTGCGTTGCCGGACGATTCCACATTATTCGGCATCTTCGGCAAGGGCTATCTTGCCATCACCTTCGACCGGATGAAGCCAGCGATTGAAGGCGGCGGCCGGTATCAAGGTATCGTGCCGCTTGAGGGCGATACGCTGGCGGATGCCGCCGCGAACTATTTCGTGCAGTCCGAACAAATACCGACGCTTATTCGCGTTGCCGTCGACCATGTGAACGGCCGCTGTGTGGCGGGCGGGCTGCTCGTCCAGCATCTTCCTGAAGGTGAAGAAGGCCGCGAACGCTTGCATGTCCGGCTTGACCATCCGGAATGGGAGCATGTGGAAATCATTGCCTCCACGATCGCCCGCGCCGAACTTGCCGATCCGACATTGCCACTAGAAGAAATCGTCTGGCGCTTGTTCCATGAGGAACAGGAAGTGCGCATTGAACAAGGCGACCCGCTGTCCAAGGGCTGTCGCTGCGACCCCGTGCATATTCGCGATGTCATCTCAAAATTTCCGGCAGAAGGCCGGGCTGACATGGCCGATGATGCTGGTGATATCGTTGTTGATTGCGAATTTTGCTCGCGCCGCTTTCCAGTGAGTTTGGCAAGCTTCAACAACTGATCGAAATGCGTGGACCAATCCGGTCACGCATCGTTCACCGCTCATATTCTATCATGCGAAATGCAGCATTTTGTGATATGTCTCGGCAATAATCGGGCCGCTTCAACGAAAATGGCTGGTTTCTGGATTGACACGTATGACATTAAAACGCGCCCAATATTGCCTGGCTGGTACCATTTTACTGTCGCTGACTTCAGCCGCAATTGCGTTTACGCCAGCAAATGATCTGTCATTATTGCACACGCTCGAACGCGGGCAGTGGAGTTTCCGGGCAGTTGGGGCTGAGGCGCCATTGACAAAAATCTGTCTTGGCAATCCAGAGGTGCTAACCCAAATCCAGCATTCGGGCGCAGCCTGTGAGCGGTACGTTGTCCGTTCAACCGTGAATATGGTGACGGTCAGCTACACCTGCAAAGGTCAAGGACAAGGCCTGACGACCATCCGTAAGGAATCCAACCGGATCATCCACATTCAGTCGCAGGGCATTCGCAATAATGCGCCGTTTTCGTTTTCGGTCGAAGGCCGAAGGACTGGCCCTTGCTAGGCCCATCGCCGTCATCGCGGCGTTCATGAAATATTTACCATCTTTGCGTTAACAGGGGCCGTGTCTTTTAGGAGATACACTTTCCTCCCTAGTTGGCTGCAAAGCCGTAACTGGGCCGCCGCTGTACAGCTTGGCGGCCCATTTTTTTATCAAAACGCCGCGATGCCCGTGATGGCCCGCCCAAGAATCAACGCGTGGACATCATGCGCACCTTCGTAGGTGTTGACCGTTTCAAGGTTCGCCATGTGGCGCATGACTTGATATTCCTCGCTGATGCCGTTTCCGCCATGCATATCGCGCGCGGCGCGGGCGATATCGAGCGCCTTGCCGACATTGTTGCGCTTGACGATAGAAATCATGTCGGGCGCCAACTGGCCTTCGTCCATTAGCCGTCCGACGCGCAACGATGCCTGAAGGCCAAGCGCAATGTCGGTCATCATATCGCCCAATTTCTTTTGATAGAGCTGGTTGGCGGCGAGCGGCTTGCCAAATTGATGGCGATCAAGGCCATATTGGCGCGCGGCATGCATGCAGAATTCTGCTGCCCCCAATGCGCCCCAGCTGATGCCATAACGCGCACGGTTGAGGCAACCGAACGGACCCTTCAGGCCTTGCACGTCGGGCAGAAGCGCATCCTCACCAATCTCGACATTGTCCATCATGATCATGCCAGTGGTTGATGCCCGCAGCGACAATTTGCCTTGAATTTTTGGCGCGGACAGGCCTTTCATGCCCTTTTCCAGGACAAAGCCGCGAATGCCGCCGCCATGTGCTTCCGATTTTGCCCAGACGACAAAGACGTCGGCAAAGGGGGCGTTTGAAATCCACGTTTTGGAACCGTTGATGACATATCCGCCATCAACTTTTTTGGCAAAGGTACGCATGCCCGCTGGATCGGACCCTGCGTCCGGCTCAGTCAATCCAAAGCAACCGATGAGCGTTCCTGCGGCCAGTCCGGGCAGATATTTGCGGCGCTGCTCTTCGGAACCATATGCATAGATGGGATGCATCACGAGCGACGACTGAACCGACGCCATCGAACGATAGCCTGAATCGACGCGCTCAATCTCACGCGCAATCAAGCCATAAGCGACATAAGACGCGCCAGCGCCGCCATATTCTTCCGGAATCGTTGCGCCCAGCAAACCTGTTTGGCCCATCAGCGGAAACAATTCGGGTGCATCACATTCGGTCCGGTATGCCTCAATCACGCGCGGCTGCAATTCGCTTTGCGCAAAGGCATGTGCCGTATCGCGGATCATGCGTTCATCTTCGGTAAGTTGCGCATCCAGACGGAAGGGGTCGGACCAATCAAATGCTGCCAATTCGGCCATAAACTTTCTCCAATGTTGCATGGGTCGCTAAACTTTTTGTGTGCTGCGGGCAAGCTGGCAAAATGCTTGGAACCCGTCTATTCGCCTTGCAATCAATTGGGAGATAGCGGTGAAGCTGGCAGCAGATGTAGAGACGATTTTGGCGCACCTCGGAACGCGAATTTCGGGGGATATGGCGTCATACTCGCCGGTCGATGGCAGCAATATCGGATCGGTACCAACCGCCTCTGCCTCGGATATGGATGCGGCGTGCACAAAAGCCACCGATGCTTTCCACAGCTGGCGCGCCGTCCCCGCGCCGCGTCGCGGAGAGCTCGTCCGCCTGTTCGGTAATGCCTTACGCGAAGATAAGGAGAAACTGGCGCGCCTTGTAACCATCGAATGTGGGAAGCCCTTGTCTGAGGGCATGGGCGAAGTGCAGGAGATGATCGACATTTGCGACTTCGCCGTCGGCTTGTCGCGCCAGCTTCATGGCCTCACCATCGCCAGCGAACGTCCCGGCCACCGTATGATGGAACAATGGCATCCACTTGGTCCGGTTCTGGTCATTTCTGCGTTCAATTTCCCGGTCGCCGTTTGGGCGTGGAATGCGGCGTTGGCACTTGTCTGCGGAAATAGCGTTATCTGGAAACCGTCGGAGAAAACCCCGCTGACGGCGGTGGCCGTGCAAGCCATTTTTGAACGCGCGGTGACCGCATTTGGCGATGCGCCGGCGCATGTATCTCAAGTGGTGCATGGCGGACGCGACGTTGGTGCGGCTTTGGTCGCGGACCCGCGCGTCGCGCTCATCTCTGCCACCGGCAGCACGCAAATGGGCCGCAAGGTCGGACAGGTTGCGGCCGCGCGTTTTGCCAAGACGATATTGGAACTTGGGGGCAATAACGCCGCGATCATCAGCGACAAGGCCGACCTTGCATTGGCATTACGCGGCGTCTTGTTCTCCGCGTTCGGCACAAGCGGGCAGCGGTGCACGAGCCTGCGCCGCGTCTTTGTGCATGATGCGATCTATGACAATTTTGTGGAAGCACTCAAAGCGGCAAGCACGTCGATGGCGGTGGGAGACCCGCTAGACAGCGGCAACCTTGCTGGACCGCTTATTGACGAAGCGGCATATGACGGCATGCGGATCGCGCTTGATGAAGCGCGCGCGCTTGGCGCAAATATCACGGGCGGTGATCGGATGGACTTGGAAGCTGTCTATGTCCGGCCTGCGCTTGTCGAGATGCCTGCGCACAGTGGCCCGGCATTGCGCGAAACCTTTGCCCCGATACTGTACATCTTCCGCTATCACGATTTGGCGCAGGCCATCGCACTTCAAAACAGTGTCGGCGCGGGGCTTTCGTCCTCAATATTCTCGACCGACGTCCGCGAGTGCGAACGGTTCCTGTCGGCAGAAGGCAGCGACTGCGGCATCGCCAATGTCAATATCGGCACATCCGGCGCTGAAATCGGTGGGGCATTTGGTGGTGAAAAGGAAACGGGCGGTGGTCGCGAATCCGGGTCGGACGCATGGAAAGCCTATATGCGCCGCGCGACGAACACGATTAACTATTCGAATGAACTGCCGCTTGCGCAAGGGGTGACTTTCGACCTAGGCTAA
>NZ_JBIICH010000028.1:0-19898 GCF_044239005.1 Sphingorhabdus sp. | reverse complement strand
GCGGTCGTCCGATCAAGCTTTGAAATGCTTATCGGGTTCCAGCTGACCGAAGATCAGCTGCGGTATAATGTAACGCGTTGATACGCGCTTTTTTCAAGGCACGAAGATGACCCTTTTTGAACAATATGCAGCGCATGTCGATCATGCGCTGGACGCACTTGTTGCCAGCAAGACCCTGCCATCGGGCATTGATCGCACTAATGTGACGGTCGAACCGCCACGCGATCCATCGCATGGCGACATATCGACCAACGCCGCGATGGTGCTCGCCAAACCCGCTGGGCTTAATCCGCGCCAATTGGCCGAAGCCTTGTCGGCGGAGTTGGCAAAGGTTTCTGGCGTGACGGCTGTCGAAATCGCGGGACCGGGCTTTCTAAATTTGCGGCTCGACGCATCGGCATGGCTTGATGAACTCCGCTCCATTGCGCATGCTGGCGATGATTATGGGCGGTCGCACCGTGGTGACGGCAAATCGGTCAATATCGAATATGTCTCCGCCAACCCGACGGGGCCAATGCATATGGGGCATTGCCGCGGCGCTGTGGTGGGCGATGCGCTTGCCGCGCTCATGGAGTTCGCAGGCTACCGTGTCGTGCGCGAATATTATATCAACGACGCAGGTGGGCAGGTCGATGTTTTGGCGCGGTCTGCGCATTTGCGGTATCGCGAGGCATTGGGTGAGACCATTGAAATCGCCGAAGGGCTTTACCCCGGCGATTATCTGATTCCAGTCGGTCAGCGGCTGGCCGAGCGTTTTGGCGACCAATATGTCGCCCAGCCAGAGGCAGAATGGCTTGCGCTGTTCCGCAAGGCTGCGGTTGCCGAGATGATGGAGATGATCAAGGCCGACCTTGCCCTGCTTGGCATCCACCACGACCTGTTTTCATCCGAAGCCGAGCTGCATGAAGCGGGCAAGGCGGACATTGCCGAGCGCGAACTGCGCGCGCGTGGCCTTGTCTATGACGGCGAATTGGAAAAGCCAAAGGGCAAGGAAATCGAAGATTGGGAGCCGGTTACGCTCCCGCTGTTCCGATCGACGCAATTTGGTGATGACCAAGACCGGCCGATCAAGAAATCCAACGGCAGCTGGACCTATTTCGGCGCTGACCTTGCCTATCATTTCCAGAAAAGTCAGGGCGTTGACGCCATGATCGACATTTGGGGCGCGGATCATGCGGGTACCGTCAAGCGTATCAAGGCGGCGGTCAACGCGCTGACCGATGGCAAGGTCGATTTCGATATCAAGCTTGTGCAAATGGTGCGCCTGCTGCGCGGCGGTGAGCCCGTGAAAATGTCCAAGCGGTCGGGCAGCTTTGTCACGCTCGCCGATGTGATTGAAGAAGTCGGCAAAGATGTCGTCCGCTTCACGATGCTGACGCGCAAATCCGATGCGCAGATGGACTTTGACTTTGCCAAGGTGGTCGAAGCGTCGAAGGACAATCCGGTATTTTATGTGCAATATGCCCATGCGCGTATCGCCTCGACACTGCGCAAGGCAGAGGGCGAGGGGCTTGGTGTTGACGGATCGGAACTGGCGTTGCTCGGCGACGCTGAAATCGGCCTTATTCGCGAAGCTGCAAACTTCCCGCGCATTGTCGAAGCGTCCGCCAAATCGGGTGAACCGCACCGTATTGCCTTTTACCTCAATGACTTGGCGGCGGCATTCCATGCCTATTGGAACCTGGGCAATGACCAACCGGACAAGCGCTTCATATTGCCCCAGGACCCGGCGTTAACCGGCGCAAGGCTTTTCATGGCGACCAATATCGGGCAAGTTCTGCGCAATGGTTTGCGCCTGATGGGCGTCGAGGCCGCTTACAATATGTAGCAATTGGGGGACCGGCATGAACAACACCAACAATAATGGACTGAATCTCAACGATCCCGATCGTCTGCCCTGGTTGGAAACCGCTGACGGTTACGAATATGATGATCGTGCATCCCCGCTGAGGATCGCGGTGATGTTGCTTGCCGGGCTTGTCTTGCTCGCAGCGATTATTGGCGCGATCTATTGGCTGCAGCGTAACCAGATCGGCGGCGCGAACGGCAACGGCCAACTGATTGCCGCACCCGCAGGCGCCTATAAGGTCAAGCCTCAGGACGCCGGTGGCAAAAGATTTGAAGGTGAGGGCGACTCCGCCTTTGCCGCGAGTGAAGGCACCAAAACTGGCGCGACATTGGTTACCGCCGCGAAAATCGCAGCCGCCGCGCCACCTGCTGCCATGGCATCTGCCCCAGTGGCGGCGCCAGCTACCAATGCTGCACCATCTGCCAGTGCAGTCATGGTGCAGCTCGGCGCGTTCGGCGATTCTGCCAAGGCTGACGCGGCTTGGGCTGCGCTGAACAAACGCTTTGGCTTTTTGGCCGGAATGAACCGCAAAATCGCCGAAACCAATGTCGAAGGTGGCCGCAAGGTTTTCCGGCTTCAGGCGGTGACCGCAAATTCATCCGAAGCGCTGCAATTATGCGCAAAGCTGAAGGTTGCGGGCGAAAACTGCCTGATCGTGCGGTAGCGGCGTTGCGGTTGTAAAGTTTCCATTTGCAACTTATGCCGCCCGCACGCTTCAAGGAGAAGAACATGCCTGCATTATATGACGTCGCCATTCCCGCTTTCATCCGCGGCCTGAAAAACCTGTCCAACATGCTCGAAAAGGGCAGCGCTTTTGCGGCGGAGCAAGGCATGCCCCTGTCCGACCTGCTTGATGCGCGCCTGATCGACGACATGGCACCGCTCACGCGGCAGGTGCAAATGGTGACCGATACGGCAAAGTTCGTCGCTGTGCGCGTTGGCCAAGTGGCAAACACGCCATGGGCTGATGATGAAGCCAGCTTCGCCGATGTGCAGGGCCGCGTGGCCAAGGCGATTGCGTTTCTGGAAGCCGCCTCGGCCGATGGTTTTGAAGGCCGCGAAGACGCGAAAGTCGTGCTCACCACGCCAAGCGGTGACATACCTTTCACGGGCAACACGTATGTCCACGGCTTTGCCATTCCCAATTTCTTCTTCCACCTCAGCATGGCCTATGCGCTGCTGCGGATGAAGGGCGTGCCCGTGGGTAAGCTCGATTTCCTTGGGGCAATCCGTTAATTATACACAGCTTTGGGCCAAAGCGCCGCTGCTCCATGCTTGCCTTGGGGGCACGGCGGCCCTAGCTTGCGCGTCATGAAGCCCGTGATATTTGGCCTTTCGGGCCTGACCCTGACTGATGATGAAAAACGCCTGTTTCGCGATGTCGAACCGGCGGGGTACATCCTGTTCAAACGCAATATTGAGGACCGCGCGCAGGTGCGCGCGCTGACCGACAGCCTGCGGACCTTGCATGGCCGCGATGATGTGCCTGTTCTGATTGATCAGGAAGGCGGCCGCGTTGCGCGGATGCGTCCGCCCGTCTGGCCGGACTTTCCCGCCGGCGGCGCATTTGATGCGCTGTACGATGTGGCACCCATGACCGCGATTGAGGCTGCGCGCTGCAATGCCGAAGCCATTGGGCTGTCGCTCAACGAAGTCGGCATCAACGTCGATTGCTTGCCTGTGCTGGATGTCCGCGTGCCCGAAACGCATTCGGCCATCGGTGACCGCGCGCTGGGCAGCGACCCGATGCGCGTTGCCGCGCTTGGCCGTGCGATCCTCGACGGTCTTGCGAAAGGCGGCGTGATTGGTGTCGTCAAACATATGCCGGGGCAGGGCCGCGCCAGCGTCGATACCCATCACGACCTGCCGCATGTCACCGCCAGCGCGGCGGAGTTGGAACAAGACCTTGCGCCATTTCGCGCGCTTAACAGCGCCGCGATGGGCATGACCGGGCATGTGGTCTATGATGTGTGGGATGATCAGCACACGGCAACCATGTCGCCTTATGTCCTGAATGATATCATCCGTGCAAATATCGGCTTTGACGGCCTGTTGATGAGTGATGATCTCGATATGAACGCGCTTCAGGGGGACGTGGCGACACGCGCGCTGCGCTGTGTTGAGGCGGGATGCGACATCGCGCTCAACTGCTGGGGCCGGTTGGACGAAATGCGTGCGATTGCAGATATGTTGCCTGAAATCACTGCAGCGGCGCGGGCGCGGCTGGACCGCGCGATGGCCTTGCCAGTCCCCGCATTTGATGCCGACCGACTGGCTTATTTGCTCGATAAACGGGATCAGCTGCTCGCGCTTGCGGACACAAGTGCGAAGCTGACCGGCGGAGCAACAGGCGCGGCATGACCGGGCAATTGCTCTTTGATGAAGAGCAAGATGCGCTCCGCACCGAGAGCGTTCCCGAACCCAATGTCCTGACCATCGATATCGACGGATGGGAAGGTCCGCTTGACCTGCTGCTGGCGCTGGCGCGCAATCAAAAGGTCGATTTGCGGCAACTGTCGATCCTTGCCTTGGTCGAACAATATCTGGTCTTCATTGATGAGGCCCGCGCGTTGAAGCTGGAACTGGCGGCGGACTATCTGGTGATGGCGGCGTGGCTCGCCTATCTTAAATCCGCACTGCTACTGCCCAAGGACCCGACGATTGACCCGTCTCCAGAGGAGCTTGCGCTGCGCCTGCAGCTGCGGCTGGAACGGCTGAATGCCATGCGCGAAAGCGGCGCGCGGTTGATGGCGCGGGACCGGCTGGGGCGGGATATCTTTTTGCGCGGCAATCCCGAAGGCTTGCGCGTGGTCAAGGCGCGGGCTTGGGAATGCGATTATTTCGAACTCATCACCGCTTATGGCCAGGTAAAGGCGCGCACGCAGCCGGTGATGCATGTCGTGAAAAAACGGCAAGTCATGACGCTGGAAGAAGCGCTGGAGCGCGTATCCGCGATGATCGGCCGCGCGGTCGATTGGACATCGATTGAGGCGTTTCTGCCCGTCCATGCCGAACCTGCACTGCGCAAATCCGCGCTGGCCTCCAGTTTTGTGGCCGCGCTTGAGCTTGCGAAACGCGGCGCTGTTGATTTGCAGCAAGAGGCGACATTTGCGCCATTGTTGTTAAGGGTGAAAGCATGACGAAAATAAGCGACCCCCATGTTCGCGCGGTCGAGGCGACCTTATTCGCCAGTGATCAGCCCATGACCGTTGAGCAGATTCGCGGCTATGTCGGCGACGACGTCGATATCGCCGATGCGCTGGCGCAGCTGGAGGCGCATTATGCCGGGCGGGGCATCGAATTGGTCCGGCGCGGCAAATCGTGGCATTTCCAGACAGCCGCCGACCTTGCCTATGTTTTGCGCCGCGAACGCGAAGAAAGCCGCAAGCTTAGCCGTGCTGCGGTCGAAACATTGGCGATCATCGCCTATCACGAACCTGTGAGCCGTGCGGAGATTGAGGCCATTCGCGGCGTGCAGATTTCGAAAGGCACGCTGGATGTGTTGATGGAGGCGGGCTGGGTGCGGCCAGCAGGGCGGCGCGATGTGCCCGGCCGCCCATTGATTTACGCCACAACTGCCGGATTTCTGGCGCATTTCGGCCTTATTAGTCGCAAGGATTTGCCGGGAATTGACGATTTGAAAGCCGCCGGACTGCTCGATCCGATCGACACCGCAATGGGCGATATGCATTTTGCGGGCGAAGAAAGTGACAGCGAACTGGAAATTGACGAAAACAACGCCTAGATAGGGTGGGATAGCTGCGCGATCACGGTCGCAATTTTCGGGGCAAACCCCGGTAGGAGTTTGAAATGGGCGGTTTTAGTATCTGGCATTGGCTGATTGTCGGCATTCTGGTTTTGCTCTTGTTCGGCAAGGGCCGTTTTTCCGACATGATGGGCGACGTGGCCAAGGGCATTAAAAGCTTCAAAAAAGGCATGAGCGAAGACGACGACGCGTCAAAGGCTCCCCCACAAATCGGTTCCACGACCGTTGTCGACGCCGAAAAGCAGACCGATAAAACCCAATAATATTGGGGCAGTATCCACACTGACCCTGACACGCCATCCGATAAGCTTGGCGTCGTTACGGCCCGCCGGATTGGCCAATTGAATGTTTGACATCGCGTCTTCCGAACTGTTGCTTGTCGTCCTTGTGGCGTTGCTGGTCATTGGCCCAAAGGATTTGCCAAAGGCGTTGCGCGTTGTTGGCAGATGGGTGGGCAAAGCCCGCGGTGTCGCGGCACATTTCCGTTCCGGATTTGACGAAATGGTGCGTCAGTCAGAGATCGAAGAATTAGAGAAAAAGTGGAAAGCGGAAAACGAACGCATCATGCGCGAACACCCCGCCGATCCACGCGCCGATGTCCTTGGGGATGATCCCGCGCCTGCCGACGCAACGGTTGCTCAGCCCGAATTGCCGATAGATCCGCCCTCTGCAGAAACGGCAGCGAAGGCATGAGCGATATTGATGACAGCAAAATGCCGTTGCTCGATCATTTGATTGAGCTGCGCAGCCGTCTGCTCTGGAGCTTTCTGGCGCTCGCCATCGCCTTTGGCGTCAGCCTATATTTTGCGCGGCCCATTTTCGGCTTTCTGGTGCAGCCATTGCTTGAGTCCGGTCAAAAGACGCTGATTTACACCGCAATCTTTGAAGCGTTTTTTGTCGAGATAAAGGTCGCGTTTTTCGCCGCCAGCTTCTTCTCTTTCCCCGTATTTGCAACGCAGCTGTGGCGGTTTGTCGCGCCGGGATTGTATAATAAGGAAAAGCGGGCGTTTCTGCCATTTTTGCTGGCAACGCCGGTGTTGTTCATCCTTGGCGCGTCGATGGCCTATTATATGGCGATCCCCGTTGCGCTTGAATATCTGTTGGGTTTCGGTGGAAATGTTGGCGGCGTTCAACAACAGGCGCTGCCGGGCGTCGACAATTATCTTAGCTTTGTGATGAAGTTCATTTTCGGCTTTGGCATTTCGTTTCTGTTGCCCGTGCTGCTGATGCTGTTGGAACGCGCAGGGATTGTGACGCTGGAACAGCTTAAGGGCGCACGCCGTTATGCGATTGTCGGCGCATTTGCCATCGCTGCGGTGCTGACGCCGCCCGATGTTGTCTCGCAATTGCTGCTCGCCATTCCTTTGTGCATATTGTTTGAAATGGCGCTCGTCGCCATCTGGTTCACCCGCCGCCGCCGCGCCAAAGCCGAAGCGGCTGAAGAGGCGACACAATAAGTTGCAAAAACAACTTTCCTACAAATAACCATATCGGTTATTCGAGTCGCGTCATGCAGGCGGCGGTCTAGAACGTGGGTCGGGATGACGGGAACGCTGGCGGGGAAACCCGTTGGCACGGTCGGCGCGATAGGGTGCGTGCTTCAGCCTGAAAAAAGGGCCTGTTGCATCAAGCTCTGAACAGCGCAAACATGGTTGGATGTGGCGGGAAACCGTCCTGTCTTTTGCGGACAGCCTTTAGGGGTTTACGAACCTTTCCCCCGATGGACAGCATGCCAGCCAGCAAAGGCGGCCCGGGGGCAATAGCCTGATGGAACAAGCGGGCCTTAATCAACCAACACCATCAGCCGGAAGCACGCACCAGCGCTTCCGCGCCGGCCGTCCCCCTTTTGCACGCAGCATGGCCGCGTTCGGTTTTTGTAGGAAATAATCTTGCCGATGTTGGAAAGATTATCCCTTCCTTAGATGGCGCGGTCGCCCGCTTCGCCGACCGATTCAATATCTTCGCCGACGCCTTTGACCGTGTTGCAGGCCGCAGCCAGCAAGGAAGCCGAAAGCAGGATGATCGTAGCAAATTTGCGCATAACATTCTCCATCATTCGCGTCTGACACTGCAGACTCCCAGATAGAACGTGGCATGCGGCGCTATGTTCCGGTTGCGCGCTTATGGCGGCGCGGTTGGCGTTAAAAGCTGATACGCGCGGATAAACGGAAATCGCGACCGGACAGCGGAACAAAATCTTTCGTGAAAGATGCCGACCGGCGGGCGACAACGTCGAAAATATTGTTCGCAGACGCGATCAGCGCAATGTTGCGGTCGCTGCCAAACGGACGCCATGTCGCGGTCGCATTGACCAAAGTGAAGCCATCGGTCGCGGTTTCGAACGGCGCTGTTTTCGTTTGGGCATCGCTCCATTCGACTTCACCGCGCAGGTCAAGGCGGGTGCCGTTCAGCTCCACGCCGCCCAACACACGCAAAGGCGGGATGCGCGGGACATTGCCTGCACCGCCCGAAATTTTGGCCCGCGTATAATCGGCAACAGCATCAACCTTCAGGTCCACATCGCCAAAGCGCGCGACATTTTGCGATCCCTGAAACTCGACGCCCCAAACCTTGGCATCGTCCTGAAAATATTGGAACACGGGCAGGTCGTCTTCAACGGCGCCTGTTTCCGCTTCGTAAATGAAATTGTCGAACCGGTTGGTGTATAGCGTCAGGTTGAATGCGGTGTCCGCCGTGTCATAACGCGCATACAGCTCGCCATTCCACGCGCGCTCGCTCTTCAGCAACGGGTCGCCGACTTCAAACGCCTGCGTTGCGATATGCGGACCGTTGGAGAATAGCTCCTCGACCGCTGGCGCGCGGCCCGTGCGTGACAGGTTCGCGCCGATCTTCAAATCGCCGACATGGTACCCAACGCCAAAGGCGGCAGAGGCATTGTTGAACGAGCGGTTGATACCCAATATGTCCGCGCGCAGTTCGGCGGTATCAAAACGCAACGCGACTTCGGCGTCGAGATTTCCGGCGGTGAATTCCTGCAACGTGAACAAT
This sequence comes from Sphingorhabdus sp., assembly GCF_044239005.1. Classification (GTDB taxonomy): domain Bacteria; phylum Pseudomonadota; class Alphaproteobacteria; order Sphingomonadales; family Sphingomonadaceae; genus Sphingorhabdus_B. The sequence goes on along the minus strand of NZ_JBIICH010000028.1, from coordinate 11,274 downwards.
CCAAATTGCCGGCTCTTATTTGGCGGCACGAATGCTTCTGCACCAATCGCGTCCAGATCGCGGGATTGATATTGCGCGCCGCTTGCGCCGCGCCAGCCACCACGATCATTTTGGATAAATTCAGCGCGGGCCTCAATCCCCTTGCTGTTGAAAATGGTGCCGATCTCGTCACCTTCAAATTCGGTGTGGCTGTAATTGGCATAGCCCGCCCGCAGGCGCAGCTTTTCAAACAGGCCATCGCCCAAATCCACTTCGCCGCGGACATCGAAACGATATTGCCGCATGCCAATGGTAACCGGCGCTTCCTCTTCGCCGCCATCGGCATGTGCGTGCCCACTGCCGGGGCGGGCAGGGATGCCGTAATTGGTGTCATAAATGCTGTAGGACAGGCCCAAATTGCCGCCATCGTCGATGAAGGCGATGCCGCCCGCTGCGGTCCAGCTTTTCACCGCGCTGTTGGGAATGCGGCCGCTTTGGCCCGCTAGTTCAAGTGCTTCGGCCGCCTCTTCGAGATTGCCTTCGCTGGTTTCTTCCGCCGCGAAATCCAGCACCTCGGCGCGCAAGCTAGGCGCAAGGATATAGCCGCCGGTGCGCAGATCGTCGCTGTTGCGATAGCTACCATCCAGATGGACGACGACCCGGTCCGTCACCGGCACATCAACCGATGCCCCGCCGGACCAATCGTGCGCCGCGCTGCCATAGCCAGCAAGCGCATCGACATGGACGGCTTCCTTGGGAACCGCACGCGGAATGCGCTTGTCGAGCGCGTTGACCGCGCCGCCAACGGCTTGGCCACCAAATAAAAGGACCGCAGGACCGCGGAGCACTTCGATACGCTCAATGGTTAGCGTATCGATGGTGACCGCATGGTCGGCAGAGGTGTTGGACGCATCAATATTGCCAATGCCGTCGGTGAGCACGGCGACGCGGTTGCCCTGATATCCGCGCAGCACCGGCCGCGATGCGCCGGGTGAAAAGCTGGTGGCCGATACGCCGGGCAGGCTGGAAAGAATGTCGCCCAATTGCGCGCGGGTTTTCTCGGCCAATAGGTCCCCGGACACCGCCGACGTTCCGGACAGAATATCGAGCCGCTCAACATAAGGCGCGGTGACAACGATTTCTTCGGTGCCGTGAAAATCATCTGTCTGCGGCGCGGCTGCCGAAGCGCCGGTGCTGCCGGTCTGCTGCGCATAAGCGGGTGCAGATAGCGCAACCGACAATGCTGTCATGCTGGCGGCGAAAACGTGAAAGCGGGCGATTTTCATGAGATTGGTGTGATCCTGTCATGCATTTGGCGACTGTGGGACGATCCGTATAGAATATGATATAATATATCAATACCTAATTCCCATTCGGCGGCGCGGGCGATGTCATGGGGTCTTAATGGCGCGCCGAAGACTGCCCTTTACGCGACACCGGGTTGCGGATGGCCAACAACGCGACTAACTATCTCGGCTATGAACATGCTGACTTCGACATTGGATTTAATTGGCAACACACCGCTGGTCCGCCTGAAAGGGCCAAGCGAGGCGGCAGGTTGCGATATCTTTGGCAAATGCGAATTTGCCAATCCCGGCGCGTCGGTAAAAGATCGCGCGGCATTATACATTGTGCGCGATGCCGAACGGCAGGGGCTGTTGCAGCCCGGCGGCACGATTGTGGAAGGGACGGCGGGTAATACCGGTATCGGCCTTGCGCTGGTGGCTAATGCGCTGGGGTACAAAACGATCATCGTCATGCCCGAAACGCAAAGCCAAGAGAAAAAAGACACGTTGCGCGCGCTTGGCGCCGAGCTCGTGCTTGTTCCTGCTGCGCCTTATTCCAACCCCGGGCATTTCGTGCACACCTCGCGCCGCTTGGCCGAAGAAACCGACAATGCGGTGTGGGCGAACCAGTTTGATAACATCGCCAACCGCCGCGCGCATATCGAAACCACGGCCGAAGAAATCTGGGCGCAAATGGAGGGCAGGGTCGATGGCTTCACCTGTGCCGCAGGGACGGGCGGCACCATCGCTGGGGTAGGACTTGGCCTGAAGGCGAAGGATGAAAATGTCACCATCGCGCTGACGGATCCGCATGGTGCATCATTGTATAATTATTATGCCAATGGTGAATTAAGCGCCGAAGGCACGTCGGTTGCCGAGGGCATTGGTCAGGGACGCATCACCGCCAATCTGGATGGCGCGCCAATTGATACGCAGTTCCGCATATCGGACGAAGAGGGCATGATATGGGTCCGGCGTTTGTTGGCGGAGGAGGGGCTTTGCCTTGGCTTGTCGTCAGGCATTAACGTCGCCGGTGCGGTCGCCTTGGGCAAACAGCTTGGCCCAAAAGCGCGTATCGCAACGATATTGTGCGACACGGGTTTCCGTTATCTGTCGACGATTTACAATCCGGAATGGATGCGCAGCAAAAATCTTGACCCCATGCCTTGGCAAATGGACAGCGCGGCGCAATAACGCGCACGACGGTTTACAGGAGATCGCAGGTGATTGAGCAAAAGCAATCCGCAATTCAGCGTATTCAGGTCGGCGTCGTTGGCTTGGTCGTCGTGCTCCTGTTCGTAACCTTGGCGACGATGGTCTTGGATCGTGTCAGCGACAGTCCGCAGACGCCGGGAACAATGGACGCGACGCCGATTACCGAAATGAAGAAACAAACCCCGGATGAGCCACTGGCTGAACTGGGCGTGACCCCTGTGGCCAAGGATGAAAGCGCCACGAAGCCGATGAGCGCCACACCACCGCGCGGCCGGCCGCAGTAACCATTATGATGAACTTGCGTGCGCGTTTCGGCGGCAAAAGGCGCCCGCTTTTGCTGCTGCTCGCCGTTACGCTGGTGCTCATGTCGTCGTTGCTGGCTTATGCCTTTACCCGGCCTGCGCCCGATGGCCCGAAACCCATATTGGGGTTGATGACCACGTTGCCGCTGCAATGGAGCGAGGGCGGCGTTGAAGCGGACCTTGCCGACGATGCCAAGCCGCACCCTGCGTTCGCGCGGCTCAGCGAAAGCTATGATGTTCAGCCGCTCGATGATGTGCGCGACCTTGCAGAGCGGCGCATGCTGTTGTTGGCGCAGCCGCGGGCATTTAGCCCGGCCGAGCTTGTCCAACTGGATAGCTGGGTGCGCAAGGGCGGGCGTATTTTGATCCTCGCCGATCCTGCGCTGCAGTGGGGAAGCCTCTATCCATTGGGCGATAAGCGCAGGCCGTTGTTCACATCGATGCTATCCCCCTTATTTGCGCATTGGAGCCTTGAGCTTGTGCTGCCCCTTGCCGATGCGGAACCGATGGCAATTCGCAAGATTGGCAAGCTGAGCATCCGCACGCAAACACCCGGCGAGTGGCTAAAAATCAACCGCGACGGTTCAGCGCGATGTGCGTTAGCGGAAGGCGGCCTTTTGGCGGATTGCAAGATTGGCAAAGGCCGCGCTTTGCTCGTTGCCGACGCCGATTTGCTCGATACGGCCTATTGGGAAGGGCGGGGCATGCGCGTGCTGACCGGCGGCGATGAATTCGGCAATTTGACTTGGGTGGAATCATTGCTGGCGCGCTTGCACGAAAGCGATTCCATATCCGGGGATTTTGTGGGACATTCGGGGTAGAAATGGGCTTGGCACCGGAAATCTGCGGAAAATCCATGCTTCACACCCATATCTGCCCAAGGTTTCATGTTCATTTCGCACATTATTTTTATATGAGGAAAAAAATTATATAATGTTTTCAGTATATTAATATTTACCACCCTAATTTTCCCATAAAATCCCTCTTTTCATCCATAAAATCCCTTGCTATGCAGTGTCATCCAAGGGGTGGATAACTGATAATATCGGTCGTTACGGCGTCCGCATGGCAAAGGGCTTTGCCATGATTGTCGTTCTGCGCCCTTTTTATAGGGGTGTTTTGGACGGTGTCAGCGTTGGTGGTCTATGCAGGTTCGGGGGTGTCGGGTGTCGACGCCAAGGGCCGCACGACTATACCCGCCGAAATCCGCGACAGCGTATTGCAATCCAGCGGCAGCAACAGCGTGTGCATTTCGCGCCACAGCAGCCTTCCTTGCCTCATCGGTTTTGGCAGTGCCGAACGCCTCAAGCTGCGCGCAGACATTGAGGCGCAATGGCAAAGCGCCGTTAACCGCGGCACAGACTTTGACCGCGAACTGGCTGGCGTTTCGGCATCTTCCATCTTTGAAACCGCTTTTGAAGCCAGCGGCCGTTTCGTGCTGTCACCGATGCTCAAGCATTTTGGTCGCATTGACGACCGTGCATTTTTCTTCGGTGCGACCACGCATTTCATGCTTTGGAACCCTGACGTTTTTCTGAAGGAAGCGCCAGCCGCGTTCAACCCCGTTAAGGACGAGCTGAACTATTGGCTGTCCCAAGGCAAGCGCGACAAATGAGCGCGCCGGCCCCCCATATTCCAGTCTTACTGGATGAAGTGATTCACTCTCTTGCCATCACCCCTGGCGATGAGATCGTGGATGGTACCTTTGGTGCAGGCGGATACAGCCAAGCGATACTGGCTGGCGGTGCGCGCGTTTACGCGTTCGACCGCGATCCTGATGCACTATCAGAAGGTGCGGACCTTGCAGGCCGCAGTGGGGGCGCTTTGCGTCTTTACCCGGCCTGCTTTTCTATCATGGACGACGTGCTGATGGCCGACGACATAATGTCGGTCGATGGCGTTGTTCTCGACATCGGCGTGTCGTCGATGCAACTCGACCGCGCAGAGCGTGGCTTTTCGTTTCAAAAAGACGGTCCGCTCGATATGCGTATGGCGCAGGACGGCATGTCCGCCGCTGACTTTGTCAACGAAGCCGACGAAGCCGATATTGCCGACATCATCTATCGTTATGGTGAAGAGCACCGCTCACGGCGCATCGCCCGTTCGATCGTTGCGGCACGGCCCATCGAAACTACCGCGCAACTCGCGGCCATCGTTCGTAAAGCCGTCGGTCACAAGCCCGGCGCGCCAAAAGATCCCGCCACTCGGGCTTTTCAGGCGATCCGCATTCATGTGAACCGCGAGCTCGACGAATTGACCGACGGATTGGAAGCTGCCGAGCGTATGCTTAAGCCCGGCGGTCGTCTTGCTGTTGTGACGTTCCACAGCCTTGAAGATCGCATCGTGAAGCAGTTCCTGCGTCGCCGCAGTGGCGCAGAGAGCGCTGGTTCACGTCATGTGCCAATGGTCGGCAGCGCCGGACCGCAACCTACCTTTGAAAAGGCGGATAAAGCTATTCGCCCTTCAGAAGCCGAACTTACCCGCAACCCAAGGTCGCGTTCCGCCACCTTGCGATCCGCAACCCGCACACACGCACCCGCATGGGCAACAGGAGGACTGGCAGCATGAGTCTCGCCATGCAACGACTTAGAAACCTAGGCTGGCTTGCGCTGGTGTTTATGGTTGCGATCCTGCTCTATCCGCTGTCGCTGAACGTTGCGGCGATGCACAGTAATCTTGTCGCGGTTGACCGTGAAATTATGGACACGAAGCGGGAAATCAGCTTCCTTCAGGCGGAAATCCGCACGCGTGCCAGCCTGCAGCAGTTGGAAGAGTGGAACGAGCTTTTGTACGGTTATCAGCCCCCTGCGGCGGACCAATTTGTCAATGGCGAAGCTGCGCTTGCCAGCCTGACTGGTGATCTTCCTGAGACCAAGCCCGTCATGATGGCTGCTGCCACTGTCCCGGCGCCGCAAGTTGTTGCCGAGCCTGCGGTAGTGAAGGAAGCTGTTGCCGAAACGCCAAAGCAAGCAGCGCCAAAGGCCGCTGCCACGAAGGCTGTCGCCACTAAGGCCGCCGCCACGAAACTTGCGGCCAACGACGTTAAAATCTTCGCCACCCCGGTAAAGCGTGCTGCGGCGAAAGTAGAGGCTCCGAAAGTAGAGCAGAGCCGCACCGAGCGTTTGGCGCGGATGGATGAAAAGCTTTTGTCGGACGACCTTTTGCGCGATATTTCGGCAAAAGCTGCTAACGAACGCCGCCGTTAATGACGCCGCAAACGGCCCGCACCACGACCCGGAAAAGCGGCGTCGGTACGCCTCCGTTTGCAGCGCACGGTTTTTGGCGGCTGCTGGTTTTACTCGCCGCTTTTGGCATGTTCGTCGTCTTGCTCATCGGGCGCTTGGCGACGCTCGCCTTATTTGAAAGCTCGCGGGCTTATGGCGCAACCAGCACGGAATATGTGCCCGAACGCGGCGATATCGTTGATCGCAACGGCGTTCCGTTGGCGCGCAGCATCTATGGCTATGCCATTTGGGTGAAGCCTGCTGACCTGCTGGGCGACCGTAAGCAATTGGCCAACCAGCTTGCCGCCATCTTCCCCGATACACCGGCTGCAGAATTTTATGCCAAATTGACTGCTGACAAACCCGGCTATCTGCGCAAGCGCGCGCTGCCCGAGCAAGTCAAGCAGGTGCACGACCTTGGCGAGATTGCCATAGAATTCCCGCGTGAGGCAACGCGTCTGTACCCGCAGCATGACATGGCGGCGCACGTCCTCGGTTTCGTAAACCGCGATGGCCGCGGTGCGATGGGGATGGAGCGGGTCATGAACGATTATCTGCGCGATCCTTCGAAGCGCTCGACCCCGCTGAATTTGGCTTTGGATGTCCGCGTGCAGGCCGCGCTTGAAAGCGAGCTTGCTTCGGGCATGACCGCAACGAACGCAAAAGGTGCAGCTGGCGTCATATTGGATGTCACGACGGGTGAGGTGCTCGCCATGGCAACATTGCCGTCGTTCAACCCCAACCGGCCGTCGTTCGCAAATATTCCGGACCTTGGACAGCCGATTGTCGATGGCCGCTACCCGATTTCGCGGCAAACGAACAACGTCACGAACCGCGTGTATGAACTCGGCTCCACCTTCAAACCGCTGACCGTGGCCGCTGCGTTGGACGCAGGCACAGTGCGCGATCTTTCGGTTCGGTATGACGCGACCAAGCCGCTTCAATTCGGCAGGTTTAAAATCCGGGATTCGCATCCGTCGAACCGCTGGATGAATACGCCAGATGCGTTGATTCACAGTTCGAATATTGTAACTGCACAAATTTCTGACCAATTGGGTGCTGCCCGTATGGATGCGATGTTGCGCACTATGCACTTTAATGCGCGTCCCGACATCGAATTGGCAGAGAAGGCCATGCCGCTCTATCCCAAATCATGGGATCGCCTGACCAATATGACCGTTGGTTTCGGACATGGTATCGCCGTTACCCCCATGCATTTGGCCAGCGCATATGCAGCGATGGTCAATGGCGGCATTTACCGGCCGGCCACGATGTTCAAGACGAAATCGGATGCCAAAATCCCCGGCAAGCGCGTCTTTACCGCGGCTACCAGTGCTCGGATGCGGCAGCTTATGCGGATGATCGTCGTCGACGGCACGGGCAACAAAGCCGACGCCTTGGGCTATCGCGTCGGTGGCAAGACAGGATCGGCCGAAAAGCCGGGCGTTGGCGGTTATAACCGTACGCTGGTTGTTTCGACCTTTGCGGCGGCTTTCCCGATGGATAACCCGCGTTATGTTGTGCTTGTGATGCTGGATGAGCCAAAGGGCACGGAAGCATCAAGCTTTCAGCGGACGGCAGGCTATACCGCAGCGCCGGTGGTGCGGAAGACGATTACACGCATCGGTCCGTTGATGGGAATTATCCCTGACATGAAACGCGATGTTGATGTATCGGAATTGATGCCTTTATTGTGGAAGGCGAAGGGAGAGCAATAGTGAAGCTCGGGCAATTGGTAAGCGATGCCGATCCGGCATTTGCCGACAGAACAGTGACCGGCTTTGCCATCGACCATCGGAAGATTGCGCCCGGAACAGTTTTTGGTGCCTTTCAGGGCGCCAGTTTCAACGGCGAAGATTTCATCGATGCCGCGATTGCCGCGGGTGCGGTGGCTATCGTCGCGCGTCCGGAGGCAACAGTCGTTGGCGCATTGCATATCGCCGATACGGAGCCACGCCGCGCTTTTGCGCAATTGGCCGCCAATTATTTCCGTCCCTTTCCCGGGCAGATTGCCGCGGTCACGGGTACAAATGGCAAGACATCGACCGCTGAACTCACCCGGCAGCTGTGGCGCATGGCGGGGCACAATGCGGCGTCGATCGGCACCTTGGGCATTACAACGGCGTCGGATCAAACAACGACGGGACTGACAACGCCCGATATTGTGACCTTTCTTGCGAACATGTCCGGTCTGGCCCGCGAAGGCGTAAGCCATGCGATATTTGAAGCGTCCAGCCACGGTCTGTCGCAATATCGCAGCGAAGGCGTTCGGGTTTCGGTCGCCGCATTCACGAATTTGAGCCGCGATCATCTCGATTATCATGGCACGATGGAACGCTATTTCGACGCAAAGATGCGTTTGTTCGACGAGGTGGTCGATGAAAATGGCTGCGCCGTCATCTGGGCAGATGATGTCTGGTCGGACCAAGTCATTGCACGGGCGCGCAAGCGCGACTTGCGGATGATTACCGTCGGCGAAAAGGGCAAGGGCGTGCAACTGCTCTCGCGCGAAGCCACGCAGCTTGGCCAGACGCTTGAGCTGCGGATTCAGGGTGACGTGTACAAAGTGAAACTGCCGTTGATTGGTGCGTATCAAGCCGCCAACGCGCTTGTCGCCGCGGGCATTGTGATGGCAAGTGGCGGCGACGTGGAAAGCCTGCTGTCACATCTCGCGCGGTTGCAGCCCGTCCGTGGCCGACTGGAGCGCGCCGTCATCACCAAAAGCGGCGCACCCGTCTATGTCGATTATGCCCACACACCCGACGGCCTGCGCGCGGCAATCGCGGCATTGCGTCCGCATACAAAGGGCAAGCTGATCACGGTATTTGGTGCAGGTGGTGACCGCGATACGGGCAAGCGTCCGGAAATGGGTGCGGTTGCGGTTGCCGATTCCGACATTGTGATTGTGACCGACGATAATCCACGCAGCGAAGATCCATCGCTTATCCGTGCGGATATCATGGCGGGCGCGCCCGGCGCACATGAAATTGGCGACCGGCGCTATGCTATTGCCTTTGCCATCGAACATGCCGAACCCGATGATATCGTCCTGATCGCGGGCAAGGGGCACGAACAAGGACAAATCATCATGGGCCGTGTTTTGCCGTTTGACGATGTCGAAGTAGCCCGGGAATGTGCAGCATGACGCCCTTGTGGACTTTTGAAGAATTGCTGGCCGCAACCGGAGGAACGGCTGCGGGACATTTTGATGTCCATGGTGTCGCGTTCGACTCCCGCGAAATCGGGGCGGGGGATTTGTTCTTTGCGCTAAAGGGTGCCGAAACGGACGGGCATTTGTTCGTTGAAAAAGCATTTGCCAATGGTGCCGCTGGCGCGATTGTGTCGCAGCCCGTGCCTTTCCCGCATATTCTGGTCAGCGACACGATGCAGGCGCTCGAGGCACTTGGCCATGCGTCACGCGCACGGACCAAGGCCAAGATTATCGGCGTGACGGGTTCTGCGGGTAAAACGGGGACCAAAGAGGCGCTTTATGCTGCGCTGGACCGCTATTCACGCGGGCGTGCGCACCGGTCGGTCAAAAGCTATAACAACCATGTCGGCGTTCCGCTCAGCCTTGCGCGCATGCCCGCAGACTGCGATTTCGGTATTTTCGAAATGGGCATGAACCATGCCGGTGAAATGCGGGCGCTCAGCAAGATTGTGCGACCCGAAGTCGCGATTATCACCACCATTGCCCCGGCGCATATCGAATTTTTCAAGGATGAGAGCGGCATTGCAGATGCCAAGGCGGAGATATTTGAAGGCTTGGCCGACGGCGGCACGGCCATCCTGCCCGCCGATAATCGCCATTATCCGCGGCTTCGTGCGGCGGCCGAAAAATATGCCGGCAACCTCATCTCCTTTGGCTTTAGCGCGGATGCCGATGTCCGTGTGGTTGACCATATGCCTGCAGAATGCGGCACGCTGATCACGGCGAAAGTGTGCGAGAATATGCTGTCCTTCACGCTGTCGCAGCCCGGCGAACATTGGATTGCCAACAGCATGGCGGTGTTGGCCGCGGTTAGCGCAGCAGGCGGCGATCTGGCTTCGGCAGGCCTTGCCATGGCGGAAATGGGCGGCCTTGCCGGGCGCGGTGCGCGCCATAGCATTCGCATTGGCGATGGCACCGGCCACCTTATTGACGAAAGCTACAACGCCAACCCTGCATCGATGCTGGCGACGATTGGCCAGTTGGGCCAAGCATCCGGTGGCCGCCGGATTGCTGTTTTGGGTTCGATGAAGGAACTTGGGGCAAAAAGTGCGCAATATCACAGCGCACTCGCCGCACCCTTGGCCGCCGCAAAGGTGGATTTTGCATTGCTCGTCGGTCAGGAGATGGAAATTCTCGCCCAAGAGTTGAACGCAGGGGTTGAGGGGCCAGCCAATTTCGCGCATTGCGCGACCGCGCAGGAGGCATTGGCCCTTCTGCAAAATTATCTTTGCGCATCAGACACGATATTGGTCAAAGGTTCCAATAGTATGGGACTTTCCTCCATCGTCAGCGCGCTGACGGGTGGGAAAAACTAATGCTGTATATATTGGCCGAATATCTTGGTTTCCCGGGTCTGTTAAACCTTATCCGCTATCTCAGTTTCCGTTCGGGCGCAGCCGTTGCCACCGCGCTGATTATCGGCCTCATGATCGGCCCGCGCTTCATCAGCATGCTGCGTGTCCGTCAGGGCAAAGGCCAGCCCATTCGCAGCGATGGTCCGCAATCCCACCTCGCCAAGGTCGGTACGCCGACCATGGGCGGCCTGATGATATTGGTGTCAGTCGGCGTTTCGATGTTGCTGTGGATGGACCTGACCAATGTGTATGTTTGGGCATGTCTGCTGGTCACCGTAGGCTTTGGTACCGTCGGGTTCCTTGATGATTATGACAAGGTCAAAAAGCGCAGTCACAAGGGCGTTTCGGGCAGGGTCCGGCTGCTTATGGAGTTTGCGATTGCGGGCGTTGCGGTATCGCTGATTGTCTCGCAATCAGGCGGCATGTTGTATTTGCCCTTCGTCAATGGCCCTGTTGTTGATCTGGGTTGGTGGTATGTGCCGTTTGGCGCGTTTGTCATTGTCTCCTTTGGCAATGCAGTGAACTTAACCGATGGCCTTGACGGCTTGGCCACTATGCCCGTGATTATCGCGTCAGTCGCGTTCATGATCATCGTCTACATGGTGGGTAACGCCAAATATGCGGACTATTTGGGCATTCCCTTTTACTTGGGCGCTGGCGATCTTGCGATGTTGTGCGGCGCAATTGTAGGCGCTGGTTTGG
>NZ_JBIICH010000027.1:0-19939 GCF_044239005.1 Sphingorhabdus sp. | reverse complement strand
ATCCCGATCAGACCGCGCAGGGCAAGGCCCGCGTTGGCAGCCAAGTTCTGCCCTATCCCGATAACCCCTCCGGTCTGCCGTACATTGCCGTGCGCCGGTTGGGCGGCATTTCGGGCGACAAGCTGGTGAAGGCTGACCCGACATTCGACTCGCAGACAAATGAGCCAGCGGTCACCATCCAGTTCGATAGCGAAGGTGGGCAGAAATTTGCCCGTATGACCCAGCAGAATGTCAACAAGCTGTTCGCCATCGTGTTGGACGGACAAGTGATTTCCGCGCCCCAAATTCGTGAACCCATCTTTGGAGGCGTTTCCCAGATTTCCGGAAGCTTCACGACCGAAAGTGCGAACGCGCTGTCCATCTCGCTTCGGTCGGGTGCATTGCCGGTTGACCTGAAAATTGTTGAGGAACGCTCGGTTGGCCCAGATTTGGGTGCCGACTCCATTCGCCGCGGCATTTTGGCTGCGGTCATCGGGACCACTGCAATTCTGGTGCTGATGTTCCTCGTTTATGGCCGCTTCGGCATGTACGCCAACTTCGCGTTGGTCATCAACGTCGCCATGATCCTTGGCGTGATGGCATTTGCCAACGCAACACTGACCCTGCCGGGCATAGCCGGCTTCGTCCTGACCATTGGTGCGGCGGTTGACGCAAACGTGCTGATCAACGAACGTATTCGCGAAGAATTGAAACGGGGTCGCCGTGTCGTGCAGGCGATTGAATTTGGCTACAAAGAAGCCAGCCGCGCCATTTTTGACGCGAACAGTACCAACGTCATTGCGGCGGTATTGCTGTTCATTTTTGGCTCCGGACCCATTCGCGGCTTCGCAGTGGTATTGATGATCGGGATCGTCACATCGGTTTTCACCGCCGTTACCATCACGCGCATGTGGGTCTCACGCTGGGTGAAGCGCACGCGTCCCCATGACCTGACGATTTGAGGATATAGACATGAAACTGCTCAAACTCGTTCCTGACGATACCAATATCGATTTTCTGAAATGGCGCAGCTGGGCCTTTGGCATCAGCCTGTTGCTCATGGTCGCGTCGGTTGGCTTGGTGGCCACAAAGGGCCTGAACTTTGGTGTCGATTTTATCGGCGGCCAAATGATCCGCGCGACATTTACGCAAAGCGCCGCCGCACCGGTCACTGAATTGCGTGAGACCGTAGCACAGCTCGGTTATGGCGATCCGACCATTCAGCGTTTTGGTGCGGAAAATCAGGTTTCGATCCGCATGAAATTGCCGGAAGGCGCAGACAAGAATCCTGAGCTTGCCAATGCCATGGCAACAAAGATCACCGAAACCTTGAAAGCGGGCCATCCCGACGTCCGCATTGACGGTGTGGATTCGGTGTCCGGTAAGGTATCTGAGGAATTGTTCAGCAAGGGTATCCTCGCGCTGCTCGCGGCGATGGCTGGCGTATCGATTTACATCTGGTTCCGGTTCGAATGGCAGTTCGGCGTGGGCGCCATCTGGTCGCTTGTCCACGACGTAACGCTTACCTTCGGCCTGTTTGCGCTGACGGGTTGGGAGTTCGACCTGAACATCATCGCGGCCCTGCTGACGATCATCGGTTATTCGTTGAACGATACCGTGGTTGTTTATGACCGTATTCGTGAGAATCTGATGAAATTCCGCAAGATGGAAATGGCATCGCTCTTGAACCTTTCGGTGAACGAAACATTGTCGCGTACGGTCATGACCAGCGTGTCGATCTCGCTGCCGTTGATCATTCTGGTGCTGTTCGGGCCAGATGTTATTTTCGGGTTCAGCGCGGCGATGGCGTTCGGTATTGTCGTCGGAACATATTCGTCGATTTATCAGGCCGCGCCAATCCTGATCTGGCTCAAGGTTGGCTCGCACAGCTTTGTGCCAACCGAAGAAGCCGGTTCAAAGGCCGAGCGTATCAGCGAAGGTTTTGAATCTTAATCCTGACGTCCGTGAAATTCGGCTAACGGGCGGGCATTCTCTTTTCAGGAGAATGCCTGCGCGTTCGCCGTGATATCCGCACCAAACGCGCTACAGCTTGCGGACGAGCCGTACGGCTTTCGCAATCCACGCCGGGTCCGCAACCACCTGCTGCCGTGCTCCCGCCTCAAGCGGCAGCAGATGCAGCTTGCCCGCCTCGCGCCCCAACAATCGGCCAAAGAGGAAACGGCCACCGGGGCGTGGAACGAGCACGTCGAGATTGAGCGCCGATCCAAATGCATCAGGCTGAATCTGTTCAAGCCATAATTCGTCACCACGGCGATATTCGCCCGTTGCCGCGGCAATACGCAGGCCGACCATCGTTCCGCCCACGTTGGGTACCATGATGCGCTCTTCCTTGGTCGGCGCATGTGTGCCGTCCTCGCTTAAGATGGCGGCCACAGGCAAATACTGCTGATCGGGCAGGGCCACCAGATCGCTCGATTCAACGCCCAAGGCGTCTGCAATGCGGTTAATCCAAATCAGCGACAGCACCCGCGTACCCGTCTCCAGCCGTCCAATGGTCTGCGCCGTCGTTGCGGGTTTGCAGCGTTCCGCCACATCGGCGAGCGTCATCCCTTTGGCCCTGCGCACATCACGAATTCGGCTTTGCATAAAATACCCCATCACCAGATAGGTTTTTTCTTTCCTACAATATTTACCACATGGCAAGGGTGATTCGCTGATTAAGCGGAGAATAAATATGCCCTCAAAGTCCCATGCAAAACGTAATGTGCCTGATCCACGGCTATTGGCCGAGCGGGGCTTGCGCGAAAGCGGGCCAGTGCCGCGAAATGCGAAAGCCCGCCGCACAGTGACCGTGAATCTCGCGGAATCGCCGCTTTCATGGTTGCATGCGCGCGGCCACTTGTCGGACCGGCAGATGTTGGCCGGGGAAACCTTGCGCCGCGATTATGAATCTGCGGCGCTCGGCCCGCATGTCACCATGTCGTGGGAAAATATTCCGATCGGCCGCCAAACACGCGCTGCGCCGACGGGATTGAACCGGACAGAGCGGATGATGAGCGCGAAGGCGCGTTTTGACGATGCCTTGTCCGCGCTTGGCCCTGACCTGTCGGACATTGCGTGGCGCGTTATCTGCGTGGGCGAAAGTATGCCTGCGGCAGAACGGGAAATGTCATGGCCAGTGCGGTCTGGAAAGCTCGTGTTGAAAATTGCGCTCGACCGGCTTGTGACCTTTTACCGGATACCGGGTTAGGTGGCGGCTTCCTCAACCATCATGGCCAATTCGAGCCAACGCTCCTCCGCCGCGTCCTTTTCGGCGCGCAGTTTTTCGGTCTTGGCCGTCAGTTCGGCAAATCGTGCCGGGTTCTTCGTGTAGAGCGTAGGTTCGCCCATTTCCTTTTCGGCAGCTGCAACCTCGGCATCGATCTCGGCAATGCGGCTGGGCAGCAGATCATAATCGCGCTGGTCTTTGTATGTCAGCTTAACCCGCTTGGCAGGCGCGGTGGCGCTGCTTACCTCTGGCCGCGCGGGGGCTTTCTCCGCTTTTTTCGCTGCGGGCTTGTCGCGCTTGTCCCGCTTGGCCTCCCAATCGGCATAACCGCCCGCAATGATATCGACATGCCCTGATCCATCGAGGCCGAGCGTGAGCGTCACCGTTCGGTCAAGGAAATCACGGTCGTGGCTGACGATCAGCACGGTGCCATCATAATCGGCAATGACTTCCTGCAGCAGATCCAGCGTTTCAAGGTCGAGGTCGTTTGTGGGCTCGTCCAGCACCAGCAAATTGGCTTCACGCGCGAATTCGCGCGCCAACAAAATGCGCGACTGTTCGCCGCCCGATAACGAGCCGATCCGCGCCTCAATCAATGCAGGGTCAAACAGAAACTCTTTCAGATATCCCTGAACATGTTTGCGCACGCCGCGCACATCAATCCAGTCGCTGCCATCGGCGAGTACATCGCGCACGCGCTTTTCGGGGGTCAGCAATTTGCGCTGCTGGTCGATCACGATGCCGGTCAGCGTTGGCGATAGCGTGATGCTGCCGCTGTCGGGCTGCGTTTCACCGGTCAGGATACGGATTAAGGTCGTTTTGCCGGTGCCATTCGCGCCGACGATGCCGATACGGTCCCCGCGCTGGATACGCAGCGTGAAATCCTTGATAATCGTGCGGTCGCCAAAGCTTTTGCCGATGCCTTCTGCGCTGATAACGGTTTTGGTTTTGCTATCGTCGCTTGAGGCGGCAAGCTTGGCGGTGCCTTGCGGGCCAATCATTGCGGCGCGTGCGGCGCGCATTTCCCACAGCTTCGCGAGCCGTCCCTGATTGCGCTTACGCCGCGCAGTGACGCCGCGCTCAAGCCAATGGGCCTCGATTTTTAGCTTGGCATCAAGCCGGTCCGCATTGCGCGCATCTTCGGCATAGACCCGCTCGGTCCACGCATCATAGCCGCCAAAGCCAATCTCATTGCGGCGCAACAGGCCACGGTCCAGCCAGAATGTCTGCCGCGTCAGCCGCGTTAAAAACGTCCGGTCATGGCTGATAACCATGAAGGCGCCGCGATAGCGCGTCAGCCAATCCTCAAGCCATTCAATCGCGGCGAGGTCCAAATGGTTGGTCGGCTCGTCAAGCAACAGCAAATCGGGTTCGCTTGCAAGCGCCCGGCAAATCGCAGCGCGCCGTTTCTCACCGCCGCTTGCGGTCTTGGCTTCGCGGTCCAGATTAATGCCCAACTGGTCCGCAATGGCGCGCACCGCATATTCAGGCGGGCCTTTTTCGCCATGAATGGCAAAATCGACGAGCCGATCGAACGATGTCACGTCGGGGTCTTGTTCCAGCATCACGATATTTGTGCCGGGAACGACAACGCGGTTGCCTTTGTCCGCCTCGACCGAGCCCGCGACCAATTTCATCAACGTTGTTTTGCCCGCGCCATTGCGGCCAATCAGCGCGAGCCTGTCGCGTGCGCCAATAAACAGGTCGATATCCTGAAACAGCCAGCCGCCACCTTGCTGTAGCGCGAGATTTTCGAATGCGAAGATTGGGGGTTGAGACATATGCGCTGGCGGATAGGGGGTCGCAACGGGAATGACAATGTCGATGTTGACGATTAGCGGCGCTTCCAGCACAGACGTCATATGCGCAATATTTATCTCAACGGGGCATATGTTCCCGAAATCGACGGCAAAGTATCGGTATTCGACCGGGGCTTTCTGTTCGCTGACTCGGTCTACGAAGTTGTCTCGGTGCTTGGCGGCAAGCTTGTGGATTTTGAAGGCCATGCGCAGCGGCTGGCCCGCTCGCTGGGCGAACTCCGAATTAAAGGCGCGCCTGATGCCGCAGCATGGCTCACGATTTGCCGCGAGCTTGTCGCGCGCAATGCGGTTGAAGAAGGCATGATCTATTGGCAAGTCACGCGCGGTGCGCCGACTGACCGCGATTTTGTCTTCCCACCCGAAGGCACAAGCCCGACCGTTCTGGCCTTTAGCCAAAGCCGTGCATTGGCCGACACGCCATTGGCCAAGCGCGGCATTCGTGTGGTGACCTTGCCCGATCTGCGCTGGGGCAGGGCCGATATCAAAACGACGCAATTGCTATATGCGTCGCTGATGAAAAACGAAGCCATTGCCCGCGGGGTTGATGACGCGTGGATGGAACGTGGCGGCGTCGTGACTGAGGGGACCGCGCAAAACGCGCATATCATTACGCATGATGGCGTGCTGGTGACGCATCCGCTGAACCGCGACATCCTGCATGGTATTACCCGTGCCGCGGTTTTGCCATTGGTTGCGCAAACAATCGAAGAGCGGGCGTTTTCGGTCGCAGAGGCGGAACAGGCGGCGGAAGCATTTGTTTCGTCGGCATCAGGCTTTGTGATGCCGGTGGTGGAAATCAACGGCAAAACCATCGGTGATGGAACGCCCGGTTCGGCAACCGTTCAGCTTCGCCAAGCCTATATCGATTGGGCACGCCAAACCGCGATATAAGTGGCTGGCATCACACAGGAGCATTTCATGCGTAGAATGATTTTTGCCGCGTTTCTGGCAACCGCAGCTTTGGCGTCGGGCGAAGCGATGGCCACGCAGGTCAATATTACCGCCGCCAACCCCGTCATTGATCTGACGATCACCGAATCTGTAGACACCAAGCCAGATATCGCGACCTTCTCGACGGGCGTCCAAACTATGGCACCAACGGCGACCGAGGCGGTTCGGGCGAATAATGTGCAAATGGCTTCTGTCGTTGCGCGGCTGAAGAAATTGGGCATTGCCGAACGCGATATTCAAACCACGCAGATTAGCCTCAATCAGCAATTTGACTATCGCGATGGGCAGCAAATTTTCAAAGGCTATCAGGCTTCGAACATGGTGACGTCGAAACTGCGCGACTTGAAGAAACTGGGCGCGTTTCTGGATGCGCTCGCTGTCGATGGCGCGACAAGCTTCAATGGTCCGACATTCAGCATTGATGATGACAGTGCGTTTCGTGCCGCTGCCCGTGACAAGGTTTGGACAACGGCGATGAACCGCGCAAAAGACCTTGCACGAAAGGCTGGCTACAATGATGTCCGCGTCTTGCGCGTTGAAGAAACCGACAGCCAAGGCGGTGGCTATCCACGGCCCATGGTCTTGCGCGCGATGGATGCGTCTGAAAAGTTGACACCGATCGCGCCGGGCGAATTAAGCGTCGCGGCAAGCATGTCATTCACCTTTGAAATGGTGAAATAATCTTATCGGGCCGGTTGTGATGATCGGCCCCATTCATTTTACGTTCAATGCCATGGGGGTAGTGCGCAGGAATGTTGAACCGAACTTCAATTTTCGCAGGGCTTTCGGCCATTGCGTTGCTTGCTGCCTTTCCCGCCGATGCGCGGCGCGGTGAACAGGATGATGCACGTCAGGATATGGCGGCTGGAAAGGTGAAATCGCTGCGCGAGATCGAGGCAAGCGTCGTGCCACGTATGCGCGGGATGCAATATCTGGGTCCTGAATATGATCCCAGCGCGCAAGTCTACCGGCTGAAGTTCATCAACCGCGACAGGGTGATATTTGTCGACGTAGATGCCCGAACAGGTAACGTTTTACGCCAACGCGGATAGGATTTTGTGGCTGCACTTGAATCTGCTAGCCCGATACCGACATAAATTTTGACACTATAAGGGGACAGCATGCGCATCTTGATCGTCGAAGACGAACCCACATTGGGCAAGCAACTGAAGTCCACCCTTGAAGGTGCTGGTTACGCGGTTGATTTGTCCACCGACGGCGAAGACGGCCACTATATGGGCTCGACCGAAAATTACGATGCGGTCGTTCTTGACCTTGGCCTGCCTGAAATTGACGGCCTCACGGTTCTCGATCGCTGGCGCAAAGAAGGCCGTAAATTCCCCGTTCTGGTTCTGACGGCGCGTGACAGCTGGTCCGACAAGGTGGCTGGTCTGGACGCGGGTGCCGATGATTATCTGGCCAAGCCATTCCAGACCGAAGAGCTGATTGCGCGCCTTCGGGCGCTTATCCGCCGCGCATCGGGCAATGCTTCATCCGAGCTTACCGTTGGCGAGGTTCGCCTTGATACACGCTCGGGCCGGGTCACGCTGGGCGGCGAGCCCGTGAAATTGACCGCGCAGGAATATAAATTGCTGTCGTACCTGATGCACCACAAGGGTAAGGTTGTTTCGCGGACCGAGTTGATCGAGCATATCTATGATCAAGATTTTGACCGCGATTCCAACACGATTGAAGTGTTCGTAACGCGCATCCGCAAAAAGCTTGGCCAAGATGTGATCTCGACGATCCGCGGCCTTGGCTATAGCCTTGAGGAACCGGTCAGCTGAACCCGCCGGTCGCCATGAAAACGGCCAATCAAGCACCGACGTGGCGAAGCCAGTTTCAGAGCACGGGTTCGCTAACCCGCCGGATGATTCTGACCGCTGCGGCGTGGATTACGATATTGTTGATCGGTGGCGGCGCCGCGCTTGACCGTGTGTTGGTCAATTCGGTCGAGCAGAATTTCGACAATCAGCTGGAATATGTCCTGACCGCGATGATTGCTTCGGCGGAAATCGGTCCCGATGGAGAAATCCGGATGAACCGGCCGTTGGGCGACCAGCGCTTTCTTGAACCCAACAGCGGCCTGTATTGGCAAATCACCGGGAAGGGCGCGATGCCATTCCCATCCCGGTCCTTATGGGACCGCGCATTGAGCGCGCCGGCCAATCATAACGACCAAGCCGTTCATTTCCGGAACAGCAACGAATTTGCCGACGAACCGCTGCGCATTGCCGAACGCGCGATCAAGCTACCCGATTCCGACATCGCATGGACCTTCATGGTCGCGCAAAGCCGTGACAGCCTTGATCGGCAAATTATCGAGCTACGGTCCGTTCTGGTAACGAGTTTTCTTTTGCTCGGTCTTGGCCTCATTATCTTGGCGGCGCTCCAGACATTTTATGGCTTATGGCCGCTGCGTGCGGTGCGTAAAGCGATTGCGCAGATGCGCAGTGGCCGCGAAAGCCGGGTTACCGACGCTTTGCCTGACGAAGTCATGCCGATGGTCAATGAACTGAATGCCTTGCTGGACCATAATGAGAAGCAAGCCGAAGAATCGCGGCGTCATGCAGGAAATTTGGCCCATGCGCTCAAAACGCCGCTTACGGTCATCATGAACAGTGCGACCGCGCAATCGCCCGACCTCGCCGACACCATCATTCGCGAAGCCACGACGATGCGGCGTCAGGTGGACCACCATCTGGCGCGTGCGCGTGCCGTCGGACGGCGCGGGCATAGCCATAGCCGCGCGCAAATATGGGACAGCCTTGAGTCCGTCGAACGCGCCGTAAGCCGCCTATATTCCCACGTCCGGCTCGACATGGCGGGCGACAAAGAAATTTCCGCGCGTGTCGAACGCCAGGATCTCGATGAAATGCTCGGCAACTTGATCGAAAATGCAGCCAAATATGGCGGCGGCAGCGTGTTTGTTACGGTCGAGGACGCAGGCGATTTTGTCGAAATGCTTATTGAGGACGACGGTAAAGGCATACCCGAAGCCGAGCGTGAGCGCTTGTTCGACCGCGGCGCGCGTCTAGATACTGGTAAGCCGGGCACTGGGCTTGGCTTGGCGATTGTTCGCGATGTTGTGGAAATTTACGGCGGGACCGTCCGGCTCGAAGAAAGCGAAGACTTGGGCGGGTTGCTCGTGCGCCTTAGGCTGCCCAAAGCGACCAGCTAATCAGC
This sequence comes from Sphingorhabdus sp., assembly GCF_044239005.1. Taxonomy (GTDB): domain Bacteria; phylum Pseudomonadota; class Alphaproteobacteria; order Sphingomonadales; family Sphingomonadaceae; genus Sphingorhabdus_B. Next base: position 10,774 of record NZ_JBIICH010000027.1, on the reverse strand, counting down.
TTGCGTCGCGGATCTGCTGATGGTGGCGGATGACTTCATCGATGATGAAGCGCAGGAATTTTTCGGTGAAATCGGGATCAAGCTTCGCATCGCGGGCCAGTTGGCGAAGCCGTTCAATCTGCCGTTCTTCGCGGGCTGGGTCAGCTGGCGGTAGCGCCGATTTCGCCTTAAACTCGCCCACCGCCTGCGTTATTTTAAACCGCTCAGCCAGCATGAATACGAGCGCGGCATCGATATTGTCGATGCTTTCACGAAAACGGGTGAGGGTTTCTTGATCGTCCATGACTGCATCCTGTGCCGATAATGACTGCAACGGACAAGAGGAAATACGCCATTTGCACTTGCCTTGCGGCGCGGCTGTCGTCAGAGCGAAACGATTATGACTGCAACCATACATAAAATCGGCGGAAATCGTGCGCCATCTTTGGAACCCATGTTGAAGCTGGTCGCGCCCGGAATGAACAAGGTGAACGCGGTCATTTTGGACCGCATGCAGTCCGAAATTCCGCTAATTCCTGAACTGGCCGGGCATCTTATTGCGGGCGGTGGAAAGCGGATGCGCCCGATGCTGACATTGGCCTGCGCGCAGCTTCTCGATTATCCCGGTGAGCGTCATCACAAGCTTGCGGCGGCCGTTGAGTTTATTCACACTGCAACCTTGCTGCACGATGATGTCGTCGACGGCAGCGACATGCGCCGTGGCAAAACCGCCGCCAACCTCATTTTCGGCAACCCTGCCGCAGTATTGGTCGGTGACTTCCTGTTCAGCCGCTCATTTGAGCTGATGGTCGAGGACGGATCGCTTAAGGTCCTCAAAATCTTGTCGAACGCGTCTGCTGTCATTGCAGAAGGAGAGGTCAATCAATTGACCGCCCAGCGGCAGATTTCGACGACCGAAGAGAAATATCTCGAAATCATTGGATCGAAGACTGCGGCGTTGTTCGCAGCGGCCTGCCGGATTGCGGCGGTCGTGGCCGAGAGCGGCGACGCGCAAGAAATGTCGCTGGACGCTTATGGCCGCAATCTGGGGATCGCATTTCAATTGGTCGACGACGCCATTGATTATGTGTCCGATGGCGCAACGATGGGGAAAGACAGCGGTGACGATTTCCGTGATGGCAAGGTAACCCTGCCCGTCATTCTGGCCCATATCCGTGGCAATGCCGATGAACAGAAATTCTGGCGCGATGCGATGCTTGGCAACCGGATTTCGGACGTAGATTTGCAGCATGCGCGCACGTTGCTGGCGGCGCATAATGCGATTGACGATACGCTGGATCGCGCGCGGCATTATGGCCAACGCGCAATTGATGCGATTGCGCATTTCCCCAATGGTGAAGCCAAATCTGCGCTGACTGAGGCGGTCGAATTCGCCATAGCACGCGCATATTGATCGCACGGTCAGTGCCGATGAAGCACGGGCACAGGCGCAATTCATGATGACAGCCGGAAACCATCATGGCTGAAAAAACATCGGACCATATGTTGCCCGTCATGGCCGTTATGCCAGACCTGCTGGCATCGTTGCGTGCATCACCCAATGCCGTCCTGATTGCGCCGCCAGGTGCGGGTAAGACCACGATGGTTGCCCCTGCATTGTTGGATGAACCTTATTGCGATGGCCAGATTTTGCTGCTGTCCCCGCGCCGCCTTGCCGCGCGCATGGCGGCAGAACGCATTTCGGAGGGGCTAGGCGAAGCTGTCGGCGGACGGGTTGGCTACACGACGCGGCTGGATAGCAAACAAGGCCCCAATAGCCGCATTTTGGTCATGACCGAGGGCATCTTCCGCAACCGTATCATCAGCGACCCGGAGCTTGTCGGCGTTTCTGCGGTCTTGTTTGACGAAGTCCATGAACGCAGCATCGACAGCGACTTTGGCCTTGCGCTTGCACTTGAGGCACAAGCGGCATTCCGGCCCGATCTGCGTTTGCTTGCGATGTCGGCAACCTTGGATGGTTCCAGATTCTCCCAGTTGATGGGCGATGCGCCAGTCGTCGAGAGCGATGGTAAAAGATGGCCGCTGGATTTCCGCTATGTTGGCCGCCGCGCCGAACAGGCAATCGAAACCGATATCGTGCGCGCGGTCCGGCAGGCGCTGTCCGAAGAAGACGGCGATATTCTGGTTTTCTTGCCAGGCGTGCGCGAAATTGACCGCGCCGTGGACAGTCTCGGGACTATTGGCGCGGATATCGTCGTGCATAAATTGCATGGCCAAATCGACCCGGCGGCCCAGAGGTTAGCGGTCCGCCGTGACGCGCAGCAGCGCCGGAAAATCATTTTTGCGACCAACATTGCCGAGACCAGCCTGACCATTGATGGCGTTCGCATCGTCATCGACAGTGGCTTGGCGCGGCGCGCGCGGTTCGACCAAGCGGCTGGCGTTACGCGGCTGGTGACCGAGCGCGCGAGCCTGTCTGCGGTAACCCAGCGGGCAGGGCGTGCCGCGCGGCAGCAGGCGGGCGTTGCCTATCGGTTGTGGCAGGAAGCCGGCAATGGCGGGCTTCCCCCATTTGACCCGCCCGAAATATTGGAAAGCGACCTCGCGCCGTTGCTGCTCGACTGCGCACGTTGGGGAGAGAATGACCCGACCAAGTTACGCTGGCTTGATGGCCCGCCGGCGCCCGCGCTTCACCAAGCGCGCAAGCTTTTGCTGTCCATCAACGCACTTGATGCGTCGCGGCACATTACCCCGCATGGCGTTCAGCTTGCGGACCTACCCTTACCACCGCCGCTCGCACATATGGTCGTTGAAGCGTCCAAGAGCGGACAAAGCGAAGATGCGGCGATGCTCGCCCTGCTGCTGCAGGAACGCGGGCTTGGCGGGCAAGGCGAGAATATCGAAACGCGGTTTGAACGCTTTGTCGGCGAACGCACCCCTAAGGCGGATGCCGCGCGCAAGCTGGCGCAGCGCATATCGCGGATGTGCCGCAGCGGTGCTGGCGGACAAGAACCGCTCAGCATCGGCGGCCTCATCGCCACCGCCTATCCCGATCGCATTGCCAAGCGCCGCGATAACAAGGGCGAAAAGTGGATTAGCGCGATGGGACGCGGGTTGCAGTTGGACACCGCGTCGCTTCTGGCACGCGAAGAATGGCTAGCGGTGGCCGATGTCCAAGGCGCTGCATCGGGCGCGCGCATATTGTCCGCCGCGCCATTGACGGAAGCCGAGATACTCAGCCATTTCGCCCACCGGATAACACAGGAAGAGGCCCTGTCTTACGATAAGAACGCCGACCGTGTGGATGCGCGCGTGCAGCGGCGGATCGGTGCGATAGTCTTAAGCGAAGGTCGCGTGGAAAAGCCCGACCAGACGGCCGTGGCGCGCGCCCTCATGGCTGCAGTGCGCGAAATGGGTGTGGGCGCGCTGCTATGGTCAAAAGCGGCGGTTGCGCTGCGTGAGCGCGCACAATTTGCAGGCATAGCAGCTGTCAGTGACGAGGCATTATTGGAAGCGGCGGAGCAATGGCTTTTGCCGCTGCTGATGGGCGTGAACCGGCTGCGCGATGTCTCACCCGCGGCATTGTCGACAGCGCTCGACAATATGCTGGGCTGGGATCAGCGCACGCGCATTGACCAAATCGCGCCAGCATCCTTTGTCAGTCCCGCAGGAACGACACATGCCATCGATTATGCAGCAGAAGCCGGGCCAACGGTTGAGCTTCGCGTACAGGGCTTGTTTGGCCTTGATAGCCACCCCACGGTCGGCGCGGAACGCATTGCGCTGGTGTTAAGCCTGACGTCGCCTGCTGGTCGTCCAATCCAGACCACCCGCAACCTGCCAGAGTTTTGGCGCGGTAGCTGGCGTGACGTGGCCAAGGAAATGCGGGGGAGATATCCGCGGCATAACTGGCCTGATGCGCCGTGGGAGAGTGTGGCCAGCCTGAAGACGAAAAAGGCCCAAGCGCGCGATGTGCCCCGCAACGCTTGACGAATCCATTGCCGTTCGGGCAAGGCAACCGCGAACATAATTTTCAGGAAATATCCATGTCTGCCCGTATTTTTCAGCGTCCCAAAAATGCCATGCAATCGGGCCGTGGCCGCACGAACGAATGGGTGCTTGAGTTTCAGTCGAACGAACCGCGCAAGGCCGACCCGTTGATGGGTTGGGCGGGTTCAGGCGATACGCAATCGCAGGTCCAGTTGACCTTTCCAACGCTTGATGCCGCGCGCGCTTATGCCGACAAAAAAGGCATCGCCGCGACCTACATTCCCACACCGCCCAAAACCCTGAAGCTTCAGGCTTATGCGGATAATTTCCGTTAAAACAGCATCCCGGGCAGCATCAGCAGCTTGACGTCGACAACGCAGCCCTCGTCGCGCTTCGATTGAACGAAGCGTGGCAAATCGTGCAGGGCGACGCGATGCACGATGATATTCTCGCCATCAACACCGCCGCCTTCGCTTACTTTCGTAAGGCCATGTGCGCGCACCAGTGAAAAGCTTTCGCTGACCATGCCGGGGGATGAGAAAAACTCACCGACGATTTCAAGCCTGTCCGCCCGATAGCCGGTTTCTTCCTCAAGCTCGCGTGCGGCAGAGGTGAGCGTGTCCTCGCCTTCTTCATGGTCGCCAATCAGACCGGCGGGAAGCTCGATACAATTTGCGCCAAGTGGCACGCGATATTGTTCGACAAGCAAGACATGGTCATCTTCGACCGCCAAGATAACGCCTGCCTTGATACCGCGCGCGCGACTGACATATTCCCATGTTCCGCGTGTCTTCGCCGTGATGAAGCGGCCTTGCCACATCACGTTTTCGACGTCTTCGTCTGCATTCATAGCTGGATAAGCCTGTCGGGTATTTCGTTGGGGTTTTCGCTGCCTTTGGGGAAATGCTCCGCCAAAACAACACCCATTTGCGCAACAGCGGCGGCAACGCCCTGTCCGGGGTTGCCCGCCTTCACATGCTCAAGCAGCGCAACCATCGCATCGCCCCAAACTTCTGGCGCGACCTTTGATGCAATGGCTTCGTCCGCAACGATTTCGGCCCGATGCTCCAGCATCGACAAATATAACAAAACGCCGGTGCGCCCGACAGTCTTGGATTCGGTTCCGACCTTAAACAGGCTGATCGCATGGTTACGCACGCGTGCCAATTTTGTCGCTTTGGGTGTTAGCCAAAGACGCAACGGCATCCATTTCAGGATCAGCCATGTTCCAACCCATTTCAGGGCAACCGCTGTCAACAACAATGCGACATATTCGTTGGTGGTATATTCATGGCCCCAACCACCGGTCAGGCGGTTGATGAGGGCGATGTAGATGTCAGGGAAGGTGGTATAGGTCGCGAGCGCCACAAAGGCGACGCCGCTTGCCCATGCGATGCCGATGTCTTCATAATGATCGGAAAGATCGGTGACGATGGTCACGATTTCGCCGCTTGTGTGATGCTCCGCATCCGCAACTGCGGCCGTTACCAACGCGTGGTCGGCTTCGGTCATCCGGCTAATTTTAGTTAAGGCCATAACGATACTTTCTACCAACCACCCGAAGCACCGCCGCCGCCGAAGCTGCCGCCGCCTCCGCCAAAACCGCCGCCGAAGCCGCCGCCGCCAAAACCACCACCGCCGAAGCCACCGCCACCGCCCCAGATAATGACCGGAGCCATGCCGCCGCGCCGGTGCTTGCGCCCGCCGCCGTTTGTCGATCGGATCATGGGCAGAAATACAAAGAAGATCATGAACAGGATGAAGATGATCGCGCCCAACGGTATGCCTTCATCCTTGCCCTGACGTTGCTGCGCCGCTTGCGCAATTTTGGCGGCTTCGTCGGCCGGTAGCTCAAGCTGGGTGAGGATGCGGTCGACGCCGGCATTTATACCGCCGGCAAAATCGCCAGCCTTGAAAAGTGGCGTGATGTCGTTGCGAATGATGGTCGATGACAGGCCGTCGGTCAGGACGGGTTCAAGACCATAGCCAACCTCGATACGCATTTTGCGTTCATTGGGTGCTACAATCAGGATCGCGCCATTGTCTTTTTCAGTCTCGCCTTTGCCATCCTGCCCAAGCGCCCATTGGCGGCCAAGCCGATATCCATAATCGGATATTTCATAGCCTTCGAGGCTGTTCAACGTGGCCACAACCAACTGCCGCTTGGTGCGCGTTTCCAGCCCCTGCAACTTGGCGGTTAACGCTGCTTCTTGCTGCGGATCGAGCAAATTTGCCTGATCGACAACGCGGCCCGAAAGCGGGGGGAAGTTTTGCGCAAGCGCTGCCTGACCGGTTAAGGCCAAAAGCAGCGCTGTCAGCAGGCCAAGGGCCTTTTTCATGTGTGTAATCCCAACAAGGGGTTAGTTAGCGGGCGCCATATCAAGCGTCGGTGCGGTTTCAGCGCCTTGCGTGGTGGCTTGATATGGGACCATCGGTTGCGCGCCGTGAATGATTTTTGCGCCGATGATATCGGGGAAAGTGCGGATGGTGGTGTTATACCCGCGCACAGCCTCGTTATAATCGCGCAAGGTGATGCGCACCCGGTTCTCCTGACCTTCAAGCTGATCCTGCAGCTTCAGATAGCCCTCTTGGCTCTTCAACTGCGGATATTGCTCAACCGATACGAGCAGGCGCGAGAGGCTGCCCGACAATTGGTTTTGTGCGGACTGGAAAGCGGCCATCTTGGCCGGGTTGGCCAGATCATCAGGATTGACCTGAATATTTGGTGATGTCGCGCGCGCGCGCGCCTCGATGACTTCGGTCAGCGTTTTGTTTTCCTGCGCAGCTGCGCCTTTGACGACATTTGCCAGATTGGGAATAAGGTTGGCGCGTTCTTGAAACGCGGCCTGAACGTCGGCCCATTTCGCCTTGGCATTTTCCTCAGCGGTCGGAACGCTGTTGATGCCGCAGCTTGCAAGAGAGAGGGCCGCAGCGGTTAATAGCAAAGATTTTACAACTTGGTTACGCATCGAAAGAGCTCCTCCAACGGGCTGTCGCCCAGATTTCAGCCGTTTAACCGGCGTGTGTTACATACATAAGGCGCAGGTGCCGCTTTCGCAATGTCTGCTATCGGCAATATGTCATGTTTTGCTGTGGGGCATTGTAAAGAGATGCGCTGCCCGATGGATGTGATGATAAATTCATTTCGCTTTCGCGTCATTATCTGATGTATTGCGAAGGTAGATTTAGGGGCGGCGGAATGAACGTTGCTCAAAAAATGACCATTGGGGGAGCAAGATGAAAAAATGGATACTCGGTATAATTATTGTGATCGCGGCTGCGGCCGGCGGTTTCTGGGCCAGCGCGGACAAGGATATGAAAGCGCTCATCGCCAACCTACCAACGGACGCTAACGTGCTGTTCTGGAGCGTAGAGCAGCGCGACGCCGGTTTCCGCGCATTGGACCGCATTCCGATATTGGCGAAATCGAACATCATCAAAGCAGGTGATACGGTTTATCCCATGCCCAAGGGCGAACCGCTGACCATTGATATGGATGTTGATGCCTATATGAAGGCGCAGCGTACCGCTGGCCTCGTCATTGTCCAAGATGGCAAGATCCGTGTTGAAAAATACGGCCTCGATTTTGATGCGCAGGGCAAGTGGACAAGCTTCTCCGTCGCTAAGTCCTTCACCTCGACCCTTGTCGGCGCGGCCATCAAGGATGGCTATATCAAAAGCGTCGACGACATGGTCTCGGCCTATATTCCTGACCTTAAGGGGTCTGCCTATGACGACGTGACGATTGCGCAGCTGCTCACGATGACGTCGGGCGTAAGATGGAATGAGGATTATGCCGACCCCAAATCCGACGTCGCATTGTTCAACCTGCACAAGCCCGAAAAGGGCATGGATGTAACGGTCAGCTATATGCGCAATTTGCCGCGTGAAGCGCCCGCCGGAACGAAGTGGGTGTATAAGACCGGCGAAACCAACCTGATCGGCGTGTTGGTCAGCTCTGCCACCAAGAAAAAGCTGTCGGATTATCTGTCGGAAAAAGTCTGGGCACCTTATGGCATGGAACAAGACGCAAGCTGGCTTTTGGGTTCAACCGGGCATGAAATCAGCGGCTGCTGCATTCAGGCATCGACCCGTGACTATGCCCGTTTTGGCTTATTCGTTATGGGCGGTGCCAAGATCAACGGGCAGAGCATATGGCCGGATAACTGGTTGGCATCTGCAACAGTCAAAAAAGCCGACATCGGTATGGCTGGCAGGGGCTATGGCTATCAATGGTGGACCTATGATGACGGCAGCTATGCCGCCCAAGGCATTTTCGGGCAGGGCATCTTCATTGATCCCAAACGGAAGCTGATCATCGCGTCCAACAGCAATTGGCCAAAGGCGACCGATCCCGAAACCGTGGGCGAAGGGCGCGAAGCGTTCTACAAGGCAGTCCAAGCCGCGGTCGACGCCGAGGCAAAAAAGCGCTGAATTCCGAGCCATGTTGCGGTGCACAATAATTGCGTTAAATCGTAATAAAGTTGCGCCGCAACATGCGGAAAAAAGTGTCTTTTCTAAGTCCCATTAATAGTCCAGCATGTGCATGTTACGATATGCTTCTGCTGGAGAATAATCATGGACTTTAAGACGTTTTTACACGCGGGCAGCAACCGCCGGGCCATGTTAAAAGGGATGGGCGTTGCCGCCGTTGGTTTCTCGCTGACCGGCGCGCTTGCTGGCTGCGGTGAGAAGGAAGCCAAGAAGCTGGCCAATGGTGAAGAGGCAAAGCTGAACTTCTACAATTGGGACACCTATATCGGTGAAACCACGTTGGAAGATTATAAGGACAGCGCTGGCGTAGACGTCAACATGACGCTGTTCGCCAGCAATGACGAACTGTTCGCTAAGCTGCGCGCCGGAAACCCGGGCTATGACGTTATCGTCCCATCCAACGATTTTGTGGAGCGTATGGCCGCGGCCGATATGCTGATGCCGCTTGATCAGGCGCAAATCCCGAACTTCAAAAATGTTGCCAAAGATTATCAGGATGTTCCCTATGATCCGGCACGCAAATATTCGATGCCATACACATGGCTGGCGCTTGGCATTGGCTATCGCAAGTCCAAGGTGAAGGCGGTGCCGGATAGCTGGAAAGTGCTGTTCGACAGCGATGAGTATAAAGGCCGCATCGCGGTGCTGTCCGAGGCGGGCGACATGTTCCGGCTTTACGGCAAATATATGGGCAAGTCGGTGAATGCCCTCACCGATGCCGATTTGAAGGCCATCGAAGCCATGATGATCAAGCAAAAGCCGAACATCAAAGCATTCCACGAGGACAATGGTCAGGACTTGTTGCTTAAGGGCGAGGTCGATGTGGTGCTCGAATATAATGGCGACATTGCGCAGGCGATGGTCGAAGATTCCGACATTGGTTTTGTCATCCCCAAAGAGGGCAGTCAGCTGAACTCCGACAATCTGTGCATTCCCAAGGGCGCGCCGCATCCGAAAAATGCCCACGCATTCATCAATTATTTGCTGGATGCCGAAGCCGGCAAAAAGATTACCGAAACCATTTTGTACCCAACGCCAAATGACGCCGCAAAGGCGCTGATGCCCGATGCGTACAAGAACAATCCGGTCATTTTCCCGCCAGCAGATGTTTTGGCGAAATGCGAATATGCAAAGTTCAATCCAGAGCTTCAGCCAAAATATGAGGAGGCGTTCACCCGCGTGCGGGCCGCCTAAAATATGTCGGGGGCGCTGCAAGACTGGAAAAGCCAGAAGAAACCATTTGCCGCCGTTGTGACGGCGCCGGTATTCTGGCTCGCCCTTTTTTTTGTGGCGCCCATGGCCATCGTTTGGCTGTACAGCTTTGGGCAGAATGCCGGCCCTGCCGACATTGAAATCTCCGGTACGCTCGACAATTACAAGCGCGCCACCGAGTGGCTGTATGTATCGATTTTCCTGAAAAGCTTTGCGGTCGCGGCGCTGACCACGCTCTTGTGCCTCATCATCGGCTTTCCGGTGGCCATGGCGATTACCTTCGCCGCGCCAAAATGGCGGCCATGGTTGCTGCTGGGCATCATGCTGCCCTTTTGGACCAACCTGTTAATCCGCACTTATGCGTTGATGGCGCTGATGGGCACCAACGGATATATGAACAAGGGCTTGGCCGGATTGTGGGAAGGCGCAAGTTGGCTACGTACGCTTGTCGGCATGCAGCCGCTGGAAGCATGGACGCCTGTGCAGTTGCTGTACAATAATTTCGCGGTCGTGCTTGGGCTGGTCTATGTCCATCTGCCTTTCATGGTCTTGCCGCTCTATTCCGCGCTCGACCGGCTCGACAAAAGCCTGATTGAAGCCAGCCTTGATTTGGGCGCAGGGCATTTCAAAACCTTCATGCAGATCGTGGTTCCGCTGGCCGCTCCGGGCATTGTCGCGGGCGTGATGATTACATTGATCCCGGCGCTTGGTGCGTATCTGACACCCGACCTTATGGGCGGAACAGATAGCCAGATGATTGCGAATGTGATTGAGCGCCAATTCAAACGTGCGAATGACTGGCCATTTGGCGCTGCGCTTTCGTTCCTGCTCATCTACGCAATGTTCATTCTGATCGCGTTCCAATCGATGCGCGCGAACAAAGTGAAGGAGGCGTGAGGATGTTCAATCGCACCCCCATCGCGCCGTTGGAATATACCAGAAAGCTGTGGATGCGCAGTTGGGTCGGATTGACCATGCTGTTTCTATACGCGCCGCTCATCCTATTGATGATCTTCAGTTTTAACGACAGTAAGCGCAATGTCGTGTGGAAGGGCTTTACCCTCAAATATTATGAGAAAGCGCTGAACAACGACAGTCTGGTGGAGGCGTTGGTCAACTCGCTCACCATCGCGGCGCT
>NZ_JBIICH010000026.1:0-20228 GCF_044239005.1 Sphingorhabdus sp. | reverse complement strand
TGAAGCGCAGCTTGAAGCTGTCCGAAGGCTCGATCAACAATTGTGCGCGGCCGTACCAGCGGTTACGCTCGCTTGTTTTTGATCCGTCGGTCAGGTTGGTGCCGTAACCATCCGCTTTGTTGATGCCGCCAGCAAGGCTGAACGCGACATTGTCAGAGATTGGGCCAGTGATATCGGCCTTCGCTACGATTGCGTTGCGATTGCCATAGCTGAGTTCAGCCGAACCGCCGAATTCATAGCTTGGTGCAGCAGTAACAATCGAAATAACGCCAGCCGAGGCGTTTTTGCCGAACAGGGTCGATTGTGGACCGCGCAACACTTCGACGCGTTGCAGGTTTGGAAGATCGCTGATCGCTGCAGCGGAACGCGAACGGTAAACACCGTCGATGAATACGCCAACCGAACCTTCGATGCCTGGGTTGTTGGCGCCGTTGCCGAAGCCGCGAATGATGAAGTTCGTGTTGGCCGAGCTTTGCAGCTGGCTGACGCGGAGCGAAGGAACGAGTGTCTGCAGATCCTTAAGGTCGCGCACTTGCGCGCGTTCGATTGCAGCAGCCGAGGTCACCGAAACGGCCACTGGCACTTCTTCAAGTGTCTGTTCGCGCTTCGTTGCGGTTACGATGATGACATTTTCGTCAGCTTCGTCGCTTGCTTGTGGTGCAGTGTCTTGTGCGAACGCTACCGAGCCAGCGCTCAGCGACGCGATGCTGATCGTCGACAGCATTGCAGCCTTCAGCAGATGATTTCCGAATTTCATATTCACTCTCCTGTTGATCACTTTCCTAAGGCTTTGCGCCATTTTTATTGGGGATGAAAGCTTAATTTGCCCCCAGCATCCCTCTGAGCAGCCTAAAGGCGTAGTACGCTGATAACGTTTGAAATGCTGCGCAGCAAATAGTTAGTTTCATTTGCAAAAATATAGCGGAAACTGCGATAAAAATGTTACGCACGTAACACGCGCTCAAATTTGGAATTTCGCAATGCCCAAGATGGTCAAAAAGGCAGACCTGCCGTCAAAAATATGCGCGGCATGTGAAAAGCCGTTTGCGTGGCGCAAAAAATGGGCGAAAGATTGGGAAAATGTGCGCTTCTGTTCGGATCGCTGCAGGCGGGCGCGCTAACCATCCACTAAACGCACATTGCGAACATAGTCGCAATGCGCACCCTCAATCATTCCCTTGCACCTTTCGCCTCAGCGGGCATAGATACTGACGTTGCCACGGGCGCACAGAATGTTGGGGGAAAGCTTGGATAAGATCGCACAAACCGCACATGGCCAGCCGTCTGGTCACCCCAAAGGCCTATACTATTTATCGTTCACAGAGATGTGGGAGCGCTTTTCCTTTTATGGAATGTCGGCCTTGCTCACGCTCTATATGGTCAAAGAGCTGCTGCAGCCTGAAAATGCGGTGCAAGTCATTGGGCTCGCCGCGCTCCGTAATATGTTCGAATTTCGTGGGCCGATGAGCGACGTCGCTTTTTCGGCGATCATTTATGGTTGGTATGCGGGCCTTGTCTATTTCACACCTATCGTCGGGGGCTGGGTTGCCGACCGCATATTAGGTGCAAAGCGCACGGTGATGATCGGCGTTATCCTGATGAGCGCAGGGCATTTGGCGATGTCCTTTTATGCCAGCTTCCTATTTGCGCTCTTGCTGCTGATCCTTGGATCGGGATTTCTCAAGGGCAATATTTCCGCGCAGGTCGGGGCGCTTTACCCGCAGTCGGATGAATCCATGCGGTCGCGCGGTTTTACCATTTTCTCGACCGGCATTTGCATTGGCGCGGCGAGCGGGCCGTTTGTGACGGGGTTGGTTGCAGCCATCTATGGCTGGCATGCCGGTTTTGCGGTTGCAGCGGCTTTGATGTTAATCGCGCTCGTCGCCTATGTTCTGGGCCAGAAGCATCTGCCGGATGACCGTCCGGTGGCGCGCAAACGGGAAAAGGCCCCAGCCATGACCGCCGCTGAACGCAAACGGGTGGCGGTGCTGCTGCTTGTCATTGCGCTGACTATACCCGCTGAAATTGCGTATCCGATGGTATGGAGCATCGGGATATTGTGGGTCGATCAATATGTGAATTTGGCGACATCGCTTGGCGAGGTGCCATCGAGCTGGTTTGCATCGATGGATTCCATCGGTGCCATCCTTGCCGCGCCTGCGTTGATCGCGTTCTGGGCATGGCAGGCCAAGCGCGGCAGCGAGCCCACCAGCGTGACGAAGGTGGGCATTGGAACAACCATTATTGCCTTTGCCGCACTTCTTTTTGCTTATGGCAATTTAGGACTAAGTGAACCGGATAGTGTGGGCGCGGGATGGGCAATCGCGGGTTGGCTGATCATGGGGCTCGCTTGGATGTATTATTGGCCAACGACGCTGGCGATTGTCAGCAGGGCGGCGCCTCCGGGGATGGGCTCTTTCCTGATGGGCGTGGCGTTTCTCTCGCCCTTTGTCGGACATGTGCTTGCTGGGTGGGTGGGTAGCTATTTTGACCAAATGAGCCCGTCGGTTTTCTGGGCTATGGACGCGGCCATCGCTTTGGTGGGTGGGACGCTCATTTTGCTGTTCCGCAAACGCCTGCAAGCTGCGCTGGACCCTGATCTGTCAGCTTAAGAAATGCGGGCGCCTTGGCGGACCAGTTCCTTTTGCACGGCGCTGATATCAACTTCGTCAAAGTCGCGATCCGTCTTGACCGCCAACGCCGCAGCAACGCCAGCACCTTGCCCCGCAACCGCACAACACATCATGTTGCGGACGGCGGCGTGGCTGACCTTGTCACCGCCAATGACACGACCGGCGGTGATCAGGTGCTTCACATTTTTGGGAACCATTGACCGATAAGGAAGATGGAAATAGCGGCCCGTCGTCGGCAAAATGAGATAGCCGTAGCCGTCGATGAATTCAGGAAAAATGCCGATGCTGTCGTCAAAGCGGCCTTGTTCCATCACATCGTCTGCGGTCATATTGTAAACCGCATCAATCTTGCGCGTATCGCGAATGCCCAGCGTCATGCCGAAGTTGCGCAGCTTTGCATCTTCGCAGCCGGGCATGAAGGCTTGCAACGCCGCAATGGCGTGCATCGCCTGTTTTCGTCCCGCCATTTCGCCATGGGTTAGGGCATTGGGATCCGTGCCGTCGAGATAGAGATGGCACATGTTGAGATAAGTGAGGTCGCCCTGATCCGAAACGGTGCCCCATGTGCCCGCCATGGTTTTCACACTGTCCGGTATTAGGCCAGCTTCCAATGCTTTTTGAAACGGCTTGCGCAAGAATGGCGAGAACATTTCATCCTCTTTGCCGCTGGTAATCACTTCCCATTCACCGCCCACGGCCCAGTCACCATAGGTTTGCGGATCGGCCTTTACGGCGTCAATAAACCGCGTCTTGTTGACCCCGCACATCGAAAACATGACCGAGACGGACATCATTTCGTCCACGGGGTGCATATGCGTCGGCGCACCGGCACGATGGGCAATGTCGGCGTCGCCTGTCGCGTCAATCACGCGCTTGGCGAGGATGGCTTCGCGGCCCGCCTTGCTCTCCACAATGACGCCGCGGATCGTGTTGCCGTCCATGATGGGTGCGACACATAATCGGTGCAGCATCGGGATGACGCCCGCTTCCTCGACAAGCGTATCAGCAACGAACTTGAACCCTTCAGCATCGAGGCTGTGGCTGATCGATTGGGGCTCGGGCATTGCCGCACCCATTAACTTGGCGCGGTCTTCAAATTCACGCCCGATACCTTCGCTGTCGATCGTTGCCGGGTGGCGGTACCATGCGAAGCCTTCGACCCCGACCTGCGTGATATTGCCACCGAAGCAACCATAACGTTCAAGCAACGTCGTTTCGACGCCCGCCCGTGCAGATGCCAACGCCGCGGCAAGGCCCCCGGGGCCTGAGCCAATGACGAGGACGTCCGTTTGCCGGATCACATCAATCTGGCGTGCTGGCTCGAGGATAGTGTGTGTCATCTTTGGGCAACATCCCAATTTGGCGCGACGTAAAATGGCGCATTAGACGGTGCGAGCATGGGCTTGCCAAGGATATGATCCGCGCCCTTTTCACCGATCATGATCGTCGGCGCATTCAGGTTGCCCGTGGTGATGGACGGCATCACCCCGCTGTCGACGACGCGCAGCCCTTGGACACCGATCACACGCAATTCGGGGTCCACTACGGCCATTGGGTCACGCGGACTGCCCATCTTGCATGTGCAACTGGGGTGAAGCGCGCTTTCGACATGTTCAGCAATGAAGGCGTCAATCTGATCATCGGTGACGCAGTCCGCGCCGGGCTGAATTTCACGGCCGCGATAGGGGGCGAAAGCAGGTTGCTGGAAAATCTCCCGCGTCAGCCGTACGCAGGCGCGCATGTCCACCCAATCATCAGGATGGCTCATATAGTTGAAAAGTATCTTGGGCTTGTCGTGCGGGTCGGCACTTTTGAGTGTCACCGTGCCCCGGCTTTTTGAACGCATGGGGCCGACATGCGCCTGAAAGCCATGTTCTGTTGCCAGTGACGATCCGTCATAATTGATCGCCATAGGAAAGAAATGATATTGGATATCCGGATATTTTATGCCGGCGCGGCTGCGGATGAAACCGCAGCTTTCAAACTGGTTGGATGCGCCCGTTCCCGACCGACCGAATAGCCATTGTGCACCGATCATGGCTTTACCGAGAAGATTTGCCTTGCCGTAAAGGGTGATGGGTTGGGTGCAGGCCATTTGAAAATAGAATTCAAGATGATCCTGCAGATTTGCGCCAACACCGGGGCGGTCTGCGCGCACTGTTATGCCGTGGCGTTGCAGCTCTTCTGCAGGGCCGATGCCGGAAAGCTTCAACAGCTGGACCGAATTGATCGGCCCGCCCGAAAGGATGACTTCACGTGCCGCGTGCAGCTGGTGCCTTTTGCCCGCTTGTTCATATTCCATGCCGACCGCGCGCGTCCCTTCGAACAGAATACGTGTCGCCAGCGCATGTTCGATAACGTGCAGATTGGGCCGCTTGCGGGCTTCATATAGATAGGCCTTGGC
Organism: Sphingorhabdus sp.; assembly: GCF_044239005.1. Classification (GTDB taxonomy): domain Bacteria; phylum Pseudomonadota; class Alphaproteobacteria; order Sphingomonadales; family Sphingomonadaceae; genus Sphingorhabdus_B. The sequence goes on along the minus strand of NZ_JBIICH010000026.1, from coordinate 15,191 downwards.
CGCCGAACAGCGCGTGCCGTTCCGCACCGTCATGTCCATCCGGCCAAAGCCTTCTTGGGCATAGCCATTATAGTCTTCGGTCAGGCTATAGCCTGCCTGTTGCGCCGCATCGAGCCAGGCCTGATGCAACGGGTTGTCGAGGGGGCCATAGCTGGTCGACAGCGGACCATCTCCGCCGCGATATGCGTTGCCGCCTTCGGCGCGCCCTTCGGCGCGTTTGAAATAAGGCAGCACATCGGCATAGCCCCAACCGGTTGCGCCTTCATCTTCTTTCCAGCGTTCAAAATCGAGTGCATTGCCACGAACATAGACAAGCCCGTTGATCGACGATGATCCGCCCAAACCCTTGCCGCGCGGGCAGTTCAGGCGGCGTCCATTCAGATGCGGTTCTGGCTCGCTTTCATAGCCCCAGTTCCACCGCTTGGTATTCATGGGGTAAGCGAGCGCGGCGGGCATCTGAATGAAGATCGACCGGTCACTGCCGCCAAATTCGAGCAACACGACCTTATGTTTGCCATCGGCGCTCAGCCGGTCCGCCAGCACGCACCCTGCTGACCCCGCGCCGACGATGATATAGTCTGCGGCCTCAATAGGGGGCATCGATGGGTTCCATCGCGACATAGACGCTCTTTAGCTGGGTATAATGTTCGATCGCCGCTTTGCCGTTTTCGCGGCCCAGACCGGATTGTTTGTTGCCGCCAAATGGCATTTCAATCGGCGTGATATTGTATGTGTTGATCCAGCAGGTGCCGGCCTCCAACGCCGCGATCACGCGGTGCGCGCGGGTTAAATTGTTGGTGAAAATGCCTGCGGCGAGGCCGAAGCTGGTGTTGTTCGCCCGCGCGACGACCTCTGCCTCGTCCTCGAAATCAAGCACCGCCATAACGGGGCCGAAAATCTCTTCACGGACGATGGCCATATCATCGGTGCAGCCGGTGAAGATGGTTGGTTCAACAAAGGCGCCCTTCGCCAAATCGCCGGTCATCACACGCTTTCCGCCGGTCAGCAGATTTGCACCTTGTTGTTGGCCAAGCGCGATATAGCCCAGCACCTTTTCCATATGCGCTGGTGAAATCAGCGCGCCCATTTGGGTGGCTGGATTAAGCGGATCGCCAATCACCATCGCCTCGGTGCGTGCCTTCAATTTTGCCAGAAACGCATCACGGACATTTTTGTGCACAAAGACGCGCGTGCCGTTGGTGCAAACCTCGCCCGCCGAATAGAAATTGGCGAGCAACGCGCCCGAGACCGCTTCGTCCAAATCGGCATCTTCGAACACAATCAGCGCCGATTTGCCGCCCAGTTCAAAGGTGACATATTTCAGCGTGCCTGCCGCATCGACCATCACCTTTTTGCCCGTGCCGACTTCGCCCGTCAGCGACACTTTGGCGATGTCGGGATGCAGGCTGAGCAAGCGGCCAGTGTCGGCTTTGCCTTGCACCACCTGAAACAGCCCATCGGGAAGGCCCGCATCGCGATAGGTTTTTTCTAGCTCAATCGCGGTCAGGGGGGTCAGCTCGGCTGGCTTGAAGATCATTGCATTGCCGCAAGCCAGCGCGGGTGCGGATTTCCAGCAGGCAATCTGTATGGGATAGTTCCACGCGCCAATGCCCGCGACAACGCCTAATGGCTCGCGCCGGGAATAGCCGAACGCGCCCGTGCCAAGGTCGTGATGTTCACCGGCAATTGTGCGCGCAAGGCCAGCATAATATTCGATACAGTCCGCACCCGACAAGACGTCTACGGCAATTGTTTCTTGAATGGGCTTGCCTGTATCTTGCGCCTCAAGCCGCGCGAGCACGTCATTGCGTTCGACGAGCAGCGCGGCGGCGCGGTGAAGGATGCGTCCGCGTTCGACACCCGGTGTTTTGGCCCATAGCTTTTGCGCCTCGGCCGCGCGGGCAACAGCCTTATCGACCTCTGCCTGTCCGTCGATGCGGATGGTCGCGAGCAGCTGCCCTGTAGCCGGGTTGACCGTGTCGAAGCTTGTGGCGGCACGCGAGGGCAGGGTGTCCTTTAGGTTCCGTGCGATGAATTCAAAGATCAGTTCACGCGCCAACCCGTTCTGAAGCGCCACGCCGCCATTCATCGCGGCGCGCAACCAAACACCGTCGATCATCGCGGCGATGGTGTCCGCCATCGGGGATACGTCCTGTGCGTCGACAATCTGCCGCAGATCAAATTTGAGGTTGGACAACATGCGCTGTTGATGCGCCCGCTGCACCCGCGCAAGTTGCGGCACATGCAGCGCCTGTCCCCAGAAAGACAGCCAAACCCGTGCCGTTTCTTCGGAGAAATCATTATGCCCAAGATGGGAGTCCACCAGCGCCTGTATCCGCGCGCGGGGCCCCGCAGCGAGCCGGAGACGCGCCGTCGCCTGATTATTCAATTGACGCACTACGGAGCGGAAAGCGGCCTCAAGAAGGGCTTCTTTGCTCGCAAAATAATGAACGATCAAAGCTGCCGAGATACCGGCATGGTGCGCAACTTTGTTGAACGTGAATTCAACAATTCCATTTTCAGCCAAAACACAGATGGCCGAGGCTATAATATGTTGGCGACGATCAGCTCGAATCTCTTGCATAAGAGAGAATATCAAACATTGAACGCTTATTCAATCAGGTCCATCAACGGATGTCATTCCCCTCCATGACTCGTCACCAGTGCGCTGGATGGACATACGCTTTTTAGGCCCCGTTCAATCAGGTGAGATAATCCGGACCTATCCCTGCATTAAAATGCGATGGAAAAGCAGCATTTCAGTCGACAAGCGTTGAACGCAATGTCACGGTTTTGTCGAACGGGTACTTTTGAATTTCAAAAACGAACAGTAATCCATGGTGAAGCGCATATTTTCCATGGGAGCGGAGACGAACATAATGGATAACGACATTTTCGAACAATTCACGGAACAGCTGCGACGTTATATTCGTGAACGGTTGATTCCGGCGGAAAAGGAAGTGCTCGAAACGGAATTGATCCCTGAAGCGATCATGGCCGAAATGCGCGATCTGGGGTTGTTTGGGTTGACGGTTCCGGAAGAATATGGCGGCGCTGGAATGAATATTCAGCAATATATCCGCACCATGCGTGAATTCAGCTACGCGGCACCATGCTTTCGTTCGGTCACGTCCATCAATATCGGGATGGTGTGTTCGGCGTTCAAAAATGGCGGAACCGATGCGCAAAAGGCCGAATGGCTGCCGCGTTTGGCGGCTGGCGAAATTGCGTCCTTTGGTCTGACAGAACCCGGGTCCGGATCTGACTCTGCGGCGATGCAGACGACAGCGGTGAAGTCAGGCAATGGCTGGGTATTGAACGGTACAAAACGGTACATCACCAATGCGCCATTTGCGAATGTCGCGTTGATCATGGCGCGGACAAGTAAGGAAGCCTTGCCCAAAAACGCGCATGTCTCGGCTTTTATCGTTCCTATGGACACCGCTGGCATCACCGTGGGTAAGTCCGACAAGAAAATGGGGCAGGCCGGTAGCCATATCGCCGATATCATCATGGAAGATGTGAAGTTGCCTGCGGACGCCATATTGGGTGGTGAAGAGGGCAAGGGCTTTGCCTTTGCCATGAAGAGCCTCGACAACGGACGCATGTCGGTTGGTGCAGCGGCGACGGGCTATGCACGGCGTGCGCTCGACAGCGCACTGCGATACGCCAATGAGCGCAAGGCATTTGGCGAACCGATTGCCAATTTCCAGCTGATCCAACAAATGCTGGCGGACAGTGAAATCGAGATTTACGCTGCGGAATGTATGTTGGATGACGCGGCCCGCCGGGCCGATGCCGGTGAGAATGTGCTGCGCAAAGCAGCGGCGGCTAAGGTATTCGCATCCGAAATGTGTGGCCGCGTTGTCGATCGCGTTGTCCAGATTTACGGTGGCGCTGGTTATCTCGCAGAATATGATGCGGAACGTTTCTACCGTGACGCGCGCATTTACCGGATTTATGAAGGCACAACGCAAATCCTGCAGCTTCAGATTGCCAAGCATATGCTGCGTGAATGGGCGGCGCAGGCCTGATACATGTATAATTTACTCGATGGTCTCAAGATTATCGAGGCGTCGTCCTTTGTGGCGTCGCCGACAGCTGGTCTGTATTGCGCGCAATTCGGGGCAGAGGTGATCCGTGTCGATCAGATTCGCGGCGGCCCGGATTATCATCGCTGGCCAGTGACTGAGGCGAATGACTCGCTCTATTGGGAAAATCTAAACCGCGCGAAAAAATCAGTCGCGCTTGATCTATCCAGCCCGCAGGGGCGCGAGTTGTTGCAGGAACTGGTGCGGGCGACCGGTCAGTTCATCACCAATTTTCCTGCAGAAGGCTTTCTGTCGCACGCAAAATTGTCTGAAGGACGTGCCGATCTCGTAACCGTTCGGGTCATGGGCTGGGCCGACGGGGCGCCTGCGCTGGATTACACGGTGAATAATGCGGTTGGCTATCCCATGATGACTGGCGCTGGCCCTGAACCCGTCAATCATGTGTTGCCCGCTTGGGATGTCATCAGCGGCGCTTATGCGGCGTTCGCTATGCTGGCGGCCATTCGTAGGCGCGAACAGACCGGCGAGGGCAGTGAAGTTCGCATTCCCCTGTCGGATGTCGCCATTGGCACCGTTGCCAATCTGGGCGGTGTCGCAGAAGTGTTGCATAATAATGCCAATCGTCCTCGGCTCGGCAACGCGGTCTACGGACTGTTCGGGCGCGATTTTGTGACCAAGGATAATGTGCGCACGATGGTAGTCGTTGTCACGCACCGCCAATGGGCGAACCTTGTTGGTGCGCTTGGTTTGACGGCGCAGGTGGAGGCGATAGAGGCGGAACGCGGAGTGAGCTTCGCCAAAGATGATGGGCTTCGCTTTCAGCACCGCGATGCGCTTTATCCGTTGTTTGAAAGGGCAATTGGTTCGCTCGATCACGCGGCGATGGCTTCAACACTTGATGAGGCCGGAATTGTTCATTCGGCCTATCGCACTATGTTGGATGCGGCGCATGATCCGCGCTTGGTCGGCAATAATCCGATGTTTAGCGACTTTGACGCAAACCCGTCGGGCTTCAATTATCCTGCTGCTGGTGCTTTTGGCACTATTCCCCAATTGCCGCGTGGCGACGCAAAGGCCGCCCCGCGCAATGGGGCGCATAGCGAGGAAATATTGAGCACTACGCTCGGCCTGTCCTCGGGCGAAATCGCCCGTCTCATTGACTCTGGAATATTAGGAATTGCCAAATGAATAAGCTTCGCCGTGCAGCCATCGTCGCCCCCATCCGCACGCCCGTTGGCAAATTTGGCGGTGCGCTCTCGTCCTTGAACGCAGGTGAGTTGGGCGGCATCATATTGAAAGCGCTTGTCGAGCGGACGAAGATTGACCCGTCCCGCGTGGACGATGTCGTGTTCGCACAAGGATATGGCAGCGGTGAGGCCCCGTGCATCGGGCATTGGTCATGGCTGGCCGCTGGCTTGCCGATTGAAGTGCCCGGCTACCAGATCGACCGTCGTTGCGGTTCCGGGCTTCAGGCGATCGTGAATGCCGCGATGATGGTGCAAACCGGGGTGAGCGACATGGTGGTCGCAGGTGGCTGCGAAAGCATGTCCAACGTTGAACATTACACCACCGACATCCGCAAAGGCGTTCGGGCGGGCAATCTGACCTTGCATGATCGGTTGACCCGCGGACGCGTCATGAGCCAGCCGGTTGAACGCTTTGGCGTGATATCGGGGATGATTGAAACCGCCGAGAACCTAGCCAAAGACCATAATATCAGCCGCGAAGCATGTGACGCATATGCGGCCCGATCGCACCAGCGCGCCGCGGCGGCATGGGCAAATGGTCTGTTTGACGATGAATTGGTGCCCGTCAGCATCGCGCAACGAAAAGGCGATCCAATCGTCTTTGATCATGACGAAGGCTATCGCGCGGACGCGACGCTTGAGACAATGGCTGCGTTGCGCCCGCTTGAGGGCGGCGTGGTCACGGCGGGCAATGCCAGCCAACAAAATGACGCGGCAGCCGCCTGCCTTGTTGTCGCAGAGGACAAGCTTGAAGAGCTTGGGTTGGAACCCATCGCCTATTTCCACAGTTGGGCGGCTGCGGGTTGCGAGCCATCACGCATGGGCTTTGGTCCCGTTCCAGCGACGGAGCGGCTCTTTGCGCGCAATGGCCTTTCCTGGGACGACATCGGTCTGATTGAATTGAACGAGGCATTTGCGCCGCAGGTGTTAGCTTGCCTCAAAGGATGGGGCTGGTCGGATGATGACAGTCGTCATGACATGCTCAACGTCAACGGTTCCGGCATTTCGCTTGGCCACCCAATCGGCGCAACTGGCGGGCGAATATTGGCGAACCTTACCCGCGAAATGCAGCGGCGTGATGTGCGTTATGGTCTGGAAACAATGTGCATTGGCGGTGGTCAGGGCATAGCGGCGGTGTTTGAGCGCGCATGAGTTTTGCAGCCGCTCTCGAAGCTGCTGAGGGCTACCGCGATGCGGCGAAGGCGGCGCTTGCCGACCGGGTAAAAGCGCGGTCGATGGACGCCGACCAGCGCGCGGCCCACGGCTTTTCATGGATTGCGACAAGCGTGGCTGCGCTTGCGGCAGTGGCGGATTGGCTGCGCCTACATAACGGCGGAACCGAACTTGATCGAAACATTGCGACGCTGATTTTTGCCGAAACGTTGGGGCAATTGACCGGCGGATTGCCGATGGGGCAGAATGAAATATTCCGTCCCGTTGATCTTGGCATGTCGCAACAGGCGGCACTTTTGGCAGCACGTTGCGAAGATTTATTGGGCCTAGATCATGCCGCGGTGCGCGCCGATGTCGCGCAGGCGATGGCGTCAGGTGCGATGCCGAGCGAAAGCCTTCACGACGCAGAACTTGACGCCATTCGCGATCAATATCGCCGCTTTACGAATGGCGAAATTTTGCCGCACGCGCATCGCTGGCATTTGGCCAATGATTTGATCCCCGATGACACGATTTCGGCGATGGCGGCGCTTGGCACTTTCGGCGTGTGCATCCCTGCCGAATATGGCGGGCTTGGCTTATCCAAGCTGGTCATGTGCGTAATAACCGAAGAGCTTTCGCGCGGCTGGATCGGCGCTGGTTCGCTGAGCACGCGGTCTGAAATCGCCGGTGAGTTGATTTCCATGGGCGGCACAGAGGCACAAAAAGCGCATTGGCTACCGAAAATTGCGCGCGGAGAAATTTTGCCGACCGCAGTGTTTACCGAACCCGACACAGGGTCTGACCTTGGCGCGCTACAAACCCGTGCGCAACGGACCGCTGATGGATGGACGATCAATGGCGCAAAGACATGGATTACGCATGGCAGCCGTTCCGATCTGATGACCATGCTGGCACGCACTGTGCCCGATGCGAAAGGCTATGCGGGTCTGTCGATGCTGCTCGTCCCCAAGCCGCGCGGCACGGATAGCGACCCGTTTCCGGCGACGGGCATGTCCGGCAGCGAAATCGAAGTGCTGGGCTATCGCGGTATGCGCGAATATGCGTTGCAATTCGATGGCATGCTGGCCCCTGCCGATGCTTTGTTGGGCGGCGAAGAGGGGCAGGGGTTCAAGCAGTTGATGCGCACCTTTGAAGGCGCACGTATCCAGACCGCAGCGCGCGCCGTGGGTGTCGCCAAGCGCGCGTTGGAGCTTGGCCTCGAATATGCCGTCAACCGCAAGCAGTTTGGCAAGGCCATCATCGGGTTCCCGCGTGTCGCCGACAAAATCGCCATGAGCGTGGCCGATTTCGTGATGACCCGTGAACTGACCTATGCTGCTGCCCGCGCCAAGGATTCTGGTAAACGCTGCGATATTGAGGCGGGGATGGCGAAGCTGCTGGCGGCCCGCGCGGCGTGGAGCAACGCCGATGCCGCACTGCAAATTCATGGCGGCAACGGCTATGCGTTGGAATATGAAATCAGCCGCGTTTTGTGTGACGCGCGGATCCTGAATATCTTCGAAGGTGCCGCAGAAATTCAGGCGCAGGTGATCGCCAAAGGCCTAATGGGAGGCGTAAACTGATGGGGGCATGGGATGCTTGGATTGGCCGCGAGGAGGTGCGGACAGACAGGGTCGATGTTGGGCTGGTTTCGCGCTGGCTTGCAACCTTTGACCGGGATGCGCCGGGCGATGGCAATGTGCCGCAGGGTTTGCACTGGTGCCTTTGCTTGCCAGATGCAGCAACCGCAAAGCTTGGGCCCGATGGGCATCCGTTGCGCGACGATGTCGTAGAAAGCTTCCTACCCCCAGTGCCGTTGCCGCGCCGTATGTGGGCCTCAAGCAAAGTCGCGTTTTTGAAGCCATTGCATATTGGCGCGGTCGTGACGCGGACGTCGCGCATATTGTCGATATCCGAAAAGTCCGGCAATTCAGGGCAACTGGTATTTGTCGATGTCGCGCATGAAACGTCCACTGAAAACGGACTGGCCGTGCGCGAGGTTCAAAGCATCGTGTATCGCGCGGCCGTGGGGTTAGAAACGCCGCTATCACCACCCGTGGACAGCGCGGGCAGCTTTGATGCCGACGGCTGGGACGCTCAGCGCGTTGTTGTCCCCTGCGAGCCGTTGCTTTTTCGCTATTCCGCGCTCACGTTCAACAGCCACCGGATCCATTATGACTTGCCATATGCCCGCGATGAAGAGCGCTATCGCGGGTTAGTGGTCCATGGTCCGCTGACAGCAAGTTTGCTACTGGACCTCGCCCGCCGGGCGTTGGGGGACAACGCATTGGCCAGCTTCGCATTCCGGGGCCTATCTCCAGCGATTTGCGGAGAGGCCTTGCATCTGGTGATGCGGGGATCAGGCAACGATATGGAACTAGCCGCCTTTGCAGGCGACGGACGACAGATCATGGCAGCTTCGGCGCAAGGACATATTTGACATGAGTGAGAGTGAAAATATCGCCGAAATCCGCCGTTCGGTTCAGGCATTATGCGCCGATTTTCCAAGTGCATATTGGCGGGAAAAAGACAGCGCCCGCGCCTATCCGGGCGAATTTGTGGACGCGCTGACCAAGGCAGGGTTCCTCGCGGCGTTGATACCGGAAGCTTATGGTGGGTCAGGGCTCACACTCTCTGACGCGGCCATTATCATGGAGGAAATTCAAGCCTCAGGCTGCAACGGCGCGTCCGCCCATGCCCAGATGTACATCATGAATACGCTGTTGAAATATGGCAGCGAAGAACAGAAGCAGGAATATCTGCCACGTATCGCGACAGGCGAGCTGCGCCTGCAGGCATTTGGTGTGTCCGAACCGACCAGCGGCACCGATACGCTTTCCTTGCGGACGGTCGCTGTGCGGGACGGTGACGAATATGTCATTAACGGCCAAAAATTATGGACGAGCCGCGCGGAATATTCCGACCTTATGCTGTTACTCGCGCGCACGACCCCGCGCGAAGATGTCACCAGCAAGACGGAGGGGCTCTCGGTTTTCCTCGTCGATATGCGCAAGGTGGTCGGAAATGGCATGACCATTAAACCCATCCGCACGATGATGAACCATTCGACGACCGAGATATTCTTTGACGATATGCGGATTCCCGCATCGGCCTTGGTTGGCGAAGAAGGCAAAGGGTTCCGGTACATCCTGTCGGGCATGAATGCCGAGCGTATCCTCATTGCCGCAGAGTGCATTGGCGACGCCAAATGGTTCATTAAAAAAGCCAGAGATTATGCCAGCGAACGCAACGTCTTTGGTCGCGCCATTGGCCAGAACCAAGGCGTGCAGTTTCCTATAGCGCGCTGCTATGCCCAAATGTGCGCAGCGGAACTGATGGTGCATCATGCAGCGCGGGTGTTTGACGCTGGCGGTAACCCGGGCGCAGAGGCGAATATGGCGAAGCTTCTGGCGTCAGAAGCCAGCTGGGCCGCCGCGGACATGTGCGTCCAAACGCACGGTGGCTTTGGCTTTGCCGAAGAATATGATGTCGAACGCAAGTTCCGTGAAGCACGGCTATATACCGTTGCCCCGATCAGCACCAACCTGATCCTGAGCTATCTTGCCGAGCATGTTCTCGGTCTTCCCCGCAGCTATTGATTGACATGATTTCGGACATGAAAATCGACAACACAGCCGTCACATCAGTCGATAAAGGCCCAATGGATGAATTTTGAACTCGCCGAAGAACATCGGATGTTAAAGGATCTGGTCCGCAAATTTGTGGACTCCCAACTGGTGCCGCTCGAAGGTGAGGTTCTGGCGCGCGATACTGCAGGCAAAGGCAGCTATCTGACCAAGGATGAACAGGCCAAGGTTGACGCTGTCTCGAAAGATCTGGGCCTGTGGGGGCTGGATGCGCCAGAAGAAGTCGGCGGTATGAATTTGCCGATGGTGGCGATGGTTGGGGTCGGTGAGGAATTAGGCCGCACCGCGACGCCATATACCCTGCCGCCAGATTCGCCGAATTTGCGTATGATGATGGCGGCTGCGGACGAAAAGCAGCGCGAGCATTATCTTGCGCCTTATGTGCGTGGAGAGACCATTTCTGCCATTGGCATTTCGGAGCCTGGCGCTGGCGCTGATCCGCAATTGATGAAAACCACGGCAGTCCAAGATGGCGACGACTGGGTCATTAACGGCCGCAAAATCTGGATTACCAAAGCGGATGAAGCCGATTTCACGATCTTGATGGCGGTAACCGACAAGAATGCCAATGGCCGCAATGGCATGTCTGCATTTTTGGTGGACCGCGATACGCCCGGGTTCAACGTGTTGCGTAAAATCCCGATGATTGACGGCACCGCGACCTATGAAATCGCGCTGGACGATTGCCGTGTTCCGGGCTGGAAATTGCTCGGGACGCGCGGGCAGGGGTTTCTGCCCATGCAGGTTCGGCTTGGCACGCGGCGTATTGAAATGGCGTCCTGGTCGATCGGCATGGCGCAGCGCGCATTGGACATGATGATTGAATATGCGCCACAGCGCGTCACATTTGGCAAGCCTTTGTCTGCGCGCCAGACGGTTCAAAATTGGATATCCGATGCCGCCACACGCATTCATGCCATGCGCTTGATGACCTATGACTGCGCGTGGAAAATCGATGAAGGGCGCGACACGCGGCAGGAAATTTCGATGATCAAATCCTATTGTACCGAAGCCGCATATGACATCGTCGACCATGCGATGCAGATGTTCGGTGGCATGGGCATGACACGCGAAATGCCGCTATATCTGCTTTCAAACAAGCTGCGTACCATGCGCATTTATGATGGACCCAGCGAGATCCACAATTGGGTGGTCGCCCGCGATTTGCTTGGCACGCGCGAGTGACCGAGGTGCCCGCGAACAGGCAACGGAGCGTCGCCCGGAGATTGCTATGTGATTGCTGGAAATTGAAAGATGCCGCGACTTGCTCCGGCATCGCCATTTAAGTGTTTGGAAAAGTGGTGCCGGCTACAAGGTTCGAACTCGTGACCCCCTGATTACAAATCAGGTGCTCTACCAACTGAGCTAAGCCGGCACTGTGGCGCCCATTGCCTCAAATGATCCCAAAGGTCCAGCCCTCAGTTGCAGCTATTTCGCAATTTAATGCGGTTGGCGTCCAAAATTGTGGATTTGACGCGGTTTTGCGCAGCCATGCGGCGGTAAGCAACGCATCTGTTGCATGGTCGGTGTAGCGTTCGAGCGGTGTGTGGGGCAGGGAATCCAACCTACGTAGAGCCTCATCCAGCCCGTTTGCGTCGCGAATCTTGCTACGACCTTTGGCGACGCCTGCGGCGCGTGCGGCGATGGTTGTGTATATCTCCACCACCACAGGCCCGCGTTCGGGCAACGGATCAAACGGCCATATGGCGACATGTTCGTGGACATGGTTTAGAAAGCGCATGCCCGCAAAGCTTGCTTTGGCGACTTGTGACGCGCCGATGGCGTCGAAGACGGTCGAGATCTTCCCGCTACTGTGCTTGTTCAACAACTCGCACTGCCGCCAATGTAAGAATGTCGATTTTACGCCATCGGCAGCGCCGAAATAAAAATGGCGGCGATGGTGTTTTTCAAGGAATGAGGCGGCTCCCAAATCGGGATCATCGCAAATGCCGTCAACATAGGCCCAAAAAGGCTTGGCAGTTGTCGGCAATGCATCGCCCGGTAAATAGGCGCCGCGCGCAATCATGGGGGGCGCGAAGCTGAAGTCGAAGCCAATCAGCAAATCATCATCTTGCGCCAGCAACCAATCGGCAACCGCCTGACGCGACCAAATGCCGGAGGGTGCAGGAACAAGGCGCGGGGCTTCATTGCCAGCTTCGCAGACGGCAAGGGCGATGCCGGGATGGCGGCTGCCTTTTGCCCCGGACCAATCGGCGCAGGCAAAACGCGTAAAGGACCGCATCAGACGTTTTGGCGGTGGGCGGACATCATGTCGCGTCTGGACCGGTTTTGCGGGCGCGCAGACGATCCCAATATTGCAGCCGTTCTATGATCTTGCGTTCAAAACCACGTTCGACGGGTTGATAGAGCTGCGTTGGCGGAACTTGGTCCGGCCAGTAATTAGCGCCGGAAAATCCGTCCGCGCTGTCATGGTCATACGCATATCCCGCGCCATAGCCGATGTCTTTCATCAGCTTGGTTGGCGCGTTCAATATGTTCGCGGGCGGCATTAACGATCCGGTGTCGCGTGCCAGCTTCCACCCGGATTTCTGCGCTTTATACGCAGCGTTCGATTTTGGCGCGGTCGCAAGGTACAGGCATGCCTGAACAATGGCGACTTCCCCTTCGGGGCTGCCCAGAAATTCATAGGCGTCCTTGGCCGCAAGGCATTGGACGAGCGCTTGCGGGTCGGCGAGGCCGATATCCTCGCTGGCGAAACGGACGAGGCGGCGCAGGACGTATAAAGGTTCTTCGCCCGCCACCAACATCCGCGCCATCCAATAAAGCGCAGCTTGCGGATCGGAGCCGCGCAAGCTTTTGTGCAGCGCGGATATCAGGTTGTAATGGCCTTCGCGATCCTTGTCATAGACGGGCATCCGCCGTTGCAGTAGCGCCGCCATCGCAGCCGGGTCGAGCGGGTTGTCGATTCTGATGGAAAACAGCGTTTCGGCTTGATTGAGCAGGAACCGACCATCGCCGTCCGCGCTCGATATCAACGCGGATTTGGCATCGGCCGTGACGGGCAGGGGGCGCTCCATGATATCTTCTGCGCGCGCGAGCAATGTTGCCAACGCGGCGTCATCAAGACGGTGGAGCACCATGACCTGCGAACGCGAAAGCAAAGCGGCGTTCAATTCGAACGACGGATTTTCCGTTGTCGCGCCAACGAGAGTGACCAAGCCGCTTTCGACAAAGGGCAGAAATCCGTCTTGCTGCGCGCGGTTAAAACGGTGGATTTCGTCCACGAACAATAAGGTTTGCTTGCCGGTCCGCGCCATAGTCTCGGCTTCGGCAAACGCCTTTTTGAGGTCCGCGAGGCCCGAGAAGACCGCGGAGATCGGCTTGTAATGCATGTTGACGGCATCAGCCAGCAAACGCGCGATGCTCGTTTTTCCAGTACCCGGCGGGCCCCAGAGGATCATGGACGACAATTTGCCCGCGGCCACCATCCGGCCAATGGCGCCCTCTGGTCCTGTCAGATGCTCCTGACCAATGACTTCGCTCAATTGCGCAGGACGCAGCTTATCCGCCAGCGGCGCTGTTTTTGGCAGCGTCTCTGTTTGTGCGGGTTCGTCGTGAAAAAGGTCGCTCATGTGTATTGGGATCCGGTACCGGGCAGCCTGCCTAACACATGCACCCTGTCAGCGCGCAGCAATATCACGCGCGGCACGTTGACGGATGAGGCGCAGGTACGTGTCTGCAACGGTCTGGTTGATCGCATCCCAGCTATAATCATGTGACCTGCGCTCGCCTATATTGCCATGTTCAGCGCGCAGGTCGGTGTTTACGCAATAGGCCTGCAATGCGTCGGCAAACTGGTTGATTGCGCCCGGCGTTATAAGGCGTCCCGACACCTTGTCTTCGACTAGGCTTTGGCTGCCGGTTGCTTTTGCGGCGACGACGGGCAGTCCGCAGGCCATTGATTCAAGCGTTACGTTGCCAAATGCTTCCGTGACCGACGGGTTAAAAAACATATCCATGCTCGCCACGGCCCGGCCGAGGTCCGCGCCGACCTGAAAGCCTGCAAATTTGGCATCTGGTATCCGCGATTCAAACCATGCACGTGCGGGGCCGTCTCCTATCACCAAAACCTGATGCGGGACGTTGCGTCGTTTGAGTTGGTCAATCGTGTCCGAAAAGACATCAAGACCCTTTTCCATAACCAGACGGCCCAGAAACCCGATGACAGGGGTGTCGTCCGATATGCCAAATCCGCGCCGCCACTCCATGTCACGGCGACCTGGATTAAATATCTCCCTGTCGACACCACGCGACCAGATGTCGATGTCATAGTTCATACGCTGCTGGCGCAAGACCTGAGCGAAGCTTTCCGATGGTGCAACCAACGCATCGCATTTGCGATACAGGCGGCGGATCCATGCTTCCACGACCGGCTCGATGAAGGACATGTTATAGTAACGGAAATAGGTTTCGAAACGGGTGTGCACCGAACACAAAACAGGCAGGTTCTGTTTTTTTGCCCATTTAACGGCCTTGCGTGAAACCCGGTCAGGGCTTGCGATGTGGACAATATTTGGATTGAAAGCCTCAAGATCACGTCGAACGCTTCGCGATAACGACAATGGCATGCGATATTCAGGGCGAAAGGGAATGGCCATCGAAGGCACGGACACCAGATCGCCCGTTGCTTGAAACGCGGGATTTTCCACTGTCGGCGAATAAACACGAACCGACGCGCCTTGGCTTAAAAGATATCCCACCAGACGGTTGAGCGCCTGATTGGCGCCATCGCGTACATAATTATAATTGCCGCTGAAAAGCGCAATGCGAAGGTCGCTGGTGTGCATTTCTGCGCTTTTATCTGCGGTAAAGCAAAATGCCAATGGGAATGCTGCATTTGGTGGGATATGTCGTCGCGATGATTTTGACCCAAGTCGACACGCTGCTGATTGGCGGCCCCAAGCCCTTCCGCGCCGACGGCACGATGAGCGCCATGGCCCGCGCGCCTGTGGACCGGCCCGTGATGCTAGGCAAGCTAGGCTTTGACAGCGATCAGGTGGCTGACCCAACGGTGCATGGCGGCGTTGATAAGGCGGTGCATTTTTATCCTGCTGAACATTATCCCAAAT
>NZ_JBIICH010000137.1:0-5048 GCF_044239005.1 Sphingorhabdus sp. | reverse complement strand
ATCCGGTAAAGCCGCCAGCACCCGATGCCGAGCAGCTCATCGTGCCGCTGGCGCCCACATATTCGTAGGATTTAATCCGCTCGGACATCGCCTGATTGCGCGGGTCATTGGGGTCGCCGCGCAAGGACGACGGAATGCGGTACCGGTCCGCCTCCCCCATCCGCGCGCAGACGACGATTTCGGCGCCTTGGCTTTCGGGGCATTTGTCGTCCCCATAGATGATCAACTGGTTGATCTTCTCATCACCCGGCTGCGTGGCGGGGGCATTTTGTGCCGGGGCTTGCGCCGACAGCATGAGAGCCAAAGCGGCGACGGAAATATTGGCCATTGCGTTCACGGGATATTCTCCAAAAATCTATGCTCTGGCTTGAACGTCGCAGGCTGAATGCGCGATGAAGCTCAAATATGTTTCGACACGGCAATCGCGGTACGGCAGCCCAAGCGGACAAGCGCGCTCATGACCGGATAGGCCAGTGCGCGCTCTGCACCTTCGGCCAGCGCGGTGGCTTTATGTTCAAGTTCGTCCGCCTGAAAATCGGCAATCATCGCCGATAATTCGGGATCGCTGTCACCGATTTCTGCGAGCTGCTCGCTATAATGGCGGTCAATTTCGGTTTCGATCGCCACGGTGCAGGCCATCGCTGCCTCCGGGCTGATCGCGGCAGACACCGCGCCAAGCGCAAAACCGGCGGCGTTCCAAATCGGGTACAAAGCCGTTGGACGCACGCCGCGTTCGGCCATCATCTTGTCAAAGGCGCTGAGGTGCCGTTCCTCTTGCTCGGCCATATGCGCAATGCTGCGCGCCGCCGGCGTCCGGTCACCCATCACCGCAAGCTGCCCTGCGTAAATGCGTTTCGCGCCAAATTCGCCCGCTTGATTCACGCGAATCATCCGGTCGATGGCCGCTTTACGCTGCGGTGTGGTTTTCAGGGTTTCGTGTTGCGCCATGTCATACCCAAGATGGCCACTGCGCCGCCCAACGACAAGAGGAAATTATAGCCGGCGAGCGAAATGCCGAACAAAGACCATGGTGCCACGTCGCAGCGGACCAAGGGTGCGTTCATGATCGACTTGAGCAAATCATCCCCGCTGCCCGAAATTGTTGCGGTGCACGCGGTCAGCCCTTCCCACCAGCCATATTCGACGCCAGCATGAAAGCCCGCGATGCCGCCGCTGGTCGCGATGGCCAAGGCCGCAAGCGCCACCAATGTTTTGCGAAAGGCAAGGTTGCCAACGCCAAAGGCAATGACCGCAATCGCGACCGCGGCAAAATGCGGATAACGCTGCCACCAGCACATTTCGCACGGGAAAAGCCCGCCAATATATTGCGAACCATATGCCCCCGCGAGCAACGCCGCCGGTAACAGGAATGCGAGCCAATGGGCGTTGTCAAATTTCGACGTCATGTACGCACTTCACTCCGCATCATTGTCATCCTGAACTTGTTTCAGGATCTTACTTCAGCACCGCCAAGAAAGTAAGATGCTGAAACAAGTTCAGCATGACGGGGTTGGGTAAAACTCAATTCTGCGCCCTGCCCTTTACGGGCTTTGCGGCAAGTTTCATCGTTTTGGATCCAAGCCGCTGCAAGGTCTCCATCGCGTAATATAGTTGGAAATCGTCAATGCCCTTGGCCTTCAACTGTTCGGCCGTCATGGCAAAACGCGGATCGTCGATGCGGTCTTCTTCAAGGTCTTTGCTGTTGTCTTTCAATTCATTGACCAAGTGACGACGCAAATCGGATTCGCGCACGGACACGCGCTTTTTATAATCGGGATCGGTCAATTGCGGTACGCGGATATCGGGCTTTATGCCGCCTTCCTGCACCGAACGACCCGATGGCAGATGGTAGCGCGCAACGGTGAGGCGAAGGCCCGTGTCCCGCGTCAACGGCAGGACAGTCTGCACCGATCCCTTGCCGAAACTGCGTTCACCCATGACCAAGCCGCGATGATGGTCTTGCAAAGCGCCAGCCACAATTTCGGATGCCGATGCAGAGCCTGCATCAACCAGAACGATGATCGGCGCGCCGCCGGTGACATCGCCCGGAACAGCGCGTTCGGCCCACCAGCGTTGGATGTCGCTTTTGTCACGGCCGCGTTCGGAAACAATCTCACCACTCGACAGGAAAGCATCAGAAACCGAAACGGCTTCGTCCAATATGCCACCGGGGTTGGACCGCAGGTCGATGATGTAACCCAACGGATTTCCGCCAAGCGATTTCTTTATGCCGGACACAGCAGCAACAACGTCAGCGCCGGTTTGTTCGGAAAAACCGGTGATGGAAATAACGCCAATGCGGTTTTTCACTTCCCACCGCACTGGTTTCAAATCGATGACCGCGCGCGTGACCGTCACGTCGAACGGCGCATCACGCCCGGGCCGGAAAATGGTGAGCTTGATGGATGTGCCCGGAACACCGCGCATCGCTTCGACAGCTTCGTCGAGCGTTCCGCCAATGATCAACTTGCCGTCCAAATGCGTGATAAAATCGCCCGACTTGATACCGGCCTTGTCAGCGGGCGTGTCCTTGGTGGGGGCGATGACCTTCACCGCTTCATCCTCAAGCGTAACCGTCAGGCCAAGGCCGCCATATTCGCCATCAATCTGTGTTTGCAGCGAGCTGAAGTCGGATTTGTCGAGGAAGGCACTGTGCGGATCGAGGCTGGCGAGCATCCCCTGAATCGCGCCTTCCATCAATTGCTTGTCATCGACCTTGTCGACATAGCTTAATTTAACCTTGCGATAGACCGCGAGGAATTCCTCAAGCTCTTTGAAACGGTCAGCTTGCGCTTGTTGCTGCTGAACGCTTTGCGCGACCAGCACAGTCGCAGGGACCGACAGCGCCAAAACAATGGCGCAAGTCGCGGGCAGCAAACGGTTCTTCATATACCAATCCATTTCATCATTTCGGCGATGCTATATCCCGCCTTAACCCGCGGTGAAAGCATGATTAGCACGAACAGCATGCGGGCATCGACAAGAACGCACATAGGCCCTGACCCTAACTCATCCCAATATCGTGGCAATATCCATCACACGGCCATTTTTGCGCAGTTCAATGCCGATTTCGGGCGCGTCTGGTTTGGCGGAGCCCAGAACAAAGCCTTGCTTCACCGCCTGCCCCTTTTTGACCTGCGTGCTGCCCAGATGTGTAATCAGGCTGTTCCAGCCATTGCCATGTTCAATGATCACAATCCGCCCATAGCTGCGATAGCGGCCAGCAAAGGAAATCGTCCCCGCTGCGGGCGCGACCACGCGCATATTGTCGGCAAGTGCAATGCGGACGCCGCGCTCCCGATAGCCAGTGGCGTTGAGTTCGTTAAAACCCGACAACAGCTTGCCGCGCGCGGGCAGGATATAGGCCGTCCCCGCCGCCGCAGCCTTGGTCGCGCGCCCGGGGCGGAGCATCGGCCCGTCCAGCGCCGCGAGTTCAGACGCTTTTTCGGCGCTCAGCCGCTGGATATCCATGCGCCCGACAATATCGCGTGCCCGCTCGCCTTGCGCGATCGCTTGTTCAAATGCGATGGCGGCATCGGCGGACAGTGCGCCGGCCTTGCCACCGGCGGCGCTTTGCAGTCTGGCCAAATCTGTCTGGCGGCTTTTCAACCGGCTGCGCGCATCGCCCAGCGATTTCAGCGCGCGATATTCCTGCACCCGCAATTCGCTTTGTACCGCAATGTGTTGGCGCAAGTCGCTGGTGCGGCGGATGATCTGTGGCTGCACGGTCGCCATGATCGCGCGCACATGGACATAATCTTCGCGTTGCCCGGGCTGCATCATCATCAGCACCGCCGGGCGGCCCGTCATTTGCTGAAGCGCGGCGTTCAGGCGCAGCACGGGTTCGCTTTCCACACCAAGCTGTGCCCGCTGAAGCTCTTGTTGGCGGCTGATGATGGCAATCCGCGCGGTCGCCGCTGCTATCTGCGCTTCGGCGGCGTCGATTTCGGCGGACAGCACCGCCCTTTGCGCGACCAACCGGTCTGCGGTGCTTTCGGCATTGCTTGCCTCCTGCCGCAACAGCTCACTGCGCCGTTCAGCACGCAACGCCTTTTCCTGAGCAGCGCGCAGGGCGTCTTGTTGCGCGCTGTTGCTGCCCGCGCTTTGCGCCATCAGGCTGCTCGCAATGGCAAAGGGCGTGAGCATCAAGAGCAAAAGGACGGACCAGAACCGCATGCCCCTATCCTTCACGATGATAGGGGTGGTTGGCAATGATTGATGTTGCACGGAACAATTGTTCAGCCAGCATCGCGCGGGCCATCAAATGCGGCCATGTCGCTTTGCCAAAGGCGATGAGCTTGTCGGCGCCAGCACGGGCTTCGTCATCAAAACCGTCGGCAGCGCCAATCAGGAAACGCACTTCGCGCACGCCATCGTCGCGCCAGCGTTCCAGCAAGCGGGCAAGTTCGACCGAGCCAAGCTGTTCGCCTTTTTCATCCAAGATGATGGTTTTGCAGGGGCTGTCCGAATGGGGAAGGTCGCCGCCCTTATCAGGCATTTCGCTGTGCCGCGTTGGCCAGCTGATCCGTTTCAGATATCGGTCGACCAGCTCCGCTTCAGCAGAGCGGCCGATTTTGCCGCGCGCGATGATGTGCAGGCGCATCGCCATCGGCGCGGACGTTCGGGCTTATTGGGCCGGAACTTCGGGCGCGTCGCCAAATGCCCACATGCGTTCCAGATTGTAGAAGCTGCGGACTTCGGGACGGAACAGATGCACGATGACATCTTCGGCGTCGATCAACACCCAGTCTGCCGATGGCAAACCTTCGATGCGGGCATGACGTCCGGCTTTCTTGATACGCTCGGCAAGCTTTTGCGCCATCGACGCCACCTGCCGCGATGAACGGCCAGATGCGACGACCATATGGTCGGCGATGTTGCTTTTGCCTTCAAGCGGGATGGTCACCACTTCCTGCGCCTGATCATCGTCGAGCGATTGCAGGATTAGCGCGTGGAGGGCGTCCGGGGTCAAAGTGGGTTCCTTGGACTTGGCGGCCAGATTGCCGGCAGTCGGAACGGATGCGGTATCGATCAAGATTGCTCCTTAA
>NZ_JBIICH010000025.1:0-20289 GCF_044239005.1 Sphingorhabdus sp. | reverse complement strand
ATTGAGAAGGAAATCCGGAAAATCGTGAATGAATCTGCTGATTTTGCGGAAGCATCGCCTGAACCGGATTTGTCCGAACTATATACTGACGTGTTGGTGGAGCAATATTGATGGCAATCGAACTGAAAATGCCCGCGCTTTCGCCAACAATGGAAGAAGGCACCCTTGCCAGATGGTTGGTCAAGGAAGGCGATAGCGTCAAGTCTGGTGATATCCTTGCCGAGATCGAAACCGATAAGGCGACGATGGAGTTTGAAGCCGTTGATGAGGGCGTGATTACATCCATTTCCGTGCCCGAGGGCACCGATGGTGTGAAGGTCGGCACCGTGATTGCGCTTATCTCTAGCGATGACGAGGCTGCGGCTCCATCAAAAACCACCCCCGCGCCCGCGGTCGCACCGACGCCTGCTCCTGAGGTCGTGGTTGCGGTCGCTCCCGTTGCTCCGAAGACTGCGCCTGCCGCAATCGATGGCGCTGCGATGCAGTCTGTTACCTTGCGTGAAGCTTTGCGCGACGCAATGGCGGAAGAAATGCGCCGCGATGACCGGGTGTTTGTCATGGGTGAGGAAGTTGCCGAATATCAAGGCGCTTACAAAGTCACGCAGGGCTTGCTTGACGAATTCGGCGCGCGCCGCGTTATCGATACGCCGATTACAGAATATGGCTTTGCAGGTATCGGCACTGGCGCCGCGATGGGCGGGCTTCGCCCCGTCATCGAATTCATGACATTTAACTTTGCGATGCAGGCGATTGATCACATCATCAACTCGGCCGCAAAGACCAATTACATGTCGGGCGGCCAGATGCGCTGCCCCATCGTGTTCCGTGGTCCAAACGGGGCCGCTGCGCGCGTTGGTGCGCAGCACAGCCAGAATTACGCGCCATGGTATGCCAGCGTGCCCGGCCTGATTGTGATCGCGCCCTATGATGCCGCAGACGCCAAAGGCTTGTTGAAGGCAGCAATCCGGTGCGAGGACCCTGTCGTGTTCCTCGAAAACGAACTGCTCTATGGTCGCACGTTTGAAGTTCCCGCAGGGGACGACCATGTGCTGCCGATTGGCAAGGCACGCATCGTGCGTGAAGGCACGGACGTTACTATCGTGAGCTATTCGATTGGCGTGGGGCTGTCATTGGAGGCAGCTGACACGTTAGCCGCCGAAGGCATCAGCGCCGAGGTCATCGACCTGCGCACCATTCGTCCGCTGGATACGCAAACCGTGCTGGCGAGCCTTGCAAAAACCAATCGTCTGGTCGTGGCCGAAGAAGGTTGGCCGGTGTGTTCGGTTGGCAGCGAAATCCTTGCGGTGTGCATGGAGCAGGGCTTCGATGATCTCGACGCACCCGTCTTACGCATCACCAATGAAGACGTTCCGATGCCCTATGCAGCTAATCTGGAGAAGGCGACGCTCATCAATGCCGACAAGATTGTTGCTGGAGTGCGCAAAACGCTAGGGCTTTAGAACATGTTCGCCGCCCCCGCCTTAACAGGTGGAGACGGTGACCTTCTCATTATTGTATATCCCGACGCTTCCAGTGGGGCCAACGGTGTCGCGGTTCTCGCGCACCACCATGGATGCGACTTGGCTGATCGTTCTATCGGTTAGGTTCGAAAAACCTTTTATGATCGTTGGTTTGAAATAATATTGCAGCTCAACGAACATTAACACACCTCCAGGAGGAGGGGATGCTTGCCGTCCAACCGGGCCAATTCCAGTGATGCTTGTCGCTGTCGATGCGGTACCGTAGTTTGATTTATAAAAGGTGGCTGAGCCCGCGCAGCGTTGCCACCGGATGCGGTATCGCGGTGCAGAGGCGGTGAATGTGGCTACCTCTTCCACACTTGATAAAATGATACGGGCGTTCCCGCGTGTAGACTTCGCGCCGGATGATGGATCGGTGTAGTCGTGATTTCCACCAAGGTTGATGCGTTTGCCCTCGCGCAAAGATCCTTCAAAAACGTCGTTGATTTGCACTTCGGAAATGGTTTTGTTGGCGGATGGAGTTGTTGTCCCAATGCGCGCGGCAGCATCGGCGGTGTGCAGGGTGATTTGGTTGATCTGCATGATGACAGAGGCATAGTTTGCAGTTTCGACGCCGCCTACGACCAGGCCGAGGAAGAAGGGTAGCGACACCGCAAGCTCGACCATCGCCAGACCACTTTCGTTACGCTTTAGCTTTTGGAATGTTTTGCGAAATGTGTGTTCCATATATTACACCGATGGGCAGTTGACTTGGACAGGTTTGCCAAAGCCTGTCTGGTCACCATAAGGCTGGTTTGCGAGAATAGATTCTGATTGCATTTCGACATTGGCCGACCAACCAAGCAATGCCGCCATTGGGAAAAGGCGGGGGTAGCTGACCTTAAATGTGATGATAACGATATCCCTTGCGCCACCTTGCCCATCGGATCCGCCGTCGGCGTCCCAAACGCCGTTTCCGTTTGCATCCATAAAGCTTTCACCACGATCGCATTTCATATTGCCAGGTGATTGTTCAATAACCTCTTCAGCGCGTGCCAGTGCGGCCGTTGAAAAGGTCTTGTAATAACGTCGGCTTACTTTGACGGTAGCACCTGGTGCGAGGTCGCGGATTGTCGATGCTACCCGTTCATCGATAAGATCTTGCTGTGTTAAGGACGTCGCACCTTCTAAAGACGAACTTCGTGCCGCATCCTGCACGGCGCCGTCTAAGGTCGAACGGACGAAAAGAGAGTGCCCGATATCCATGCTACCTAGGACCATCATCATGACAATTGGCGCAATCAGGGCGAATTCCAGGATGGACGCGCCATCTTCATTGGATATGAATTTTGCGATCATCAGACACCCCGTCTTTATTGCGTCAGGCGCAGTGCTGAAATTTTAGCAGCAATTTCTTTGAAGTTACTGATCAGCGACGCAACACTGGTCGCTTGAACGAATTTGCCCGGTGTTGCACACGCTCTCAACCTGTCGTTGGTTGGCCCACCAACGTCTCCGTATGATACGACCCACAGATTGATATTTCTGTTTTTGATAGCCGTGCAAAGCGCTGCTGTTCGGGCGTCCGTCATAGCGACCAGCTGGCTGTTGGTCGGTGCCGTTCCAGTCGGCGTCTGTCGGCGGTCATACCAATGCACACCATAAGCCGAATAGTCGTCGTGGACGACGTTGGTCTCACCATCGGTCATAAACACCATATGACGCTCAATTGTCATGTTCTGTGGCGCATTTAATGCGGCAAAAATGCCTGTTGGCGACATAATGCGCGCGCCCCAGAGCAATCCGATATCGTGATATGTATAGCCATCGGTTGTCAGGCTGTTCACATAAGTGCGAAAATCAGAAGGCGTCCACGTTTGAAATTTCTTTGCAGCGGTCGGGCAGCTCTCACCAACCGTTGGCATTGAGACCCCGTCGTCTTTTCCCACCGATATATTTGAAGTCGTCCGCGTGGACGAACGGCTTTTGTTTCCCGACCCGTCCGTGTTGACCAGATAGCGCTGCCATATGACGCTTGGCAGCATAGGCCCCCATTGAGTTGCAATGTCTGATTTCGTCGGCACCAGATCAATGTCCATGTCCAGCGCGGTTGACGGAATCGGATCCCAATCGTTGGAAGGATCGCTGTCGGGCCCTCGGAAGGTTTGCCGCTCCTCGATGCATCCACTCCAGTTGACCGTGGTGTTGGCGCCGTCCGTGCCGATTGGCAGTTGCAACGATGAACGCCAAGAATTTGTTCCGTTATCTTTCAAGCCGCTTACGTTGAATGTAACCGGTTTGTAGGCCCAACCCGCAAAATTGGTATTTCGTGTCCAGTTGATAGCCTCGGTGGTTGTCGTTGTGGTGGTGACATTTTGTTGCCCCGTATCACGAGATTGCAACCTGCATATGCCCCTGCCGAACAAGAGGGCACTATACGTATACCGGTAGGATCGCTGGGCTGTGGAACTTACCTGCTGGTAGGTTCGTGTTATAGAGTTATGAGTACCATAAACGGGTGTGGTTGGCGTCTGCGAGACAAGTTGGCGCGGCCCGTCTGTCGAGATAAGTTCCGTTTTAGGTGCCCCCCCTGGCGGCGGGCATTCGCTCTCTTTTGTCAAAAGAACCGAAGGGTACTGCCCAATATTTTGCCCGGTATCTTCCCAAGGGGTGTCTGCAATAGTTGTTGTTACTGAACCCCCCGGGTTGGGTGAGCCTTCGCCTTGGTATATAGGAATCGCGTTGCTGCCTGTGGTGAACGACGCTTCCCGCGACTGGTAGGTCCATCGGTCCGCCATGTAATCGAGCGGCAATAACCGTCCTACATTTACGTTGACGGCATAAGGCACAAAACCAAATCGCAATTGTACATTGCCGACGTTGGATGGAGTGGGATCAGCTTTTTCTCCGCAGTCTGACGGCGTGACGTCCGTGATGTTCTGCTTCGCCAGTGCTTCGTAAAAACATTTCACTGCCTTGCGTAGACCATCAATTTTTCGTTCAGATGACCCTGAATTTTGTATCGACTGGTCCATCGACCCTGTTGTATCCAACACGAACATAACGTCAGTGTTGGGGACACGCAGTTCTGCCTGGCAATTGACTGCAACAACTTGCGATTTTTGGCCAAGTACTTGCATCAACGTCATGGGAACGGTGACAGATGCGGTCCCGGTTACGTTTCCGTTGGATTCGGCGAAGCTGCGGACACGATCGGTCGTTCCATAAGCACCGCTCGGGAAGTTGTGGTCGAACAGCTTTTCCGCCTGCGTATTAGCAGCATTTTTATTGTCGGCCCATGTGCCAAGTCCCATCGTTTTGCGGCCGATGAGCGCGCCGGCATCACAAGCACCTTGCAACCGCGTTTGAGTTAGATAGATGCGGCTCATGTCAAAACCGCCGCCCACAAGACCAACGACAGGGATTACCGCCGCAGCGAAAAGAGCAATGATATTGCCTTCTTCATTCTTTAGCAGGCGCGACATCACGCCAGACACCTTGTTGGCCTCGACATTCTTCACAGTTGGCGTCCCCTGGTTTCCACAATGGATTCTCGACACCCTCTACGCGCGTCGTAGTAAGTGTTCTTTGAAGGAGCAGGGTTACCCAACCGTTAACCATAGAAAATTTATTGACGTGAAGCGAATGGCGACATGAATGGCACAGCATCGCAGCTACCGCCTCCGGCCAACCTCGCGGTCGCTTACACGCCCTTTGCATTTCGGCCTGCTTTCACTCTGTTGCTGCAATTGGATGGCCGCTTTGCCGACATCGTGCGGAAAGCGCGGGAGCCGATGATTGCGCAAATCAAATTGGCATGGTGGCGTGACGCTTTTGCTACGGAACCCGCGCTGCGACCAAAGGGTGAACCTTTGCTGCAAGCGATCGGCGCGTGTGGTGAGTCCATAAAATTGTCAGCATTGCAGGACTTGGTTTCGGCATGGGAGTTGCTGCTGGGCGAGGGGGAGTGGTCCGCACAGGATGTTGAAACACATGCCGCTTTGCGTGGGCGTGCGATCTTTGGATCCTATGCAGTTTGGATAGGCGAGTCATATGATGTCAGTGCTTTGTCACATCGATGGGCTCTTGATGCGTTGCGTGTGGAATTCCCGTCAAAATTGAGCGTGCCCAATAATCAGCCACTTCCGGCGTTGCCTAAAGGCCGCAAACTTCGTCCCTTGTCCATTTTGGCCATGTCGGTTCGAAAGGTGACGGGATTGCGGCTTATCGGCCATGCCTTGACGGGGTGGTAGCTTTGTGGCCCTATCGCCGTGATGTCATCATGAGGGGAAGGTCATGCAGCGGATATTGGTTGGCGGTGTTGCGGCATTGTTGCTCGTCGTGTCAGGGCTTTGGTTCTGGCAGACACAGGCGAACCAGCCGAACCTCATCCCCGCCGCGCCGCCGCCTGAGGCGATTTCGGATGCCTTACCCCAAGCGGGAGCAAATGCGCCTGCATTTGGCCCAGCGCCGCCCGAGGCGCCAAAGGCAAGTCGTGAGGAAATGCGTTTCAACCGATATGACCGCAACAGGGACGAGTTGATTTCCCGCATTGAAATGATGGGAAGCCGAACGAAGGCGTTCAAGGCGTTGGACCGCGATGGCAATAATTTGCTCACTTTCGAAGAATGGGCGGCGGCCACCGGAGAACGCTTTGCCGGCGCGGACAGGAACAAGGACCAGTTGCTCACCCGCAAGGAATTTGCGCAGACGCGGCCCAAACAGCCCGAAAAGCCGGGATGCCGCTGTTAAGCCGCAACCTTTTGCGCGCTGATCCAACTGTTTAAGTCCGTCCGCGCACGGCCCGTCATCGCGGCCTTGCGCGATTTTTTGTGCACTTTTTCATCCAGCGGCGCGAAGAGCCCGAAATTGATGTTCATGGGTTGATAGTCATCGGCCAGCGCATCCCCCGTAATGTGCCCAAGCAGTGCACCAAGCGCGGTGGTGGGCGGCGGCGCTGTAACGGTCCGCCCCGAAATCTCCGCCGCGGTCATAATCCCGGCCATCAGCCCAACCGCGCTGCTTTCGACATAGCCTTCGCAGCCCGTGATCTGTCCGGCAAAACGGATATGCGGCGATGATTTTAGGCGCAGCTGACGGTCCAAGAGGATCGGCGAGCGAATGAAGGTATTGCGGTGCAAGCCGCCAAGCCGCGCAAATTCGGCCTTTTCCAGACCGGGGATGGTGCGCAGCAGTTCGACTTGCGCGCCATGTTTCATCTTGGTTTGGAACCCTACCATGTTCCACAAAGTGCCTTGCTTATTGTCCTGGCGCAGCTGCACTACGGCATGGGCCCAGCGTCCGGTGCGCGGATTATCCAAGCCCACGGGCTTCATCGGGCCAAAACGGAGCGTATCGAGCCCGCGTGACGCCATGACCTCAATCGGCATGCATCCTTCGAAATAAGGGGTGTTGGTTTCCCATTCCTTGAACTCTGACTTTTCGGAATCGAGCAATCCCTGATGAAAGGCGCGATATTGCGCTTCATCCATCGGGCAGTTGATATAATCCTTACCTTCGCCCTTGTCCCAGCGAGAGGCATACCATGCGATGTCCATATCGATGCTGTCATGGTACACAATCGGCGCAATTGCGTCGAAAAAGGCAAGGCGATCCTCACCGGTTTTCGCCATGATGCTTTCGGCAAGGTTGGTCGCGGTCAGCGGACCCGTGGCGATGATGACAGGGCGGTCGGCCGGAATGATATCCACACGTTCGCGCACGATTTCAATATTGAGATTATTTTCCAGATGCTTGGTAACGGTTTCTGAGAAAACATCACGGTCAACCGCCAGCGCCGATCCGGCCGGAACCTTCGCGACTTCAGCCGCTTGCATGATCAGCGACCCCAAATCGCGCATTTCCTGATGCAGCAGGCCAACGGCGTTGTTTTCCGCATCATCCGAACGAAAGCTGTTTGAGCATACCAGTTCGGCAAGCCCATCGGTCTGGTGCGCTGGCGTCATGTCGCCGGAACCGCGCATTTCCGAAAGCTTCACCCGCATTCCGCGCTGCGCCAATTGCCAAGCCGCCTCGCATCCCGCCAGGCCGCCACCGATAATTTGAACGTCATATGATTTGGTCATGTGGGGCGGCTATCAAAAATCTTTGGCGCTGCACAGGTAAAAGCGGCAAGATGGACTATGGGATTTACGCTTAACTTTACCAAAGACGGCACGATCACCCGGCCAAAGCTGGTCCCGCCGCCGTCCGACGCGCATAAATATAGCCGGGGCCATGCGATCGTATGGAGCGGGCCGCCGCTTCGAACGGGCGCATCGCGGTTGGCGGCGCAGGCGGCTTTGGCCGTCGGGGCAGGGTTGGTGACGATCATCGGCGATCGCGCGGCGCTTGTGGAGCAGGCCGCACATGTGACCGCGATCATGTTGCGTGAGGCGAACGATGCGTTGGCCTGTATCGACCAGCGTGTGACGGCGCTCGCCATTGGGCCGGGGGCAGGGTCGGGCATCGCGGATATTGTCTGTGCGCTGCTGAAGCGCGAGATCCCGATGGTGCTGGATGCGGACGCCATCACCGCATTTGCGGGCGATCCTGCGCGGCTTTTCGAGCATCTGTGTGCGAATGACGTCATGACCCCACATGCCGGCGAATTTGCCCGGCTGTTTCCCGATATCGATCTGGCGGATCGCGCGGCGGCAGCTTTGTGTGCGGCGGAGCGGTCGGGGGCGGTGGTCCTGCTGAAGGGACCACAAACCCACATCGCCGCGCCCGACGGGCGTGTTGCCGTCAACCGCCATGCATCGCCATGGCTGGCAACTGCGGGGTCTGGCGATGTCCTGACCGGCCTGATCTGCGGATTGATGGCGCAAGGCGTTGCAGCCTTTGACGCCGCCTGCATGGGCGCGTGGTTGCATGGCGACATTGGCGTGCGTGCGGGGCCGGGGCTGACCGCGGATAGCATGATCAATTACATTCCGCTTGTGCTGACGGGGTCTCTTGCTTAGCCAAGCATTTGAAAGTCGAATTATCGTCACCCTGAACGTGTTTCAGGGTCCATTTATCCACTCTGCCCTCCGGTTTGCGTGGCACGATGGATGCTGAAACGAGTTCAGCATGACGATGCAAATAAGTTGGGGAAACAATTTGGGTCAGGATCTCGCACATAAACGCCCATATCTGTTGGCCAGCCTGATCGCCGGGATAAGCTTTCCGGCAACATGGCTATTTCTGCCGCTTGAGGGCGGACTGATCGCCCTCGTCTGGAAAATGGCGGCCGTCGGTTTGCTGGTGCCCTTTGCGTTGCACCGCCATCATGTGGGGGAATTTGTGCCCTTGGCGATCATTTTGGCCTTTTATGCGCTGGGCGACGGTTTGATTGAATTCAGCATGGTTGCAGGCGCATTGGCCTTTGCCGCCGGTCATCTGGTCGCCATCTGGCTGTATTTCCGGCACAGGCGTGTGGCGCCGACGTTCAGCCAGAAACTGCTCGCAATCGCGATTTTCCTGCTGACGCCGGTGATTGCTTATGGCCTTCCGCCGACCACCGACGAAGCGGTTCAGGTTGCGGCCTATAGCGTCATTTTGGCCGCGATGGCGGCGATGGCTTGGAGCAGCAATTTCCCCCGTTACCGTGTCGGGTTCGGCGCGGTTTTGTTTGTCATTTCGGACTTGTTGATATTCGCGGAGCTTGGCCCTCTCGCAAATTCCAAGGTATCGGGCATCGCGATCTGGTATCTGTACTATTTCGGCGTGTTGATGATTGCCGTCGGCGTGGCGCAAACCTTGGTCAAACGCGGGCATTATCCGGAAGGTGAAGAGCGCGATTAAGCTGACGCCCGTTCGCGCGGCGTTCTAAAGCGACAAAAGCGCCCAGCGACGATGTTTTGATTGTCTCGTTTGTCGCTTTAACGATGACATTGCGCTTTGGCATATTCACAAAATATCGACATTGAGAAAGAGCGGCCAAGTCAGTTGGTTGCGTGCAAGATCTCAAATCAAATCCTACATTGCAACCGTCGTTACAAAACTGTTCTTAACGGTCGCGCGCTTTCCATGCCGCCAGCTGCACGGGTACCAGATCCACCATATCCTGCATAACCAGCGACACGTCGATCAGGTGAAGTCCCCAGTCCTGCGCGACAAATGCGCCAAAGCGAACATCACCGCCGACATCGTCAATACGGGGGTCGGCAGGGTCTGCGTTGATGCGAACTGACAAGACATTTGCACCGTTTACCGTCACGCACTGCGCTGCGTATAGTCCGGGAACCGCCACGGTCGGCGTGGTAATAGGGGCATTGTCTTTGGTCCAGCGCGGGCTATCTGTCACCAAGTCGCCAATCCCTGCTCCAGAGGGAAAACGTGCGTTCACTGTGGCCATGCCGCCGCCAAGCGCAGCGGCGTTGGCGCAAATGGTTTCCTGTGCGGGGTCGGCTGCACGGCCATAACGGCCGTTCGCAGGTGGCGGCGAGGTTTCACGAAAACTTGTCCAGGCAATGACGCAATTGGTCTGCCCTGCTTTCCGGCACACAGGCGTCTGTTTCAAATCGGCGCCCTGGTCTTTACCCTTGGGCACGGCGACATTGGTGCCCGCAAGCATAGCCGACAACATCTGCGTCGCAGCTGGTTTTCCTTCGATTTCCTCAGCAATCAGGCGCTTGAGCAATCCCGATCCTTGCGAATGTCCAACAAGAACAAATGGCCGCCCCTTGTTATCGGCCGCCATGTAACGCCGCCACGCATCGCGCACGTCATTATAGCGCAGCTCGGGGTCCATAGGGATGGGGTTGCCGATCATGTTGGAACGCAACCAGCTTAAGGTCGATTGGCGATAGATCGGCGCGAAGGTTTGGCACACAGTGCCAAAACGCGCAAACTGCGCCTCAACGACACGGCGCTCTTCGTCATTGGCGATCATGTCGCTATTTCCGCCCGGATCATATGACAAGGTCGGGTACACATAGAAGCAATCGGCTTCAGGTGCTTTGGCCCGCGTTACCGTGCGGACCGTGAGGGTTCCATCTGGCGCAACCTCGGTTACGTCAAGGCTAGGTGTGCTGCACGCGTCGCGACGGCCTGGGCGGCA
The DNA here is from genome assembly GCF_044239005.1 of Sphingorhabdus sp. Classification (GTDB taxonomy): domain Bacteria; phylum Pseudomonadota; class Alphaproteobacteria; order Sphingomonadales; family Sphingomonadaceae; genus Sphingorhabdus_B. The sequence goes on along the minus strand of NZ_JBIICH010000025.1, from coordinate 9,783 downwards.
TAACCAATTCTGTTCGAGCGCATAATCATTCGGCGCAGCGGCGGGAGCAGCAGGTTCGCTTTGCGTGGTGGCTGCAAGGACTGCGGCAATCACATGCGCTGTGCTCATACGGGTTCGTTTCCTTCGGATACTTCGATTACTGCGGATGCTACGTCGTTCGTGTCTTCGATTGCGCCGTCTGCCTCATCATCACTCTCGTCAATCTTCGCTGCGCCGACGACATGTTCATTGTCGCCAACGTTGAACAAACGCACGCCTGCGGTGCCGCGGCCAAGGACGCGTAAGCTGTCCAGTGGCATGCGGATCAGCTTTGCCTGGTCGGTGACGAGCATCAACTGATCACCCTTGGTTGCGGGGAAGCTGGCCACAACGGGGCCGTTGCGTTCGATATTGTCGATATTGGTGATACCCTGACCACCACGGCCCGTGCGGCGATATCCATAAGCGGACGACAATTTGCCATAGCCATTGGCGCATACGGTCAGGATGAACTGTTCACGCTCCGCCATCTCCGCGATGCGTTCCGCGGACATTGTGGGTTCGCCTTCCTTCTCGGGCTTCCATGGCGCAAAGCGCAGATATTCTTCGCGCTCTTCAGGCGTGGTGCCCACGCGCTGAAGGATGGATAGCGAGATAACCTCGTCCCCCTTAGCCAGCTTCATGGCGCGAACGCCCGTTGAAGCGCGGCTTTGGAATTCGCGGATGTCGTCGGCGGCAAAGCGGATCGCCTTACCATTGCGGCTGGCCAGCAAGACGTCGTCTTCGGCGCTTAACAATTCCACGCCGATCAGCTTGTCGTCGGCATCTTCGCCTTCAAACTTCATGGCGATTTTGCCGTTGCTTGGGACATTGGCAAATGCGTCCATGCTGTTGCGGCGGGCATAGCCCTTGGCCGTGGCAAAGACGACGCTGAGGCCGCCCCATTCGGCTTCGTCCTCAGGCAGCGTCAAAACGTTGGAAATGACTTCGCCTTCGCCCAATGGCAGCAGGTTGACCATGGGCCGACCGCGCGTCGATGGACCGCCTTCGGGCAGCTTCCAAACCTTTAGGCGATAGACCTTACCAATGTTTGAGAAGAACAATACGGGTGTGTGCGTGCTGGTGACGAACAGTTCGGTGACGGCGTCTTCGTCCTTCGTCGCCATACCCGCGCGGCCCTTGCCGCCACGGTTCTGGGCGCGGAAAGCGGCCAGTGCGGTCCGTTTGATGTAGCCGCCATGGGTGACGGTGACGACCATTTCCTCACGCTCCATAAGGTCTTCGTCATCAAGACCGTCCCAACTTGCGGTGATTTCGCACAAGCGTGGCGTCGAAAATTCGGCGTCAATGGCGACCAGTTCTTCGCGCAGAACAGCGTACAGCTTTACGCGGTCGCCCAAAATTGCGAGATATTCTGCAATACTCTCGGCAAGCCCCTGAAGTTCCTTGCCAATTTCATCGCGGCCAAGCGCCGTCAGACGGTGCAGGCGCAGTTCGAGAATGGCGCGAACCTGAAGCTCTGACAATTGGTAGCTGTCGCCCGAAACTTCGGTTTCAACGGCTTCCACCAATTTGATGTACGACGCGATTTCCGCAATTGGCCATTTGCGCGCGATCAGCGCAGCGCGCGCCTCGGCCGGGCTGGCCGATCCGCGAATGATGCGGACGACTTCGTCCAAATTGGTGACGGCAACAACAAGGCCAAGCAACAAATGCGCCCGTTCGCGCGCTTTGTTCAGTTCGAACTTGGTCCTGCGGGTGATAACCTCTTCGCGGAAGCGGATGAATGCCTCGATGATATCGCGCAGGTTGAGGACTTCCGGCCGTCCGCCGCGAATGGCGAGCATATTGGCGGGGAAGCTCGATTGCGCCTGTGTGTGGCGCCACAATTGGTTGAGCACGACATCTGGGGTCGCATCACGCTTCAGATCAATGACGATGCGCACGCCCTTGCGGCTGGATTCATCGCGAATGTCGGAAACGCCCTCAATACGCTTGTCCTTCGCGGCTTCGGCGATTTTTTCGACCAAAGCGGATTTGCCGACCTGAAAGGGAATGCTGGTCAGGACGATAGAGCGACGGTCGCCTTTTCCTTCCTCAATCTCGTGGCGGGCGCGCTGCATGATGGAGCCCTTGCCTTCGCGATAGGCCGCACGTGCGCCGCCGGTGCCAAGGATCAATGGCCCGGTGGGGAAATCAGGGGCAGGGACGATCTCGATCAGCTCATCAATAGAGATGGCCGGATTATCGATATAGGCCAAGCAGGCCTTGATAACTTCGCCCAGATTATGTGGCGGGATGTTGGTCGCCATGCCGACGGCAATACCGCCAGCGCCGTTGACCAACAGATTGGGGAAACGTGCAGGCAAAACCTGCGGTTCTTCGCGGCTGCCGTCATAATTGGGTTGGAAATCGACGGTGTCTTTGTCGAGATCATCCAACAGCGCGTTCGCGACCTTGTTCAACCGTGCTTCGGTGTACCGCATCGATGCTGGCGGATCAGGATCCATCGAACCAAAGTTACCCTGACCATCGATCAATGGCACGCGCATCGACCAATCTTGCGTCATACGGGCAAGGGCATCGTAAATCGCGCTGTCGCCATGCGGGTGATAGTTGCCCATGACGTCGCCGACAATCTTTGCCGATTTGCGATAGGGTCGGCCAGCGACAAAGCCGCCTTCCTGGCTTGCGAACAAAATGCGGCGGTGAACGGGTTTAAGGCCGTCACGTACGTCCGGCAGGGCCCGGGATACAATGACCGACATCGCATAATCGAGGTAGCTCGACTTCATTTCATCGACGATGTCGACGGGCGAAATGTCCGATGGTTCCATTGTAACTATGTCGTCGCTCACAGCGCGAAAATCCTTATATTTTTTGGGTAACTAAGCCATAGACCCAAGTCGGTCATATGACCACAAGCGACTGCCCAAATAGGGGTGTTGTCTACAGCTTATCCACAGATTCACGCAGTGGTGTGGGTTAGGGGGCGACAACGCTGCCATCATAAGCGAAAATCTGACCGCTTTGCTCGGGCTTTAGCCCTGAAAGCACGCCAAGCATATCCGCAGCCGCGCGGGCAGGGACGAAGCGTTCATGCGCCGGATTGCCCTTAAATGGCGCGCTCAGCGGCGTCTCGACAGTGCCGGGGTGCAGGGCGACCACAATAGATTGCGTATTTTTGCGCTGCCATTCGATCGCAATGTTACGGATGAACATATTGAGCGCGGCTTTCGACGCGCGATAGCTATGCCATCCGCCAAGGCGATTGTCCGAGATGCTGCCCACGCGGGCGGAAAGCGCCGCGAAACAGATCGGGCCTTGCTTTGCCATGATCGGCAGAAAATATTTCGCCACCAAAGCGGGGCCAACCGCATTGATGCGGTAATTCTCCATCATCCATTCAGGATCAAGCTCGCGCAGGCTTTTTTCCGGCCCTTTGGCGGCTGTATGCAGTAACCCTGTGGCCACGATGACCAATTGCGGCGCTGTGCCCGCCAAATCGCGTGCTGCGGCGGCTATGCTTGCCTCATCCAATATGTCGATGGCCGGCGCGCTTGTCCGATGCAGCCGGATGACGCGGTCATATTGATCGCCCGCGTCCAAAGCATCGGCAAGTGCCGCACCAATGCCCCCACGTGCGCCAATTATCACTGCTGTGCGTTCTGGCACTTGAATTTTCCTCTGGTTCGTTCAACGGGAATTCATGCGACTGCGCTATGTCAATTGCACTGAAGATGGCAAGGTCCTATACACGACATTAACCAAAGCCCATGGCAATACATCACTAGTCCCGGAGAGTTAAATGAAGCTGGTTTCAAAATTTGCCCTTGCACTTTCATTGGTCGCTATAACCGCAGCGCCTGCTTTTGCGCAGTCTAATGAAAAGCCAAAAAAGGAAAAAAAGGGGAAGGAAGCCACGCCTGCGGCTCCCAAGAGAAATTATTCCAAGCCGTTCATCGCGGCGTACATGCCTGTCGCCAATCTTTTGAACAAAACCAAGGATCCGGTCGCAGCGAAGGCCGAATTTCCGAAGATTCTTGCGGCCATTGCCAATGATGACGACCGTTATGAAGCGGGCATATTGGCCGTGAACATCGGCGTGGCGTCGAAAGACAGCGCATTGCAGGATCAGGGTATCGATCTGTTGCTCGCATCCGCAACGACGCCTGTTGAAATGAAGCAGGCATATACGTTCCGCAAGGGCGCGATTGCTTATGACGGCAAAAGATTTGCCGACGCTGAAAAGAATATGATGGATGCGTACAACTTGGGTTACCGCGCCAACAACATCGAATTTCTGATCTCCAACGCCATGTCGCAGCAGAATAAGGATGCTGACGCTATCGTTTGGATCGGCAAGGCGATTGCAGCGAGCAAGGCAGCCGGAGCGGTTAACAAAGCCTATGTCGTTCGTGCCGCCAACCTTTCGGCGAAAGCGAAAGATTATGCCGGTGCTGCCAATTTCTACAAGGATTTGGTGATCGCCGAAAATAACCCCGATTTCTGGCATGATGCCCTTGCGTTCTTCAACCGTTCGCTCAACACGAACCCTGAAGAGTCGCTTGACCTCATGCGCTTGATGCGCGCGACCAATGGATTGCGCTTTCAACAAGAATATGCCGAATATCTCGATAGCTTAAGCTATATCGGCGTGCGTTATCCTGCAGAGGCTGTGTCTGTATTGGACGAAGGCTTTGCAAAGGGCATCATCTCACGCAACAACGTGACCTTCAGTGAGCGTTACAACGAAGCTAAGGGCCGCTTGGCGGAAGATACCCGCACATTGGCGGGAACGATCGCACCGGCAAAAGCGAGCCCCAGAGCGATGCTGGCGACCCTGACAGGCGACTCATTCTTCTCACATAAGGATTATAAGACAGCCAAGGATCTGTACGAGACCGCGTTAAGCAAAGGTCCCGTTCTGGATAAGGATGGCGGAAACCAGACCGACCGCACCCGCTTCCGCCTTGCCATGTCGAAAGCCATGCTCGGCGATTATGCTGGCGCGAAAGCCGATTTTGCGCAGATCAATGGTGCAAACCGCAAGGCAATTGCCGAATATTGGGTGATCTATATCAACCATCTGGAAAAGCCTGCACCAGCGGCTGCGCCTGCGGGAACACCAGCGATATAAGCTTTGTGATAATTGATTGAAAAGGGCCTGAGCAATCGGGCCCTTTTTTTATGCCATCGGGATGGGTACGCCCGGTTCGTCTTTTGCGGTACGAATGGTCAGCGACGTTTTTACGCTGCTGACATTTGGTGCAGACGTCAGTTGCGATGTCAGAAATTCCTGAAATGACTGCAGATCGCGCGCAACGATTTTGAGGATGAAATCAATTTCGCCATTCAGCATGTGGCATTCGCGTACATCGGGGAGTGCCCGAACATGCTGCTCAAACGCCTTCAGATCTTCTTCTGCCTGACTTTTTAAGCTGACCATGGCAAATACGGTGATTGTGTAGCCCAAGGCACTTGCGTCGACATCTGCGTGGTAGGACTTAATCGTCCCTGACTGTTCCAACGCGCGCATACGCCGCAAGCATGGCGGGGCAGTCAACCCAACCTTGGTTGCAAGTTCCACATTGGTGATGCGACCGTCAGCCTGCAATTCCGCCAAAAGCTTCATATCTATCGCATCGAGGTTCATATTAGCCATGATCTTGTTATTTCCATTTCGATTATGCCCCCGCTTTATAATATAATTATATTATATTGCAATTGTCCCAAAGTGTGACGCTCCAATTTTGTCGCTTTCGCACGTCCTGATATCGGTTTATTCCGCGCCCACACCACGGATTACGTAGCATTAGGATGTGCGAATTTGCGCTTTGACGATCGCCTTGAAACCACTTTGCGTCAGGCGGACGATGACGGCATTGGCTTGCCTACCAAATGGCAGCAACTGGTCTATATATTAGCGCAAAACCCTTCGGGCTTTGACCCGGCTGCTGTCGCCTCGGGCTTGCAAAAGGTGCGGCAGTTTATGGACATGGTTCCCGCTACTGTCCGCGAACAATGCGTACGCGCCTTGTCCGGGCGACTGCGCTCTGCGCCTTTGCTCTTGCTGCTGTCGGGTGATATTCCGGCGGTTGCCGCAGCGGCGGTCAGTGGCGCGCGGCTGAGTGATACCGAATGGGCGGACATCGTCCCCCATATGTCCACCCGTGCGCACGGGTTCTTGCGCAACCGCAGGGACATTGGTCCCATGACCATGCATGCGCTTCGGTCATGCTATTCTGCAGACTTCGCGCTGGCCCTCAACAAAAGCGCGGCTGAGACGGCCGTGCGTGCACCAAAAGTTTTGCAAATCCGGGACATTGTTGACCGCATCGAAATATTGCGGGTTGAGCGGGAACAGCACGACCCGGCTGAAATCCCGGCCGGGGCGTCTATCGAACATGTCGTTTTGTCGGCCGAACCGATTGACGAAATACGCTTCGAAACCGACGAATATGGCACCATCAGCTCGGTTGAAGGCGCACCCGCAGGGGCGGTTGTTGGCGTTGATATTGCGGAGCCCGCATTTGACGCGGGGCCCGGACCTGATGCCTATGGCGCCGCTGCCTTTCGGCAAAAAATGCCGCTTGAAAATGCGCGCCTGCGCCTGTGCGGCGCGCCCGCGATTGCGGGGGACTGGCGGATTAACGCTGCACCGTTTTTTGAACCTGCAAGCGGCCGCTTCAAAGGCTATCGCGGGATATTGCGTCGCCCCAATCTCGCGGAAGTCGCGCACATTCCGGAAGGCGACATGCATGACGCGGAAAATATCGAGCAATTGTTGCACGAACTGCGCACGCCATTGGGCGCCATTATCGGCTTTTCCGAAATTATCGAACAGCAACTCTTTGGGCCCGTGACCGAAGAGTATCGCACAATAGCCGGTAACATCCTGCACGATGCCCAGCGCCTGCTGTCGGGCTTTGATGATCTTTCAACCGCTGCAAAAATTGAGACGGGAACCTATGTTACGCAGGTCGGTTCGACCGATTGCGACTGGCTGTCGCTTCGGTTGACAGATCGGCTTCGCGAGCTGAGCGACGCTTTGCACGTTACCCTGAACTTGGTCCATGCGCATCCGGTCCGGCCATTTGCGTTGGATAACCATCTGGCGGAACGTCTTTTTTCGCGGCTGTTGTCTGCCGTCATCATCGGCTGCGAGGCTGGGGAAATCCTCGATGGTCGTTTCCGGACGGAGCCTGGGTTAAACGCGGTTAACCGTTTCGTGCTTAGCTTGCCGAAAAAGCTTGCCGACATGGACGAGAGCGAGCTTTTCGGTTCCGGTCCGCTCGATGAATCTCATGACGCGCCATTGCTTGGGCTAGGCTTTTCGTTACGCCTCGTGCGCAGCCTTGCCCGAAATGTTGGCGGGGATTTACGTTTTTACAATCAAGCCCTGATCGTGTCCCTTCCAGCCGTCAGCGACGGGCGAACCGGATTAATGGACGAAGAACGATAATGACATGGCGGGGCAGTGGGGCATATTTGGTCGCTTGCGGAATAGCGGCGTTCGACCACCAACGGTGGCGGAAATCGTCAAGGCCAGCCGATTTATATCTTTTTGATAAGATAAAGGCTTGCAAGCGCGCCCAAAGTTCGGCTATCGGCCCGCAGGCAGTTGGCGAGCCGGTCAGGGCCTGTAGCTCAGTTGGTTAGAGCTGGCCGCTCATAACGGCTAGGTCGGGGGTTCGAGTCCCTCCGGGCCCACCAGTTTCACTTTTGTGAAGTCTGGCAGGCAGCCAGCCGCGCGGACATTGTTATACCAGTGATCCCATGTCGGGGAGTAGCGCAGCCTGGTAGCGCATCTGGTTTGGGACCAGAGGGTCGCAGGTTCGAATCCTGTCTCCCCGACCATTTCTTCAGAATTCCAATTTGATCACGGATAGCAGTGTCGTAACCGCGTACGGCATGTGCGGTGACCGCACATCATATGGCCGCAGAGACATTTTGGTGGATATTTGACAGTCGTCGGTGACCGGTCCGGCGGAAGCTTACTGCGCCACGGCGCCGCTTGCATTGGCCGCATCAATTTCCGCCTTTGCATCCGCCTCAATCAGCTTCGTGGCTTCTTCGGCGGCTTGTTCAATGCTCAGCTTTTGCGCGGCCAGTTCCTTTTTCTGCACGGCCTCTGGTGTGTCCGCGTCGTCAGGCTTGCCCGCTTCGGTGGGGGCCGTGTCACCACAGCCCGCAACCATGAGCATGAGCGCCAAGACAAAGGCGTGTTTCAACGCGCCGCCTCTGGCTTCAGTTCGCCGTCATAATTCGCAACGAGCGCCAATGTTGCAACCCATGCCGCCACGTTTTGGCGCAATTCGGCTTTGTCGATCTTGTCGAGCGTGTCGTCGGGCGTGTGGTGCAGGTCGAAATATTTCGTGCCATCTTGCTGCAGGTCAATGATGCCCAATTTCTGCGCCGCGATGATCGCGCCCACATCCGCGCCGCCGCCGGCCAGTTCCTTGCGCGGAACCACGCCCAATGGGGCCAATGCGGAGACAATCTGGCCGCGAAGCGCCGACGCGCTTTCAGGCAAGCGGAAATCGACGGCCCAGACTTTGCCAGCGCCGAAATCCGATTCCATGGCGAGGGCATGTGGCTCAGTGGCATGCTTTTCGCCATAATCCCGGCCGCCCCAAATGCCGACTTCTTCAGCGCCAGCCCACAACAGGCGCACGGTGCGCTTGGGTTGGCCCATGGATTTCAGATGCTTGGCCGCTGCCCCGATGATGCCGCAACCTGCGGCGTCATCAATGGCGCCGGTCCCAAGGTCCCAGCTATCGAGATGGCAGGCGATGACAATCATGGGAAGATCGGGGTTTGAACCCTTAACCTCGGCCAAAACATTGCCTGATGTCTGCATCCCGACATTTTTTGGGGTCAGCTTTAGTTTTAACCGCACCGGCTTGCCGCGCGCGATCATACGTTCCAGATTTTCCGCGTCCGGTATCGACAATGCGCCTGCCGGAATGGGCGTGACGCCGGGGTCAAAGTTGGTGTTCCCGGTGTGTGGGTTGCGATGATAATCGGTTCCGATTGAACGGATGACGATAGCCGCAGCGCCTTTTTTGGCGGCGATGTTCGGGCCGACAAAGCGGGCAGGGCCAAATGCGCCGTAGCTGCTGCCATCCTGCGTGGCTTTCATATTGTGGCTGACAAAGGCAATCTTGCCTTTCAAGCTGCCATCGGGGGCTGCGCGCAAATGATCAATCGTCGGGAAATACACGATTTCAGCTTCCAGCCCGGCTTCACCGGTGCTGCCGCTGTTGCCCAATGCGGCAATGGCCAGTTTCTGCGGAAAGGGCGCGACGATGGATGCGGTTTCTTCGCCGCGCACCCATGTGGGCATCTGATATTCTTCGATACGGACATTATCAAATCCAAGTGCCTTTAGTTTGCTGACCGACCAAGTCCGCGCGCGCGCTTCGGCTTCGGTCCCGCCCTGCCGTGGGCCGATTTCGGTCGTGAGCCCTTCGACAATGTCATAGGCGAGACTGTCACTCTGCAACGCTTTGTCGCGGATCGATGCGACTGCAGCACTGTCCGGTGACACAGGCGCGCCCAGTGCAAGTGATGGCGAAAGGAACAGCGTGGAGGCTGCGGCGAGCAAGAGGATGTTTTTCTTCATGCTTGGCAGGCTTAACCGCATCGTCGGGATTTGCAATCCCACCTTGCGGCGAAACGCGCAGATAGCTAGGGAAGCGGCCAAATCAAAAGTAATGCAACACAGGAATTAAAGCCCATGGCAGCCCAATATAGCTTCGTAATGAAGGGAATGACGAAAACCTTCCCCGGCGCAAGCAA
>NZ_JBIICH010000136.1:0-5074 GCF_044239005.1 Sphingorhabdus sp. | reverse complement strand
GCGTACCGCCACCGTTTCAATAACGGGAACGCCCAATGCGCGGGCGAGCTTTTCTGCATCCAGTTGCAAACCATCGCGCTCGGCAAGATCGACCATGTTCAGCGCAACGACCGTCGGCAGGCCCTGCTCAATCAGCTCGAGCGCGAAGCGCAGATGGTTATCGAGATTGCCCGCATCCAGCACGATCACAAGTGCGTCAGGGCGGCGATGGCCCTCCAGATTTCCCAACACGACATCGCGGGTGACGGCTTCATCAAGGCTATCGGGATCGAGGCTATAGGCGCCGGGCAAATCGATCATTTCAACGGGTTGGCCGTCGTCAAACGTCGCCCGCCCCGATTTGCGCTCAACCGTTACGCCGGGATAATTCGCAATCTTCTGCCGCGCACCGGTCAGCGCATTGAACAGCGCACTTTTGCCGGCATTGGGGTTTCCGACAAGGGCAACGAGCGGTGGCATTTGCGTCATGGCTTAAGCTCGCAATCGATGGCCGCTGCAACATTGGTGCGCAAAGCCACGGTCATTCGGCCGACACGCACGGCAAGCGGGTCACGCCACATCAAAATACCCTTGTGCATTGCCTCTATGGTGACTCCGGGTTCAAAGCCAAGTGAACGCAGACGATGCCCTTCCTGATCGGGCAAAACATCCCAATCGATGGCCCGAATAACCGCGGCGCGGTTTAGTGGAAGATGGTCAAGCTGCACGGACGCCTATTTGCAACCGATTCGCAATAACATCAATAGAGATTTGGATTAACGCGCCGGATAGCGCAGGCGGCCAATGAAGCGGGAAAGGCTTGGCACATATTCCTGACGCTGTTTCGCCTGAAACTTCACTTTCTCAAACTGCATCACATTATCGATGCGACGATCAAGGAAAGCCCGCGCATCGGCGAAATTGTCGCTGTCATCGTTGACGAAGACGCTGAGCGTGCTTGCATACACTGCCGACAGCGTCATGCGCTTGGTATAATGGTTGAAATCGCTCGCGGTGTCTCCGGCCAGACGCCACATCCGGTCGGCAGATCGCCAACCGATCTTTGCACTGCGTACCAAATTTCGCGGCATGGCCATGATCGCCATCGCGCGCCGCAGGGATTCGCGGTCGGGCGCCATGATTTCCAGCCGCGTTGCCAGCAATGCTGTAATCCGGTCACGGATTTTCATCGCCGCAAGTTTTTCGGCGGGCAAACGATGGGCAAGCTCCATATCGATGCTGTCGATCCACGCATCAATCATGTCGATGGCGTTATCCTTGAACGCAAGTTTCGCGACATCACGGTCCACGCCAGCTTCATCAGCGGCCGCATGAACAGCGGCATCAGACCAGCCATCAAATCCCGCGTTACGCGCGATGATGGGGGCAAGGACGGCACGAACTTCGTCGAGCGTCGGGTCAGCAGGAAGCGGTGATATGGACATGCACAATATGTAGGCGTTCGGCGCCCTCAAGAAAAGGTCTATTGCTTACGCACCAGCACAAGCGCGATCATCACCAGCGCGCTGCCCGTAAAATCCATTGCGGTCAGCGTCTCACCAAAAGCAAGCCAGCCAGCCGCAGCCGACAGTGCAGGCTGAAACAACAAGGCCAAACCGATCACCAGCGGGCTAAAATGCGGTAAGGCATAGGTCAGGCACCCTTGCCCGAAAAACTGTGACGTGAACGCAAGCAACACAACTGGCCACCACACTGTCGGGATAACCTGCTCCCCCGCGGATAAGGATGCCGCCAATAAAACCACAGCCGCAACAGCGCTTGCCATGCCCAGTGCGCCCCAGCTTTCCGTATTCTGCCGCACGCGCATCATGAGCACCAGATACACCGTGTATGTAAGGCCCGCGCCAAGCGATAAAACATCCCCCTGGAAATGCAGCGGGGACAGATCAAGGCTTTGCCCCATTAAAAGTGCAGCGCCCACAAATGCAAACAGCACCGCCGCGCTTTCCCATTTGCTGGGCATTTTACGTGCGGCAATAATCCCGTAAACCACCAGAATCAGGCTGGCGCAGTTCGCAAATAATGTCGCATTGGCCATTTTCGTTTGGAAAATGCCAATATGCCACAAGATGATATCAATGCCGAAAAACAGGCCTGCAATTATCGCTAGCCAAATTGTGGATTTGCCTAAGGCCGAAAAACGAAAACCAAATCGATACCCGACAAGAAACAAAAACGGCGTCGCCAGCGCCAGTCGCCAGAATCCGGTCGCGATGGGTCCGCTGTCGGCAAAACGCACGAGCAATGGCCCAAAAGCGATCGCAATATTTCCGGCCAGCAGTGCCGCAAAGGCAAGCAAGCTGGGCGGTTGCTGATGTAATATCTTCTGCGACATAAACCCCCGTTGCATTTTGCAACTTTCATCCGCATCTTGGCTGCAAAGAAACGCTTAATGACAGGATATTGCATGACTGCAACTTTGTTTGATCCGATTCAACTCGGCGCCATCACCGCGCCCAACCGAATCCTCATGGCGCCGCTGACCCGCGGCCGCAGTGTGAATGGGCATGTACCCATGTCAGATTTGAAAGCGGAATATTACAGCCAGCGCAGCACGGCTGGCCTGATTATCGCTGAAGCGACGGGCATTAGCCAAGAAGGTCTTGGGTGGCCATCGGCGCCCGGTATCTGGTCAGATGCACAAATCGCGGCGTGGAAGCCAGTGACCGAAGCGGTGCACAAGGCCGATGGACGGATCATATTGCAGCTGTGGCACATGGGGCGGCTTGTCCACCCAGACTTCTTGGGCGGTGCACAACCTGTGTCCGCATCTGCAACGACTGCGCCGGGTTATGCGCACACCGCAGAGGGCAAAAAAGAATATACGCAAGCGCGCGCGCTTGAGGCTTCGGAAATACCCCGCATCATATCGGATTATGTCAACGCTGCGAAAAACGCGATGGCCGCCGGCTTTGACGGCGTTCAGATTCATGCGGCCAACGGCTATTTGATTGACCAGTTCCTGCGCGACAACACCAATTTGCGCACCGATGAATATGGCGGTGCAATCGAAAACCGTATCCGCCTGTTGCGCGAAGTCACCCAAGCCGTTGTCGACGCCATTGGTTCGGAACGAACGTCGGTACGCCTGTCGCCCAACGGCGAAACACAGGGTGCGAATGACAGCAATCCAGTGCCGTTGTTCACCGCCGCTGCTGCCGCATTGCAAGATATCGGCATCGCGTTCTTGGAACTGCGTGAAGTGAAACCATATGGCAATTTCGGGCAAACCGATGTGCCGCGCATTTCCCCTGAAATCCGCAAGATATTCAAGGGCCCGTTGGTGCTGAACCAAGAATATACGCGCGAGCTGGCGGACGAAGATCTGGCATCTGGATTGGCGGACGCGATCAGCTTTGGCCGTCCCTATATCAGCAACCCTGATCTGGTTGAACGTCTGCGGTCCGGGGCTGAACTGACCCCCGATAATTTCAAAACATGGTACGCACCTGCGGCAGAAGGATATACCGACTATCCGTTCCTGAACGCGGCGGACGCGTAACGCACATGATCGAAGCGGGGATTGGCATTTATGCAATAGCCATCCCCGGTTTGCTGCTTTTTGCGTTGGCCAGTGCAGAATATATCTGGCCACGCCGCATTTTGGTCTTGGGCCGCTATCCGCGATGGCGGACCCATGCTTTATTCTTCGCAACCAACGCAGTTGTCGGCAGGATCCTGTCGTTATTCGTTGTTGTGGGTGTGGCGGCGACATGGGCGAACTCCCACCAGTTCGGAATGCTGCAATTCTTAAATTGGCCTTTTTGGGCTGAAGCCGTGATGGCCTTTATCATTCTTGATTTCGCCGTCTGGCTTCAGCATTTTGCGATGCACCGGTTCGCATTTTTATGGCCTATGCATGCCGTACATCACAGCGACCGCGACCTTGATGTCACCACCGCGCTGCGCTTTCATCCGTTCGAATTGATTGTATCGACATTCTATAAATCGGCAATGGTCGCCCTGTTGGGCGTGCCGCTTGCCGTGGCTCTGGCATTTGAATTGTGGCTCAACGCAAATGCGCTGTTCAATCACAGCAACATCCGCCTACCAAAGTATCTCGACCGGATGCTGCGCATATTTTTTGTGACGCCGGACATGCATCTGGTGCACCACAGCATCGCGGTGGCCGAACAAAAAAGTAATTTCGGTTTTGCTTTGTCGATCTGGGACCGATTGTTCGGGACATATTGTGCAGAATCCCATGTCGGCGCCGAAAATCAGAAAATCGGTCTATCCCAATTCGACGACCAACGGCCATCTGCGTTTGTCTGGAGCATGAAGCAGCCCATGACGTAGCGTCATCCCGCTGGTGCTTCGCGGCACTTGACCTACCCAGTTTTCCGACGCATTTTCGGGCTTAGGGGAGATTATATCATGGCAAAATTGCGCAACATCATTTTGGGCACCGTGGCTGTTGTCGCGGTCGGCGCCGGCCTGACCTATGGTTGGCAGCAATATCGCGAAAAAAGCATCATGGATGACGCGCGTACCGCGCAAGCAGCATCCGATAGCGAAGTGACCTCTGGTCCCGCTGATAAGCTGTTATGGGGCGACACCCATTTGCATACGGCAAATTCCATCGACGCCTTTGGTTTTGGCGTAAAATTGGGACCAGAAGATGCGCTGCGTTTTGCGCGCGGTGAAGAAGTCACCTCGACCGGCGGGATGAAGGCGCAGCTGGAACGTCCACTCGACTTTCTGGTGATAGCCGATCACTCCGGCGGCTTGGGCGCGACCAAAGCATTATATGACGCACCCGGCTTTCTTGTCCGCGACCCGACCCTGAAACGCTGGCATGAAGAAATGCACAAGGGGCCAGAAGGCATGCAACGCGTTACAGGAGAGCTGATCGATCTGGCTGGCCGCAATGCGTTGCCAGCGGCGCTAACAGACCCCGTAAAGCAGAAAAAAACGTCGACAAGCATCTGGACAGGCCACAGCTCCCTCGTCGAGCGGTATAATGAACCGGGCAAGTTCACCGCGTTCATGGGCTTTGAATATACGTTGATGCCCAACGGTAACAATTTGCACCGTGTCGTCATGTTCCGCGATGGCAAAAGCCGGACCGACA
>NZ_JBIICH010000135.1:0-5086 GCF_044239005.1 Sphingorhabdus sp. | reverse complement strand
TAAACGGAAGATGCAAAACACAACATTCGCCAGCCAGGAAAAATCTCCCCATCATGACCGAAGATGAAATATTATCTGAATTCCGTAGCGTCGACGCACTGCTCGAAGGACATTTCCTGCTGTCGTCGGGCCGCCACAGCGCTTATTATCTTCAGTGCGCACGCCTGCTGATGAACCCCGAGCGTGCGGGGCGCATTGCCCTGGCACTGACACAAAAAATGCCGCGCGAGCTGCGAAACGAGATCGAAGCCGTCATTTCCCCGGCCATGGGTGGCCTGATCATAGGCCATGAAATGGGGCGGGCACTTGGCGTTGATGCGATGTTCGTGGAACGCCCCGATGGTGTCTTTGGTCTGCGGCGCGGTTTTGCGATCGCACCCGGCACCAAAATCCTGATGATGGAAGATGTCGTAACGACCGGCCTTTCATCGCGTGAGGCTATTGCCGCGATCGAAGCCGCCGGCGGTCATGTCATCGCCGCTGGCGCAGTGGTGGACCGTTCCGCAGGCACCGTCGACCTCGGTGTACCCTTCTTCCCCCTGATCCAGTTAAACTTTCCAACCTATGCACCCGATGAATTGCCGCCCGAATTGGCGGCGACCGAGGCGGTGAAGCCCGGTAGCAGGAAGCTATGAAGATAGAGCATTCGTCTCGTCTGCGCCTTGGCGTCAATATCGACCATGTTGCGACGATCCGAAATGCGCGTGGCGGAATGCATCCCGATCCGATGCGCGCCGCACATATGGTCGAGGCAGCCGGCGGCGATGGCATCACCGTCCATTTGCGCGAAGACCGCCGGCATATTCGCGACGCTGACCTCGATGCGATTATGCGGGAAATCCGCTTGCCCATTAATTTGGAAATGGCCGCAACCGACGAAATGCTGGAAATCGCGCTGCGGCATAAGCCGCATGCTGCCTGCATCGTTCCCGAACGGCGCGAAGAACGCACGACCGAGGGTGGGCTGGATGCCGCGGGGCAACACAATCATCTCGCGCCCATCGTCACGCGGCTGGCGGACGCGGGCATTCGCGTAAGCTTGTTCATCGAACCCGACGCCCGCCAGATTGAAGCGGCCATCCGCCTGAAAGCGCCCGTCGTTGAATTTCACACGGGCAAATATGCGCATGCAGAAGGTGAAGAGCGCGAAATAGAACTTCGCCGCATTGCGGACGCGGCCGCACTTGCGGCTAAAAATGGCATCGAACCACATGCTGGCCACGGTCTGACATTTGAAAATGTCCAACCCATCGCCGCCATTCCCCAATTCGCCGAACTCAACATCGGGCACTATCTGATTGGTGAGGCAATCTTCATTGGTCTGGAGGAAAGCGTCCGGAAGATGCGGACGTTAATGGACCTCGCGCGGTGATCATCGGGCTTGGTTCCGACTTATGTAATATTGAGCGCATCGCGAACTCGCTTGAGCGCTTTGGCGAACGGTTTGAAAAGCGCGTCTTTACCGACATCGAACGCGCCAAGGCTGGCAAGCGACCATTCACGCGGGCGGGCACATATGCCAAGCGCTTTGCAGCCAAAGAGGCTTTTTCCAAAGCTGTTGGAACCGGATTCAAACATGGCGTGTTCATGAAAGACATCGGCGTCGTCAACGCGCCGTCCGGCGCGCCAACGCTGGCGCTGACGGGCGGCGCAAAAGCGCGGCTCGACGCAATGATTCCTTCGGGCTATGAAGCCCATATTCATCTGACACTGACTGATGACCACCCATGGGCGCAGGCATTTGTCATTATCGAAGCGTTACCATCGCAAAAGGCATGACCAGTTTGACCACCGACAATATCGACCCCAATGTCCCGTCCACTCCAGCCCCTGAAAAACGCGGCTTGGCCTCTGCTGCTTGGGCGGAAATCAAAGGGATGTTCTGGCTGTTGATGGCCGTTCTTGCGTTTCACAGTTTCATTGCAAAGCCCTTTTATATCCCGTCAATATCGATGATGCCGACATTGCTGGTGGGTGACCGGTTGTTCGTGAGCAAATATCCTTATGGCTGGAGCCATGTGTCGCCCACCATTCCCAATCCGGTCGCGATATTTCGCTGGCTGGTGCTGCGCGAAGAAGTGGAGGCGCTGGCCGTCCCGCTTCCGGAAAGCGAGACGCGGGTCTGGGGGAAAATGCCAGCCCGTGGCGATATTGTGATTTTGACGCCGAAGGGCAAGTATCAGGACTGGATCAAACGCGTCATTGGCCTGCCCGGTGACACGATTGCCTTGCGCGAAGGTCAGATTTTCCTGAACGGCAAGCCCGTGAGGCAAGATACCCAGCCCAATCTGGTTTTGCCTGTCGATGCCAATAATCCATGCAATGATTATGATTTCCCGGGCGCGCTGACGCGCGGCGATGATGGCGTCATGACATGCCATTTGCCCGTCATTCGCGAAACGCTGCCCAATGGCGTGCAATATGACACCATCGATGCCCGCCGACGCGAGACCGATGATATGGAACCTGTAAAAATACCTGCGGGCCATGTGTTCTTGATGGGCGACAACCGCGACAATAGCTCGGACAGCCGCGTGCCAGAGGCACTGGGTGGCCTTGGCGGTCCTGTCTCGTGGGACCGCATTGGCGGCCGTGCGGAAATCATTACCTTCTCTGTCGATGGCAGCACTGGCCTGAACCCGGCAACGTGGATTTCATCGCTGCGCGGTGACCGCGCGGGCACCAGCCTGCGTCCCAAAAAGGTCCGTTCAAGTGAATGATATCGCGCAAGACACCCCTGCCGCAAAACCCGCTAAGACACGGCGCGCGCGCAGAAAAACTGCGGTGCGGGAAGACGCATTTCGCGAAGAGGTAGGCCCGACAGAGCTTTACGACCCCATAATCCGTACCGAGATCAAACGGGCGGCGGTCTGGATTGGCATGACGCTGCTTGTTTTCGGACTTGTATGGTTAGCCCAGCCACTATTGCTCATCATGGGCGGCCTTGTCCTTGCGGCGATGCTTGATGGCGGCGCACGTTTGCTTGGCCGGGTGTTGCCGATCCCGCGCGGTATCCGCCTGACCATCGTTGTGCTTGCCGTATTCGGTTTCATGTATTGGACATTTGTCTTCACGGGATCCGAACTTGCCGCGCAGGCCGCCAGCCTTCAGGCTATTGTCGAAACGCAGATTGAAACCATCGGCAACCGCATCGCTGCTGCCGGATTCAACATATCGGCAGAAGATGTCAAAAGCTTCGGTACGCAGATTTTGAACTCCGTCGGCCGCGTTACTGAAGCCGTCTCATCGGTGGTTGGCACCGTGACCAACATGGCGATGATGCTGGTCCTCGCCATATTCATCGCCGCCGAACCACGTATGTATGAACGCGGCGTCGCATGGATGCTGCCTTTGTCCGAGCGCGAGCATTTCTATGTCACCGCCGCCAAAATGGGCAGCGTGTTGCGCCGCCTGATGGCGGGCCGGTTGCTCGGCATGGCCGTGGAAGGTTTTGGCACATGGATATTGCTCAGCCTTGGCGGCGTACCTATGGCGGCGCTTTTGGGTGTGCTGACGGGACTGTTGGCGTTTTTGCCCAATATCGGCGCTATCGTGTCGGGCGCACTTATCATCCTCGTCGGATTTTCGGCGGGTGTTGATGTCGGTCTTTATGCGATCTTCGTATATTTCGTGGTCCAGATGGTCGACGGCTATCTGATTGTGCCGATGGTCGCCAAACGGGCAGTCGATCTCGCGCCAGCGCTTGTCCTTGGCGCGCAGATTCTGTTTGGCGCTTTGTTTGGCATATTGGGTCTTGCACTGGCGGACCCCATTATCGCGATGATTAAGGTCGCGCTTGAACGGCAATCGGAACGCAATGAAGCGCGCGCCATCCGCGAAGGACCATAAAGCAATTTTATGCTGCTGATTGTCTGCTTCGTGATGGGCGTTGCCAATTTTGCCATGCACAAGGCAGTTTCAGAATCCGGACATCCCTTCGTTGAAGAAACCAAGCGTTACTTCAGCCCGCATTTCCGTCCCTATGGCAGCTACGCCATCGAACTGGCGTTGCTGATGGGTGCGCTTTGGTTCGCACATGACGGCTCGTTGGCGGTCGCGCTGACCTATGGGGTGTATACGGGTATTAACGCGGTCGCGACATGGTTGTTGCTTTCGGGTCGCACATGAAGGACGTTTGCGCTTTCGCTTAATCTAATTATACGGCCCCTGTGCCTCCATTAGCCCCCAGTTCAGATGCCAAGCCCGATTTCGCCGTGATGCGGCGCTTCTTGCCATATTTATGGCCAAAGGGTGAGACGGGCCTGCGCGCGCGCATTGTGTTTGCGCTGTTGCTGGTTGTGGTGTCCAAGCTTATTCAGTTGAGCATGGCGTGGGTCTATGGCCAGGCGATCGACCGCATGGTTCCCGGCATGGAAGACAGCGTCGCGATCGCGATTGCGCTCGTGGCCGCTTATGCGGGTGCACGTTTTGGCGGCGTCTTGTTCGACAATCTGCGCAACGTAGTCTTTGAACGCGTCGGGCAAGAGGCCACGCGCCGCTTGGCCGAAAATGTGTTCAGCCATTTGCACAATCTATCGATGCGCTTTCATATGAACCGCCGGACAGGCGCGGTGACCAAGGTTATCGAACGCGGGACGAAGAGCATCGATATCATGCTCTATTTCCTGCTGTTCAACATCGCGCCGACCTTGCTTGAGCTCGTTCTGGTCTCCGCATATTTCAAGATTGAATTTGGTTGGGGCATGGTTGCGGCGACGCTTATCATGGTGGTCAGCTACATCGCCTACACCACCGTCATCACCAACTGGCGCAACAAATTGCGCGAGGAAATGAACGAGCTGGATACCCAGACGGTCGCAAAGTCGGTCGACAGTCTGCTCAATTATGAAACGGTGAAATATTTCAACGCCGAAAAGCGTGAGACACGCCGCTATGCTGAGGTGGTTCATCATTATGCAAATGCCGCCGTCAAATCGGAAAACTCGCTTGCCGCGCTGAATATCGGGCAGTCGCTGATCACCAATTTGATGATGGCGGGCGCCATGGGCTATGTCGTTTGGGGCTGGTCGCGCGGCCAGTTTACAACTGGCGACGTTGTCACCGTCAACACCTTGTTGGCGCAGCT
>NZ_JBIICH010000134.1:0-5106 GCF_044239005.1 Sphingorhabdus sp. | reverse complement strand
CTTAAACGGGGCTGCTGCGCGCGCCAAATAAGGCCGTACCAACGCGGACATAGGTCGCGCCCATCATGATCGCGGTGTCGAAATCGTCCGACATGCCCATGCTCAGTTGCGGCAAATCATGACGCGCCGCCAACTCGGCCAACAATGCAAAAAATGGCGCGGCCTCAATCGATGCTGGCGGTATGCACATCAGCCCGGCCAATGGAACGCCGCTGTCCTTTGCCGCCGCAATCAATGCAGGCAGTTCCGAAACCGCGCAGCCACCCTTTTGCTCTTCAGCGCCGATGTTCACTTGAATGAAGCACGGGATGTATCGCGCCTGCTTTTCCATCGCCTTGCCAAGCGCCGTGACCAGCGAAAGCCGGTCAACCGAATGGATCATATCGAACAAGGCGACCGCTTCGTCCGCTTTGTTGGATTGAAGCTGCCCGATCAGATGCAATTGCACGCCGGGGTGGCGCTCCTTCAACGCGAGCCATTTGGTTGCCGCTTCCTGAACGCGGTTTTCACCGAAGAGCATTTGGCCTTCGTGAATGAGCGGCTCAATATCTTCGGCCGCGCGGGTTTTCGACACCGCAATCAAATGAATGTCTTCGGGCGCACGCCGGGCCATCTTGGCGGCTGCCGCCATGCGTTCACGGATTGCGGCCAAAGGGCCGGTGGTCGTTTCTGGTGTCGCTTCCTGCATAGCGCGACGCTATAGGCAGAACTATGCCGCGAAGCCACCCCCTGCCGAAGATCTGGCTGATGACCGATGAACGATTGGGGGATGACCTGTTGCCCGCCATTCAACGGCTTCCCGCACGATCGGGCGTTATCTTCCGACATTATCATTTGGACGCGGCGGCACGAAAATTGCTGTTCGGGCAAGTCATGCGCATGTGTCGGCGGCGCGGGCATGTTCTTCTGCTGGCGGGGGACGAGCGGACGGCGATGCGCTGGCGCGCCGATGGTTTTCATCAAAGAAGCCAGCGCGCGTCGCGATTGCTGCACAGCGCGCCAGTCCATGATGCGCGTGAAATTGCAGACGTGAAGGCGGCAAGCCCAGACCTTTTGTTCCTATCACCAGTCTACGCAACAAACAGTCACCCCGGGGCGCGACCGCTTGGGCCGCTAGCCTTTAACCGGCTGGCAAAAATGGCTTCGTCTAGCCGCATCATCGCGCTTGGCGGCATGAACCGCCAAAACGCACAGATGCTTTCGCCGCAGTTGATCCACGGTTGGGCGGCGATTGATGCGTTTAAGAAAAAGACCGCTTAGAAGCGGATTTTGGTTCCGACATAGACAGCTTCGCTGTCTTTGCGGTTGTCAGCCAATGGAATGACGCGGTCATTTTCGCTGGCGTAACGAACACCGGCGGTCACGTCGATTTTACGGCTGATTGAGAAGCTTCCGCCCACATCAAGCTTATAATCGCCCGAGGCTGCGCTGCCGCGTGCTGGCGGTGCCAATTCGCGGCTCTGGTCCAATTTGATATTCGTGCTGAACTTGCTTGGCTTACGCGCGGTTTCGTCCAGCGAGAAGCTGCTTTTTCCAAGCTCGCTCAAAGGTGTTTTGACTCCGCGACGTTGCGCAGCAGGCAATGCAAAACCTTGCCAGCCCTTTGATGCTGTCAAACGATAGTCCACCGCCGAAAGGCGAAGGCCCTTGCCCGCACCGACTTCGTTGGTTGCCAGCGCATTGCGGATGGAAACGGCGCCAGCGGTCAAACGCGAATTGGCGCGCGCTGCGACTGTAATCGTGCGGCTGTCACCGGCGTTTGCAGGCGTAAATGGGAAGCGCGCATTTGGTTCAATGCGTGCGGCCGAGAATTTCTGTGCCAAAACACTGTCACCACCCGCAGGCGTGAACATCGAAATCCAGCTTGGTCCAGCCGACGGCTCTTCGGAAAAAGCCTTTGCAGCGAATGCAGGAACAACAAGAGGCGACACCGCGAGCGAACCCGTTGCTAGCAATGCTGCCGCAATGGTCGCGTATTTCCGCTTATATGCCCGCTTCACGTCCATGATACTCGTTCACCGACTCTCCTGTCTTTGGTTGGTATACGCATGCTTTTGGCGATTCAAAAGGGGCCTATCCAATTTATCTTTCGAATAACGTGATTTTTGGCCAAATGTTGCATGATGTCCACAATCACTTAGCGGCACGAAGATGAGCGCAGCATTAATTGCGCGCTGTTCAGCAGCCAGAAAGCTTGCTCCGGACAGCAAGCCGCTATAGAGGTTTCAGATATTCATAGTTCAAGGACATTTTATGCGCACCAACCGCTTGGCACTCATTATTGCGACCGGCAGCCTGTTAAGCTTGGGGCTGCTGTCCGGCTGTGGCGGAAGGGAACGTCCGAAGGCGGATCTCGCGGCCAGCCAAGTCACCACGATCGGCGTAAACAGCTATCTGTGGCGCGCATCGCTTGATGCCTTGTCCTTCATGCCGTTGCTGCAAACCGACTCGTCGGGCGGCGTCATTGTTACGGATTGGTATGTGAACCCGCAAAGCCCTGGCGAGCGCGTTAAGCTGACCATTTCAATCCTTGATCAGGATTTGCGTGCCGATGCCCTGCGCGTCGCCGGCAGCCGCGAAGTTTTGCAAAATGACCAGTGGGTCGCGGCGCCGCTGCGCGCAGCAACCGTCCAAAAGCTTGAGGCGGTCATTCTTACCAAGGCGCGTGACCTTCGCCGGTCTTCAATCACCGGATAATTGTTATGACGAATGTTGAGCGTTTTAACCCGCACGTCGCCGACGCGCGGTGGCAAAAGATTTGGGAAGAACGCAGCAGCTTTGTTGCGGACGATAACTCGACAAAGCCACGTGCCTATGTCCTGGAAATGTTTCCCTATCCATCGGGCCGCATCCATATTGGCCATGTGCGCAACTACACCATGGGTGACGTGTTAGCGCGGTATAAGCGCATGACCGGACATGAAGTGCTGCACCCCATGGGCTGGGACGCCTTTGGCATGCCCGCAGAAAATGCCGCGATGGAGAAAAAGGTCCACCCCGGCGGTTGGACGCGCGACAATATTGCAAACATGAAAGCGCAGCTGAAACGGCTTGGCTTTGCGATTGACTGGACCCGCGAACTCGCGACCTGTGAACCCGAATATTACGGCCATGAACAGGCCTTGTTCCTGAAGCTATATGCCGCTGGGCTCGTCTATCGCAAAGAGTCCGCCGTGAACTGGGACCCTGTCGACATGACGGTGCTTGCCAATGAGCAAGTGATCGACGGCAAGGGCTGGCGTTCGGGTGCGCCTGTTGAACGCCGCAAGCTGAGCCAGTGGTTTTTGAAGATTACCGACTTTGCCGAAGAATTGCTTGTTGGCCTTGGGTCGCTTGACCAGTGGCCCGACAAGGTGCGGTTGATGCAGGAAAATTGGATTGGCAAATCGCAAGGTTTGAAATGCCGGTTCGGCTTTCCGGGCGGTGACGACGGCATTGATGTGTTTACAACGCGCCCCGACACCATGTTCGGCGCAAGCTTTATTGCCATTGCCGCAGACCACCCGGTCGCGCAAAAGCTGACGGCCAACGCGCCTGATTTGCAGGATTTTATCGCGGAATGCCGCAAAGGCGGAACGACAGCGGCCGACATTGAAACCGCTGAAAAGCTTGGCTTCAATACAGGGCTTACCGTTGAGCACCCGCTGGATCCAAGCTGGCACTTACCCGTTTATGTCGCCAATTTCGTATTGATGGATTACGGCACTGGCGCGGTCTTCGGCTG
Organism: Sphingorhabdus sp.; assembly: GCF_044239005.1. GTDB lineage: Bacteria > Pseudomonadota > Alphaproteobacteria > Sphingomonadales > Sphingomonadaceae > Sphingorhabdus_B. The sequence goes on along the minus strand of NZ_JBIICH010000134.1, from coordinate 1,382 downwards.
CCCGGCACATGACCAACGCGACCTTGATTTCGCGCGCAAATATGATTTGCCCGTTACCCGCGTCGTGGCCGATGGCGATTTGACCGACAGCCATTTCGACGGAAATGTCGCCTACACCAACCCCGGCGTCATCGTGAATTCGCACTGGATGAACGGTATGACCGTCGATCAGGCCAAGGCTGATGTGATCGCAAAGGCCGAGAAAGAAGGCTGGGGCCAAGGCCAAACGCAATATCGCCTGCGCGACTGGGGCGTTTCGCGCCAGCGTTATTGGGGCACGCCAATCCCGATCATCCATTGTCAGGCATGCGGCGCGGTCCCCGTGCCCAATGACCAGCTGCCGGTAAAATTGCCCGAAGACGTCAGCTTTGACATTCCCGGCAACCCGCTGGATCGTCACCCGACCTGGAGCAAGGTCGACTGCCCGAAATGTCATCAAGAGGCGCGCCGCGAAACCGACACGCTCGATACGTTTGTCGATTCCAGCTGGTACTTCATCCGCTTTGCAAGCCAACCGCATGACAAGCCCTTTGACCGTGCGGCTGCCGAAAAATGGCTGCCGGTTGACCAATATATTGGCGGTGTCGAGCACGCGATTTTGCATTTGCTCTACGCCCGTTTCTGGACCCGTGCGCTCAGCCATATCGGCATGATCGATGTGAAAGAGCCGTTCGCGTCTTTGTTTACGCAAGGCATGGTGACGCACCAAACCTATCAGGATGCCAATGGAACATGGCTGAGCCCCGATCAGGTGCGGCGTGACGGCGACATCTGGACCATCATCGACAGCGGCGCCCCTGCAGTCGCAGGGCGCATTGAAAAGATGTCCAAGTCCAAAAAGAATGTCGTCGATCCCGATGACATTGTGGACCAATATGGCGCCGATGCCGTGCGCTGGTTCATGCTGTCCGACAGCCCGCCCGAACGCGATCTGGAATGGTCCGAGGCGGGGATTGAGGGTTGCTGGCGATTTGTGCAGCGCCTTTGGCGTCTGACAAGTCAGGTCAGTGGCGCCCAAGGTGCCGACAAGGCGCTGGACCGCAAAACGCACCAGATCATTGCCGGCGTCGGCACAGACATTGAAGCGCTCGCGTTCAACAAAGCGGTCGCAAAAATCTATGACCTTGCCAATGCCATTGAAAAGGCAGCGCCGTCGGCAAGCCGCGACACAGCGATCCGCACAATCGTCACATTGTCTGCGCCGATGGTTCCGCATTTGGCCGAAGAAGCATGGACGCAGCTTGGCGCGGCAACGGGCGGCGGCCTTATCGCCGACGCACCTTGGCCGCAGGTCAACCCTGACCTGCTGGTGGAAGACGAAGTGACCATTGCCATTCAGGTGAAGGGTAAGCTGCGCGATACGCTGACCGTTGCCAAGGGAC
>NZ_JBIICH010000133.1:0-5108 GCF_044239005.1 Sphingorhabdus sp. | reverse complement strand
CATCTGCATCAACGAAAGGCCGTTTCATGGAAAAAATTATCAAGTCCGACGCCGAGTGGCGCGCAGAATTGGACCCGGTTCAATATCATGTCCTGCGGGAGGCGGGAACCGAGCGGGCCTTTGCGGGTAAACTGACCGATGAAAAGCGCGAGGGCGAATTCCGCTGCGCTGGATGCGGAACGACCTTGTTTGCATCAGATACCAAGTTCGACAGCGGTTCGGGCTGGCCAAGCTTTACCGCGCCTGCGGACGGTGCAGCCATTGATGAGCTTATCGATGTCTCGCACGGCATGATCCGCACCGAGGTGCGCTGTGCGGCGTGTGAAGGGCATTTGGGGCATGTATTCCCCGATGGTCCGGGTCCAACAGGGCTGCGTTATTGCATCAACAGTGCAGCGCTTACATTCGACCCCGAATAAGAACGCGCTTGTCGGCGAGTCCGCGACCGATTAACACCCTGCGCAATGGCACGCGCGCGCAAAATTTCGAAAGAACGTCGCCCAATGGGAACGTGGATTTTACGTATCATCAAAGCCGGCGTTATCGCGGCACTTCTTGGCGTCATGGTGTTGGGCATTCTCGTGGCCATCGCTCGCGGCGAAATCGACAGCTTTGAAGATTTAAAGGCATCGCCCAATGGCCAGATGATCCGCGTTCGTGCCGCCGATGGCACCGTTATCCAATCACTTGGGCCAAGTTTCGGCCGATGGCTGGACATTGATCAGCTGCCGTCTGAAATGAAGGACGCGATGGTCGCGGTTGAAGACCGGCGCTATTATATCCATCCCGGTGTCGACCCTATTGGCATCACGCGGTCGCTTTATGTGCGCGCAATTGACGGACGCTGGACTCAAGGTGGCTCAACGATCACGCAGCAGCTGGCGCGTAACATTTACCTGAATAACAACAAGGAATTCGGGCGCAAAATCCGCGAGGTCATCCTTGCGCTGGCGATGGAAACGAAATTCTCGAAGGACCAGATACTCGAATTATATCTGAACAAGGTCTATTTCGGCGGCGGTGCTTATGGTGTTGATGCGGCGAGCCGAAAATTCTTCGATCATGGCGCGGAAGATCTCAGCCTCGCCGAAGCCGCGATCATTGCAGGGCTTGTAAAGGCGCCATCAAATTATTCGCCAACGGCAGATGCACAAGCTGCGATTGACCGCGCCACGGTGGTGGTAGGCGTCATGCAGGATGCCGGGATGATCTCCGCTGCCGAGGCCGCAGAGGTGAAGCCGGCTGACGTCAAAATGGCAAAACAGCAACCGCAAGACAGCGTGCGCTATTTCACCGATTGGGTTTTGCCACAATTGGACGGCCTGATCGACGAGACCGAAAAACCCATTGATGTGTGGACCACGCTTGATCTGAAAATGCAGCGCGCGGCAACGGCCGCGATAGCGGCAAACGCTCCGCGCGGCGCACAAGGTGCGCTGGTGTCAATTGACCGCGATGGCGCGGTTAAAGCGATGGTTGGCGGTACCGATTATGTGACCAGCAATTATAACCGTGCTGTCACCGCAGTCCGGCAACCAGGCTCGGCTTGGAAATTGTTCGTCTACTTGGCCGCGTTGGAAGCCGGGTTCCGTCCCGAAGACATGGTCGAAGATAAGCCCGTTGAAATAGAAGGCTGGCAACCCAAAAACAGCAACGGCCAGTACGCCGGTGAAATTTCACTGCGGACGGCGTTTGCCTATTCGAAAAACACCGTCGCAGCGCAGCTGGGGCAAGAGGTTGGCACCAGCAGCATTGCCAACATGGCACGCCGTTTTGGCATAACGACACCCATCAACACGCAGCCGTCGATGGTGCTTGGGACATCGGAAACCCGCGTTATCGACATGACGCAGGCATTTGCATCCGTGGGTTCCAATGGCCGCAGCATTACCCCTTATGGCATCTCCAAAGTCACCACCATTGATGGCGAGATTTTATACACGGCAAAGCCCGCCAGATCCGTGCAATTGGTCGAAGACTGGGTCGCAGCCGCCATGACGGACCTCATGCAGACCGCGGTTGCAACGGGCACGGGCCGCGCCGCCAATATCGGCCGTCCTGTCGCAGGAAAGACAGGTACCACGAGCAGCAACAAGGACGGCTGGTTCCTTGGCTTTTCGAGTGGTTTGACAACAGGTGTCTGGATGGGCCGCGATGATGCGCGTTCGATCGGCGGATTAGAAGGCGGCCGTGCGCCAGCACAAGCGTGGGCAGCCTATATGCGGGTTGCAGTATCGGGCCGCCCCGTTGAAAATTTTGCGACCGAAGTAACCTTCCCCGAACAATTAGAAGGCGAAGATTTTCTGCTTGGCGAAGGGGAAGAGGGGTTGCTGCTCGACGAAAACGGTATGCCGATTGAGGGAGACCCTGCTTTTGGCGATCCCGGTGCAATGCCAAGCACTGACCCAGAACCGTTGGATGACGCATTTATCGAGCGCGCTATCGGGCGCCGAGAACCCAGATCGTCACGCGACGAAGGGGGCCTTCGCGAACCGCAATAAGGTTCGGTCCTCGAGCGTCCGGGCATCGGAAACTGCCTGCAATTTGCGGCGCTTCGCTAAAGCGCGTGACCCGTGCGGCTCTTTTTCGTTTCGAGATAATGCGCATTATGCGGGTTCGCCGCGATTTTTAGCGGCAGTCGTTCTTCGACAGATATGCCAGCGGACTTAAGGCCTTCAACCTTTTCCGGATTGTTCGTGAGCAACCGGACGTTGGATATACCGAGCAGTTCAAGCATGCGGGCCGCGACCGAAAAATCGCGCGCATCAATGGCAAAGCCCAATCGGGTGTTGGCATCAACGGTATCAAACCCCTGATCCTGAAGCGCATAGGCACGCAATTTGTTGATCAGGCCAATGCCCCGGCCTTCCTGACGCAAATATAAAAGTATGCCCCAATTGGCGTCGGAGATTTGTTGTAACGCTTCGTGCAATTGAGGGCCACAATCGCACTTCAGGCTGCCCAGGACATCACCGGTCAGGCACTCGCTGTGCAACCGGACAACAGGCGGCGTGCCATCGCGTTTGCCGATGAGCAACGCGACATGATCTGACGCATCCACGTCCGTTCGAAATGCGACGATTTCAGCATCGACATTTGCGGCAACCGGCAACCGCGCACGCGCCGCAATGTGCAACGCCCCGCTATCGTCAAACGCAGCGACATCCTGCGGGGATACGGTCGCGGACGCGCGTTCCGAATCCGGCAACACCAAAAAGGCGGGAAGCAACCCGGCAAGCCGCGCAAGCTCAATGGCCGCAGCAGCAGAGGGTCCATCGGCGAGGGCCAATGCTTCAAACGGCCCCTTCATCGGGTAACGCAAATCGAGCGTTGGATCCGCCACCGCCAGCGCAAGGTTGATATCAAGGTCCGCTGGCGCCTTTATCATGACCGGCAAAGCGGTATCGGCGGCGGCGCGCTGGTTCATGAGTTTCAATGTAGCCGCGCGGCTCGCAGAAAGCAGGATGGCCCGCGCACCCGCAACGTCGCGCGCGGTTTCTATCGGTAAAAGGCAGAGCTGTTGGCCGAGATGTTCGACATTGATGGCCCAGCCACGACGCAGCGCGTCAATGGCCAGCGCCGCACGGCGGGCATCGCCCTCAATTGCGGGCGCACCGTTCAAAAGGCAAATTCCGTGACGATGGGCGCATGGTCAGATGGCTTGCCCCATCCGCGCACATGCTTATGCACCACATGCGACTTGGCCTTCTCTTTCAAGTCCGGCGTCACCCACATATGGTCAAGACGGCGGCCACGGTCGGATGTCTCCCAATCCTGCGCGCGGTAGCTCCACCATGTGTACAGCTTCTTCGACGGTTCGACAAAATGCCGCGCGAGATCAACCCAGTCCGCGGCTTCCTTAATCGCAGCCAAATGTTCGCATTCAATCTTTGTGTGGCTGACGACATTGACGAGCTGCTTATGGCTCCAAACATCATGCTCAAGCGGGGCAACGTTGAAATCACCCGTCAATATGGTCGGGCTGGTGACCGCACGCGACCACTCGGTCATGCGCGAGAGGAAGCCAAGCTTTTGTCCGAATTTCGAATTCACTTCGCTGTCGGGAACTTCACCGCCAGCGGGAATATAGACATTGTCGATCCGTACGCCCTTTGCGGCGTCGACATTCAGCTCCGCACCCACATGCCGCGCTTCGCCATTCGCTTGCCAATCTTCAACGCGGCGGTTGATTAAAGGCAGCTTGCTGACAATCGCGACACCATGATGCATCGGCTGACCGTTCAAAACCATGTGGCGATAGCCAAGCTGCCGAAACAATCCCTCCGGAAAAAGACTGTCGATGACTTTGGTTTCCTGCAGGCACAGGACGTCGGGCGCTTCTTCTTTCAGATAGCGTTCGACGATGTCGATGCGGGCGCGAACCGAATTGATATTCCACGAGGCGATACGGATGGTCTGAGACATAAGAATATGGCCCTATATGCCAGAAGCGGCAGGGGCAAGTCGGTGAAGTGAAATCCATGCCAAAAAAGCAAAGCCCTCATCCCGGGGGCATTTGGGATGAGGGCTAAGCTTGCGTTCGTCACGCGGATATCAGCGACGATTTAACGTCGTGGGCAACAGGGGGAAAACCACACGAACTCTCAATCGCTGACAATTGATTTATAGGATGACTTTCCTGTCGTTCAGATGAACAAATCTGGTCCGCTAGGCAGCTTGTCGGCAGTGAGCATCGGTTCGTCGACCAATTTTAAGATTTCCGTCGGACGGGCCGTGGATCTTTCCACGAAAATGCGCTGTCGGCGATTGCGCCATTATAGGTAACGTTGCTGAGCCGGATGCTTGTACGATTGTTTTTGGAATCAAGCGCGACCCATCCGTTCAGCGTCAATCCACCCGGCGCGCCGGGCTTGTTGACGAATATCATTGTAATGGTGCCATATTCAGGGCGCTTCGGGTCGCGAACTTCGACGCTGATGACATCATCTGTCGATGTGGGGACCAGTTTGCCAAAGCGCGCCAGATCCTTGCCCGGGTCAAGCAACGCGGCGAGCGGGCTGTTACGGATTGGCCAGCGCTGCACTTGTTTGACTTCATAATCGACCATGGTCAGCGCGCGTCCATCGGCGACGATCAACAACGGCACA
>NZ_JBIICH010000024.1:0-20525 GCF_044239005.1 Sphingorhabdus sp. | reverse complement strand
AACAGCGACGAATGGTATGAATCGATACCCGAGCCCATTCGGCCGATCAAAAATCAGCCATTTTATCACCTGTTCGCTGAAAATGCCGAAAGCAGCTATATCGCTTATGTCAGCCAGCAAAATTTGCTGTCAGACCGCGAGCAAGGCCCGGTCAGCCACCCCGGCATCGGCGCGGTGTTTGAAGGTTGGGATGGCAACCAGTATCAGTTAAAGCGTTTAATGCGTCAGTGAGTATTGGACGGCATTGCGGCTATCCATTGCCGCAACAATTCGACGCCTTCTTCATGTACCGTTGAGCGGCCAAGCTCTGGCATCGCGATGCCCGGATCGGTGCTTTCCATGCGCTTTATCAAAATGGACTGGTCGGGCTGACCGGGTGCGATGATGAAATCAAGATCGCCGCTTGCCCTGCCCGCCGCGACCGGCCTTTTGCCGATGCCTAATGCCGCCGTACCTTTGGCCGTTCCATCCAGAAACAAGCCGCTATTGCTTGCGGAGCCTTGGGGTGCATGACAGTGGCCGCAATTCACCTTCATATATTGTCGCGCCCTATCGTCCAATGACCCCGCGCGGCTGTCATCCCATTTCGGATATGGCTGAAGCCGCGCGAGCAAAGGCGCTGCCTTGACGATAGCGCGTGCGTCGGCCGGCCGTGAAAACGCCATATTTTGCCATACTGGCCCTATCGGCATGATATTTCCTGCTGCCGAGTGGCATTGCTTGCACTGGTTCTTGTTCGGCACGCTGTAATTTACCGACAGGTCGTTACCCGAATGGGCAAATTTGACGGGCACCCTTGTGCCGCCAACACGCAAATCCGCATCTTTGCCATCCGCGCGCCACACATAGGGCAAGGCAACCCAGCCCTGCGCCTGATGCAACAAGACCCGGGTTTCAATGACATTCACGCCACCAGACTTTGCCGGATACCCAAAGCTTTTGATAAGTGCGCTACCAACCGGGAAGATTAGTTTTCCGTCTGCATCCGCGCCAATTTGGGTGCCCTCGGGCACATAGATGAAACGTTGTTTTGCGGCATAATCGCTGAACAGCGGGGTGCGCAGTTCATAAGGTATCAGGCGGGGCGATGGCCGTGCTGCGCCGCCGTCGAAAAATCCAAAGGCTGATAAAGTCGCCGGACTTTGCGGACCAGCAATGGTAATAGCTGCCGGATCATCCGACGCAGCCGACGTTGCCACGGCCGCTGCAAAAGCCAACACAAACGGCAAGACCAAGCGCATTAGCGGATGGCAGCTTCCATTGCTTCAGGTAGCACAATCGCTGGCAATCCGGCAGGCCGCGATGTTGCACGGGCCAATGGCGCCGGTTGCGCCATTGCGGTGTCGGCGGCAATGTCTTTCAGCCCAAGCGATAGCGCGGGGACATCGTCCTGAATGACCGGTGTATATTCGGATCCACCAGCGCCATCCCAGAATATCGCAGGGAAGCTTCCGCCCATGGCGGCTGCAATTTCGGCTCCGCCGCGAAATTTGGGGTCCCACCCTGCCCGGCTATGCTGGTTGTCCCAGATACTTACCTCGCGCGGTAACGGGTCATATTTTGGATCTTGAAAGGGAAAGCGATAGCCAACGATCATGACGTTGGTCGTGCCGTTTTCACCAATGACATTGTCAAAGATTTCGACCCTGCGGTTGGCCATAACCATGACTCCCGTTCCGGTCGGAACGTTGGCCACGATATTCCCCTTCGGCGCAAAATTTGGGGTCATGTTGTTGACGATGATATTGCCGAATATCCGGACATTATGTCCGCCCATTTGCGGCAAATTGGGTAGGTCGAACACCAAAACGCCGCCCGTATTGCGGGTCGCGATATTATCATGAACATCCGCGTCGAAGCTGTTTTCGATTTCAATGCCCGCGACATTTTCAACGGCCGTTGAATGGCGCACCACGATATTGCGCGACTGCCCGACATAAATGCCCGCATCCGACGCACCGCGCACAAATACCGAGTCAATCAGGACATCTTTGCTTTCGACAGGATAGATCCCGTAAGCGCCATTGGTGGCCAATGGTCCGCCCGTCCATTCAACGCGCAATTTGTGATAGACGATGCGGTCCGCACCCTTTGACTTGATGCCATCGCCCTTGCTGTTCTCCACCGCAAAGTCTCTCAGCACAACGTCATCGGAAGTTACCAACAATCCCTCGCCTGCGCCCTGCTGACCGGAGAAATCAAGGATAGTTACTGAACCGCCCTGCCCTTTTACCGTCACCTTGTTGACGTCAAGCGAGAGCCCGTCAGACAGCTTGAAACGCCCCGCGGCAAGCTCAACAACGTCCCCCGGCTCCGCGGCAATCAGCGCCTCTTGCAAACGCTCTTGCGCGCCTTCACCGGGCGAGACGGCAATAGTCTTTGCCGAAGCAGGTTGAACGAGCGCGCAAAATGCAGCGCCAACGAATAGCAGCTCTCTTATCCTCATCGGCGCAACATGCCTTAGAGAAAGATAAATGCAAGCGAGATTAGGCGTGGCTGCCCAATTTCCGATCAACGCCAGTTTTACGCATATTCGTTGCCCCTGACGTGAAACGAAAACCGCCCCAAGATTGCTCAGGGCGGCCTTTGTTCATAGATAGCGTGAAGTGACCTAGTGCTGCAAGGCCTTCACGATATCTTCGCACATCTTCTTGGCATCCGCGAGAAGCATCATCGTTTGGTCCATGTAGAACACATCATTGTCGACGCCGGCATAGCCCACGCCGCCCATTGAGCGCTTTACGAAGAACACGGTCTTTGCCTTGTCGACATCAAAAACCGGCATGCCGTAAATGGGCGATGTTTTGTCGGTTTTCGCCGCCGGGTTCACAACGTCATTCGCACCGATGATAAACGCGACATCGGTTTGCGCAAATTCGCTGTTGATGTCCTCAAGCTCGAATACCTCATCATAAGGCACCTGCGCTTCGGCCAGCAGCACGTTCATATGCCCGGGCATGCGTCCAGCAACCGGGTGAATGGCATATTTCACCGAAACGCCCTGTTTCTTCAGCACATCGGCCATTTCGCGAAGGATATGCTGCGCCTGTGCAACCGCCATGCCGTAACCTGGTACGATGATAACGCTTTCGGCCTGCTGCATCATATAGGCAGCGTCTTCCGCCGAACCACGCTTCCATGGACGCTGTTCTTTCGCAGGGCCACCGGTTGCGGCTGCTTCCGCACCAAAGCCGCCAGCGATAACGCTAATGAAGCTGCGGTTCATGGCCTTACACATGATGTACGACAAAATCGCGCCAGACGAGCCCACCAGCGCGCCGGTGATGATCATTGCTGTATTGTGCAGCGTGAAGCCCATGGCCGCTGCTGCCCAGCCCGAATAGCTGTTCAGCATTGACACCACGACAGGCATGTCCGCGCCGCCGATTGGAATGATAAGCAAGAAGCCGATCACGAACGCGAGTGCTGTAATCGTCCAGAATATCCACGGGCTTTGATCAACCGTGAAGTAGCCGATGAGACCCAAGATCGCCGCAAGCGTACCCAGATTGATCACATGCCGCATAGGCAACATGATTGGCGCACCAGACATTTTGCCAGCGAGCTTAAGGAACGCGATTACCGATCCGGAGAAGGTTATCGCACCGATCGCGATGCCAAGGCCCATTTCAACGCGGCTGACGGGGTTAATCAAGCCGTCCGCGCCATTGATGCCAAAAGCTTCAGGGTTCAAAAACGCGGCAGCGGCAACAAGCACTGCGGCCATACCGACAAGGCTGTGAAACGCGGCAACCAGTTGCGGCATATCCGTCATCGCAATTTTGCGCGCCGTCACCCAACCGATGCCGCCACCGATAAAGATCGCGCCCAAAATTTCGGGCAATGACGCGACTTCATGCGTGACTAAAGTCGTCACAACGGCAATCAGCATTCCCGCCATTCCGAAACGGTTGCCCTGCTGTGATGTCGCTGGTGAAGAAAGCCCGCGCAAAGCGAGAATGAAAAAGACGCCCGATATCAAATACGCGAGCATCACCCATGCGGGAGGAGCAGCATGTTCCAACTTAACGCTCCTTTTTCTTGTACATTGCGAGCATGCGCGCGGTAACCGCAAAGCCACCGAAGATGTTCACGCTTGCCAGCGCAACCGCAATCAGACCCAGCCATTTTGCGGTCGGCGAACCACCCGCTGCCGACGCGATTAGCGCGCCCACAATGATAACCGAAGAAATTGCGTTCGTAACCGCCATCAAGGGCGTGTGCAGTGCCGGTGTAACCGACCAAACGACATAATAGCCCACGAAACACGCCATCACGAAGATGGATAAAATTGAAATAAAGTCCATGGTGCCCCCTTACGCCAACAGGCGATCATTCACGACCTTGCCATCTTTGGTCAGGCGAATGGCTGCGGCAATTTCGTCGTCATCAGGCAGTACTGGTCTGCCCGCTTCCTTGTCCCAAAACGCGGATAGGAAGTTGTACAAATTGCGCGAAAACAGTGCGGACGTATCCGCCGCCAAATGCGCCGGTGTGTTGGAATAGCCGACAATTTTGACGCCGTGCTTAACGACGATCTCGTCGGGCTTTGAACCTTCGACATTGCCACCTTGGGCAACCGCGAGATCGAATATCACCGAACCCGGCTTCATCGTCGCAATCTGAGCATCCGAAATAAGCCGCGGTGCTGGACGACCGGGAATTAAAGCGGTCGTGATGACGATATCTTGCTTGGCGATATGTGCGGACACGAGTTCAGCTTGCGCCGCCTTATACTCGTCGGACATTTCGGTCGCATAGCCACCAGCGCCCTCACCTTCGATACCGGCGACATTCTCAACGAAGATTGCCTTGGCACCGAGCGATTCGATCTGTTCTTTCGTCGCGGAACGAACGTCGGTTGCCGAAACCTGCGCACCCAAACGGCGCGCTGTTGCAATGGCCTGAAGCCCAGCAACACCAACCCCCATGATGAACGCCTTGGCTGCACTTACCGTGCCAGCAGCGGTCATCATCATTGGAAAGGCACGGCCATATACAGACGCGGCTTCGATCACAGCCTTGTAACCCGACAGGTTCGACTGCGACGACAATATGTCCATCGACTGCGCGCGCGTGATGCGCGGCATGAATTCCATGGCGAGCGCGTCCACGCCAGCCTTGGCATAGGCATCAACGCGGGACCGCTGACCAAATGGATCAAGTCCCGCAACCAGCCAAGCACCCGCCTTCATGCCAACCAATGCCTTGGGGTCAGGCCCCTGAACGCCAAGGATGATGTCAGCGTCCTTCAGAACCGAAGACAGGCTTCCAACCGAAGCGCCTGCGCTTTCATAGTCGCTGTTACCGATAGAGGCCGTGGCCCCGGCGTCATTCTCGACCGAAACCGATGCCCCCAATGCGATGAATTTTTTCACCGTTTCGGGCGATGCAGAAACCCGCGTTTCGCCCGGAGCAGTCTCTTTCAGTACAGCGATCTTTACCACTTAAGCCGCGCGGCTAGCGATGATGAGGACCACCAAAGCGGTAACAACAACGGCGGCGACAGTGCCCCATTTGAACAATGCGATGAAACCGGCATAGGTTTCTTTTGCAGGTCCCAAATCGTGATCTTGTGCCAAAACAGCCTCCATATAAACTTTTATTACGTTGCAGCCTTAACTTGTGATTTTCCAATGCTCAAGCGGCATGGACAAAGAAAATACATCGGTTGCTTAATCGGGTCTTTACCCATTTGTCGTACCATGGCCGTCCATGAACATTGGCGGACAGTGAATGCAGGAACGAGAAACCAGATTGTTGATGCTTGTCGACGATGAACCCGCCCAGTGCAGGCTCGTGTCGGCGATCGCATCACGGGCGGGATGGAGGACGGTTTTTGGACGTGATGCAGAAACCGCGATCGCGATGCTCGGCACGCAAGATGGCATGATGCTGGACGCCATCATCCTCGATCAATGGGTCCCGGGAGCGGATTCTGCATCGCTTATTTCGGAACTAAAATCGCGTCGCCCTGCACTCCCGATCCTTTTGATGACATCCATCGGCTCGAACGAAGCCGCCATCGACGCCATGCGGGCGGGAGCCTCTGACTATATCATCAAGCCTGTCGCCCCCGAACGCCTGATTGCCGCGCTCAGCATGGCTGCGGACAAAAGCAAAGAATTGGGCGAACTCCACCCGCTCACCGAGAAAATCACCCAACCATTGGCGTTCGAAGAAATCATCGGTTCCGCGCCAGCATTTCGCACAGCGCTTGCCATTGCCGCAAAGGCCGCGCGGAGCCGTGCGCCGATCTTTATCGAAGGCGAGCATGGCGTGGGCAAAGAGGTCATGGCCGACGCCATCCAAGCAGCAAGCCCGCGCGCGAAGCTTCCCTATCTCAAGGTCAATTGCGGCGCGATTTCATCCACCCTGCTCGATTCCCTATTGTTCGGGCATGAAAAAGACGCGTTCGCGGGCGCCTTTGACCGGCGCATCGGTATATTTCAGCAAGCTGAAGGCGGGACAGTGTTTCTGGATGAGGTGGATTTGCTGCCCCCCGAAACGCAAATCAGGCTGGTTCGCCTTCTTACCCAAGGAGAAATTTCCCCACTGGGTGCCACACATAGCTATCGCATTGATGTCCGCATTTTGTCCGCCAGTAACGCGTCATTGGCGAACAAATTGGCCGACGGCCAATTTCGCGAAGACCTTTATTATCGATTGAATGTGGTGCAGCTCACCATTCCGCCTCTGCGCGAACGGACATCCGACACACCGGCACTCGCCCGTCATTTCCTCGGTCGCATGGCAAGCCAGCCCGGGCTTCGCAGCCTTGGCATCACCGATGAGGCATTGACCATGCTGCGCGGATATCACTGGCCGGGCAATGTCCGGCAGCTGCAAAGCGCGCTATTCCGCGCCGCGGTCCTGTGCGTACGCGACGCGCTTACACCCGAAGAATTTCCCCAAATATCGGCGGCCGTTGGCGTTCCGGGCAATGGTGGATCTGGCGGCGCTGGCACCAATGACGGCATCGGCGTGACGCTGTACGAAAACGACGGGAATATGCGTCCGCTCGAGGAAATCGAAGCGGACGTTATCCGGCTGGCCATAGGCCATTATCGTGGCAGAATGACCGAAGTCGCCCGCCGCCTCGGCATTGGACGCTCGACCCTGTACCGTAAGCTCGCCGACCTTGGAATCAGCGACGCGGCTTAGGTGCTTTTGCCGAGCAACGCCTGCGTAATCCAAAATCCAGCAAGCGAAGCCGAACCCGTCAAAAACGTGCCCCAGATGATATCGAGTATGGTGACTTTGGTGCTCCACACTTTCAACGTGGAAAAGTTGGTCAGATCATAGGTCATATAGCAAAAGAAGCCGAGCATCGCGCCCCACAGCAAAGCCGTCTGCCATTTGCCCGAATGCAGCGCAGGTCCCACGGCAAAGATCATCATGCCCAATATATATAATATATAGAATATGATGGCCGGCCCCATGCGGAACCCGCCCTTCATCAGCAGCTCACCAATCTCTGGCTGGTAAAGCCGCGTATACATGTTGCGCAACCAAATGCTGTCGATCATCGCGAACGCAAGCCCGGTGGCGACGTAACCAACTATATATTTCAAGAGCATCTCAGTTTCTCCCTAAATTCGGTCCTTTTTTGCGCGACGGTGATACCTTGAGCAAGACCGCTAAATCACGGTAGCTTAGGCGCTCGCGGTTAACGCCGCATCGCGCATGCCGCGCCATACCTGCACGGCTTGCACGGTTTCGGCGGCATCATGCACGCGAATGATATGCGCGCCTTGTTCAACCGCCTTCATCGCCAGAAAAATGGACCCACCCAAACGGTGTTGCGCATCTGCTTCATTGGACAGCGCGCCGATCAGCCGTTTCCTGCTCGCCCCGAACAGTAACGCGCTGCCTAGCCCATGGTAGACAGACAGATTGTTAATGATCGCGAGATTTTCGGTCAGCGACTTGCCAAAGCCAATGCCCGGATCGACAAGTATTTTGTCGCGCGTTATGCCCGATGCTTCAACTGCAGCGATGCGTTGTTCCAACCAATCAAATACATCGCAAACAACATCGTCATAGACCCCGTTTTTATGCGGGTCACTGCTCTGGCTAGGCGCGTGCATCAGAACGACGGGAACATCGCTGGCGCGCGCTACTTCAAGCGCCCGATCGTCATAGAGCAATGCAGAAATGTCGTTAATCATCGCCGCGCCAGCGCGGACAGCGCCCTCCATGACCGAGGCTTTACGCGTATCGATAGAAACCGCAGTCCCTGCCCCCGACAATCGATGGATGAGCGGCTCCACGCGGGCGAGTTCATCGCCTTCCCACACCAGTGGCGCACCGGGGCGCGTGGATTCACCCCCAATGTCGATGATCGAAGCCCCCGCGCTCGACATCGCGAAGGCAGCATCGGCGGCTACTTCTACGTCAACATTCTTCCCACCGTCTGAGAAGCTATCAGGCGTGGCATTAATGATTCCCATCACGTGCGGCTGATCCAGCCTGATGGTCCGCGCGCCCATGTGCAGTGCTGGCCGGGCCGCGGTGATGCGCTCGAATAATATGGCCGCCTTTTGCCGCTCTTCATCAGGAAGTGCGTCCGCAAATTGGTCCCATTGGCGGACGGATACCATCTGCCGATGCGTTGATGATGCGGTCCGTTGGATAACTTCAAATTGCGAGAACCACAGCATATGGCCCGCAAGCCGCAAGCATTCCCCTTCGTGCCGCTGCGGGCTCTCAACAAAGCCGGTGGGACGAAGATAGATTTTGCTCATGGTTCCGTGGCGAGCAAATAGGTTTGGCGCAGGTCGTCAATCGGCTTCAACGCGCCGTCAGCTGCGGCATAATGCCAGTATGTCCATCCATTGCAGCTTGGTGCATTTTGGATGGTCGAACCAACCTTGTGGATGGAGCCATCAACGGCCCCGCACAGGATAGACCCGTCGGCGCGAACAACCGCCTCAAAATTACGCTTCCGGTCAAAGATTTTCGTACCGGGGTTCAGATAACCAGCCTCAACCAATTGGCCAAAGGCGACCTTTGGTGCAGACTTTGGCGACTGCATGGTTTTGATAGCGCTTTCGTCCAATGGCAGTGCGGCGGCGATACGCTCTTCAGCGACTTCGCAATAAACAGATTCGCGTTCGCAACCAATCCAGTCACGACCCAAACGGCGCGCAACCGCGCCAGTTGTGCCTGTGCCGAAAAACGGATCAAGCACGACGTCACCCGGTTTCGTGCAGGCGAGCAAGATGCGGTACAGCAGTGCCTCTGGCTTTTGCGTTGGGTGCGCCTTGGTACCATTGCGCTTCAACCGTTCTTGTCCGCCGCAAATGGGGATCAACCAGTCAGAACGCATCTGAAGTTCATCGTTTAAAGTCTTCATTGCACGATAGTTGAATGTGTATTTCGACTTCTCGCTTTTCGATGCCCAGATCAATGTTTCATGGGCATTGGTGAAACGCGTGCCTTTGAAATTCGGCATCGGGTTGGACTTGCGCCAGACGATATCGTTCAAAATCCAATAGCCTGCGTCTTGCACAGCAGTGCCGACGCGGAAAATATTGTGATAGCTGCCGATCACCCACAATGAACCATCTGGTTTCAAAATGCGGCGCGCTTCAGCAAGCCATTCGCGGGTGAACTTGTCGTAAATGGCAAAGCTGGCAAACTTGTCCCACTCATCATTTACGGCATCGACCTTGCTGTTGTCCGGACGCAGCAAATCCCCGCCGAGCTGGAGATTATAGGGCGGGTCAGCGAAGACCATGTCGATGGAGCAATCGGGCAACGAACGCATAGCTTCGATGCAGTCCATCCGCAAAATCTGGTTCCGCGGCAGGTCATGGACCTCAACCGGCTTCGACTTTACTGCTGGCCTGATTTTCTCGATGACGCCCACGGCTCACTCCTCAAAACTGAATGAAACTGCGATGAGTCAGCGCGGGGGCAAGGTCAAGGACGTTCATAAC
Source organism: Sphingorhabdus sp. (assembly GCF_044239005.1). GTDB lineage: Bacteria > Pseudomonadota > Alphaproteobacteria > Sphingomonadales > Sphingomonadaceae > Sphingorhabdus_B. The sequence continues at coordinate 10,581 of NZ_JBIICH010000024.1, read as the reverse complement.
ATATGGATTCATCGCGAGTCGCACGATCTGGGGCCATTTAGGTGGAACGAAAGGAGTCAGGCACAAGATATGGAGTCTCGCGATTCCAGCGGGACTCAACCGGTAGTGGTGTTGCCCGAATGACTCACTGACCAAAAAAACTCACAGCAAAAGCATTTGTGACACGGGCGCGAAGCTTTTGCGGTGCAGCGGCGTTGGTCCATGCAAACGCAAAGCGGCCAAATGATCCGGCGTTCCGTACCCCTTGTTCCGTTCCCAACCATAATGTTGATGCTGCTGCGCCGCTTCGCACATCACCCGATCGCGATGTTCTTTCGCGATGATGGACGCCGCCGAAATGCATGGCTCAAGGGCATCACCGCCCACAATGGCCCGCGCATTCCAACGCCACTCGGACCGACGTCCCGCCGGCGTCATATTGCCATCGACAAGCACTTCGGTTGGGTCGCTCCCAATTTTAGCACACAAGCCCTCAACCGCGCGTGTCATCGCCAACATCGTCGCGCCGAATATGTTCAACCGGTCGATGTCATCAACATCCACAATGCCTACCGCCCACTGGCACCGGCGCTTTATCGTTTCTTCCAGCTCGGCACGGCGCGCGGCGCTGAGTTTCTTGCTGTCATCCAATCCAGACGGACGCGGTTTGCACAATAATACTGCGGCAGCCACCACTGGCCCCGCAAGTGGCCCGCGCCCTGCCTCATCAACACCGAAAATCATATGCGCCAGGCGGGATATCGCCGGTTCTCGCCCGCATGGTACAGGCACACCATATTCCCGGCGGGATCAAGCAACCGCGCCTCGCGCCAGCCCCAGTTTTCGTCCTGCGGCATTTGTTCGAAAACATATCCTTGGCTGGTGAGTTCGGTCACCCACGCATCCAACCGCTTGCTTTCAAAATACACCACAGTCGATGTTGCGCAGTCATCATGTTGGTGGATCGAAAAGGTAACACCATTGGGCATTTCAAACCGCGCATAACCGTTGTCGGGGCTGTCGACGATCTGTTGAAGGCCAAGCGCTTTGTAAAAATCGACAGAGGCCGCATAATTGCGGCAACCAACGGTGACGTGATTGAGCGAGGGTCCAGCGACCATCGCATCTTCGCGCACGGCTTGGTGCCCCATGGGCCCGTGACCTTGGCCAAGGCCGGGCGCGTCGAGTAGCGCCAAACGCACGAACACGCGCGCACGTTCAATGGCGGGGATAAGCTCCATGCCCTGCCCCAACCCCGTCGCAATCGCCGTGGCCAAGGTGCAGCCCGTTCCGTGGGTACTGCGTGTTTCAATCCGCGCGTCACTCCAGCTTTCGCTTAAGCTCGGCGCGACGTGCAGTTCATCCACAATCTGGTCGCCGTCCGCATGCCCGCCTTTGATGAGCAACGATATGCGCCGCCCCAGCAAGCTTTCCTCTCCGCCAAGCGCCTGCAGCTCGGGCAGATTGGGCGTCGTCAGCGTCGCAAGCCGCATAAGCCGTTCAAATGCAGCGATGGTATCGGCATCCGCCAGCACAGCGCCGCTGGTCGCCACCATGACTGGGTCGAATATGATCGGACATGACAGCTCCGAAAGACTGTCCGCAACCGCATGTGCCGTGGCCGCATTGCCAATCATCCCGATTTTTACGGCATCCACGCCAATATCGCTCACGACGGCCGCGATCTGGTCAATGACCATCTGCGTTGGCACCATATGCACCGCATCGACGCCCAGCGTGTTCTGCGCGGTGATGGCGGTAATCGCAGTCATCGCATGCCCACCGAGCATGGTTACCGTCTTAATATCCGCCTGAATACCAGCGCCACCGCCGCTGTCGGACCCAGCGATGATCAGTATGCGCGCGGGTGTGTTTTGAGACATCAGGCCGCAGCTGCCCTCACAGCGTCGCAGATGCCGTCAACGATGCGCTCGACTTGTGCCGCGTCGTCTCCCTCCGCCATTACGCGGATGACGGGTTCTGTGCCCGACGGGCGGATGACCAGCCTGCCTGTGCCAGCCAATTCGGCTTCAGCATCGGCGATAACGCTCTGAACGCGCGCATCCTCCAACGGCTTGCCGCCCGAAAAGCGCACATTCTTCAAAAGCTGCGGCACCGGATCGAACAGATGCAGCACTTCACTGGCGGGCTTCCCGCTTTCAACCAGCTGCGCCAATACTTGAAGCGCGGCAATCGTGCCGTCGCCAGTTGTCGCATGATCCAAAAGGATCATATGCCCCGATTGTTCGCCACCAACGTTGATGCCGTGCTTGCGCATTTCTTCGAGGACATAACGGTCACCCACCTTTGCACGGATGAGTTTTAAATGCTGGCTCTCCAAATAGCGCTCGAGCCCAAGGTTCGACATCACGGTCGCAACGATACCATCGCCCGTAAGTTTGCCTGCGCGGCGCATCGCGCAGCCAAGCAGCGCCATGATCTGGTCACCGTCGACCACTTGGCCATGTTCATCGACAACGATCAATCGGTCGGCATCACCGTCAAGCGCAATCCCAATATCCGCGCCCGAAGCAACGACGGTTTCCTGAAGCGTGGCAACATGCGTTGACCCAACCTTGTCGTTGATGTTCTTGCCATTCGGCTCAACCCCGATGGAGGTGACCTTGGCACCCAGCTCCCAGATTGCGGTAGGTGCAACCTGATACGCCGCGCCATTTGCGCAATCGAGCACGACATGTAGTCCATCAAAACGGATATGCTCCGGCACCGACGCCTTCACCGCATGGATATACCGCCCGCGGCTGTCTTCGATACGGCGCGCGCGGCCAATATCGGGGGCATCAGCAAGCGTCAGTCTCTCGCCCAGCAATGTCTCAATTGCCAGTTCGTCCGCATCGGATAATTTATATCCGTCGGGACCGAACAGTTTGATGCCATTGTCTTCATAGGGGTTGTGGCTGGCAGAGATCATCACGCCAAGGTCGGCGCGCATGGACCGCGTCAGAAGCGCAACAGCGGGGGTCGGAATCGGGCCGAACTGGACCACATCCATACCCACGCTGGTAAACCCAGCCACGAGTGCGTTTTCAATCATATAGCCGGACAGGCGCGTATCTTTCCCGATGACGACCCGGTGCTTATGCCCACCGCGCAGGAAGTGCGTGCCTGCAGCCTGACCGACCTTCATCGCCATTTCCGGTGTCATAGCGCCCGTATTGGTGCGACCTCTGATACCGTCCGTCCCGAAATATTTGCGCGCCATTTTGCTTCCTGCCGTTCTGCGGTTCACGTTGTGAATTTCCACGCTACCAAGCCTCTCCCTTGCATAGGGAGCAATGGGCTGGCAAGACCCGATCCTATGTCAAACGCTACACGTATTCTTATCGCCCTTATCATTGGCCTTGCCCTCGGCATTTTCGTGACCGCGCAGTTCCCTGCCGCTGGCGAAAAACTGGATTTGATCCTCGATATTGTTGGAACATTATGGCTCAACGGCCTGCGCATGACTGTTGTTCCGTTGGTGGTCGCATTGGTTATCACTGGAATAGTCAAAAGCGCGGAAGCCGCGCGGGCCGGGCCGATGGCAGCGCGCACCATCAGCTGGATAGTCGTGATGATGTTCACGTCTGCTGCGTTGGGCGCACTGTTGACCCCATTGGTGCTATCGCTTTGGCCCATGCCGCAAGAAAGCGCGGCCGCTCTACGCTCGGCGCTGACGACGGCGCCAGCGGTCGCCGAACAACCCAGTTTGCGTGATTTCGTCGTTGCGTTGGTGCCAACCAATCCAATTTCGGCCGCCGCAAGTGACTCCATCTTGCCGCTTCTGATTTTCACGCTCGTCTTTGCCTTTGCCGTCACGCGCCTTACGCAAGAGCCACGGGCGCACATGGCTGGATTTTTCAGCGCGCTTGCCGACGCCATGATCCTCGTTATCGAATGGGTGCTAAAGCTCGCGCCCATCGGTGTGTTTGCTTTGGCATTTGTCGTTGGCGCGCGATCTGGATTGGCCGCGTTGGGCGCGGTTGCGCATTATATCGTCACGGTATCCATCGTCGGTATCATCGTCGGCGCTTTTGCTTATCCAATTGCAGTTTTTGCCGGCAAAGTTCGTTTCCGCGATTTTGCCCGTCAGATTGCCCCCGTCCAAGCCTTTGCCGTATCGACGCAATCATCCTTGGCCAGCCTTCCGTTAATGTTGAAGAAGTCAGAGGCGTTGGGCGTTCGTGAGTCCACGGCAGGACTGGTCCTCCCGATGGCGGTGGCATTGTTGCGAGCCACGGGCCCTGCAATGAACCTTGCCGTCGCGCTTTATGTTGCCAACTGGTTTGGCATAAAGCTTGACGCGTTCGATTATGGTGCCGCAATTTTCATCGCCGCACTGACCTCGATGGGCGCGGTAAGCCTTCCCGGAACGGTCAGCTTTGTGACCTCAATCGCGCCAATATGCATTGCGCTTGGCATTCCCGTGGAACCACTCGCCTTGTTAATCGCGGTTGAAACGCTGCCCGATATTTTCCGGACAACCGGCAATGTGCAAATGGACGTCGCGCTCGCTACCGCCATTGAAGCCCCCGAAAAGGAAAACGCCCATGCAATATCGTGAACTTGGCCCCGGCCTGAAAGTCTCCGCCATTGGCGTCGGTTGTATGCCGATGATCAAAGGCGGCAACATCACTTATGGTCAAGATGCGGATCCCGATGAGGCAATCAAAACGATCCATCGCGCGATCGACATGGGCATCACCTTTTTCGACACGGCCCAAATTTATGGGCCTTTCCAGAATGAAGAACTGGTTGGCGAAGCTATCAAAGGCAAACGCGACGGGTTGGTTATCGCCAGCAAATTCGGTTTCAAATTTGATGGCGGAAATATCGTCGGCGTGGATGGCTCGCCAGCCAACGCAAAATCAGCTGTCGAAGGCACGTTGAAGCGGTTGGGCATCGACTGCCTTGATCTTTATTACCAGCACCGCGTCGACCCTGCTGTGCCGATCGAGGAGACCGTCGGTGCAATGGCGGATCTGATCACCGAAGGCAAAATCAAGCATATCGGGCTGTCCGAAGCAGGACCAGAAACGCTCCGCCGTGCAGCGGCAGTTGCGCCAATCTCTGCGCTGCAAAGCGAGTATTCGCTGTGGGAGCGCGATATCGAAGACGAAATCCTACCAACCTGTCGCGAACTTGGCATAGGCTTTGTGCCTTATTCGCCATTGGGTCGCGGCTTCCTGACAGGTTCGTTCCGTAGCCTTTCGGAACTGCCTGAAAATGATTGGCGACACCAGGATCCACGGTTTCAGGGTGATAACTTCGCCGCAAACCTTTCTATTGTTGATGTCGTTGGCCAGATTGCTGTGAAACACAGTGCATCACACGCGCAAATCGCGTTGGCCTGGATATTGGCGCAAGGCACCGATATTGTTCCGATCCCAGGCTTTAAGCGCCGTGTGACAATGGAGGACAGTGCACGGGCCGTTGACGTTACGCTGGATGCGGACGACCTTGCTAAACTCGATTTAGCAGCTCCGCGTGGCGGGACTGCCGGTCCGCGTTATGGCGAACGTGGTATGCGGATGGTTCGGCTTTAAAAGCTGAACCACCGGAACAGGCCAGCGCCAGCGACATTCCAATATGGGTGCGCCCACGTTGCGGCGGCCCAGAGGATTATGCCCGCAATCCACGGACCGATCCCGACCTGAAACAAGGCAACGGGATGGACGGCGAAATGCGTCCTGCGCAGCCACCCGTCCCATTCTGCGCCCATGAGATTGCGTTTCTTGATTTCCTGCGCCTTGGAGCCCACCAGTGCGAGGAAAACCAAGCTTCCGGCAAAAATGAAATTGTCGATCCGCGCCGCGACCAAAATATGCGCCACACCCCACAGTGCAAAGCCCCACATCATCGGGTGCCGGGTTGCCTTGAACACGCCAGAGGGTATTTGCCCAGCCATAGAGTCGGGCACACCCGGCAATGACGGATTGCGAACGAAGGATCCGGAAAACAGGATCGCGGCGACTAAAGTCAGCACGCTTGCAACGATCCACACGCCGTCGCTGGCTGGCCACAGCGCATCACCTTTTGCTACTCGCCCAAATTCAAAAAGCATCCAGCCAAATGTTGCGAACGAGACGAGCGAATAAAGCCCCAGAAACCCGTTTGCACCGAATCTCCTGACCATATCCGCGCGCCAAGGATGCGACATGAGAAAATGGCTACCGACAAACAATATGCAAGCAGCAGCCAATAACAAATAATCGCTCATAACCTGTGCTCCCGCCGCCGGATGTGTTTCCTCAATAGTAGATCATTGCCTCAACGATCATATGCCTTTGGCAAATCACCTTCTGTTGGCCTTGCATAGCGGTCACGCAGTCGATTTTGCCGGTTATCCAGCGGCTGTTCGACGCCGTCGATGATCACTGTGGTCGGCGCAGAGGACAGCTCAAGCGGATCGCCATCCCAAACAACGACGTCAGCGGCTTTGCCTGCCTTTAGGCTACCCAAACGGTCACCAACACCCATGATATCGGCAGGAACCGAGCTAATCGCAGCAAATGCCTCATCCCATGTCAGGCCAGTCGCACCGGGTACGCGCTCAAGGCTAACGATGTTGCCTGCATACTGCGTCGTGTAACGCAGTTGGTGCGAATCGCGGTCGTTGATCATGCCAATGGCAACCTGCACACCGGCATCTTTCATGCGACCGATATTGCTCTGCGTTGCACCCAGCATTTCAAACGTTGCTGGCAAGTCGTTCAACGCCGACGCGATAACGGGTATACGGGCTTGCGCCAGTTGCGGTGCAACCCGCCATCCTTCGCTGACGCCAACAAATACCATTTTGATCGATGGGAAGTCGCGTTTCAACTCCATGAGCCGAAGCATATCATTTGCGCCTTCGACATGGATCAAAAGACGCGTTTCGCCGCGGAGCACGGATAGCAACGCCTTGGCGTCTTCTGCTTTTAGCAAATCATCGTCAAAGGTACCACGGCCTGCGGCGTAATCCTGCGCTTCACGCAACATCGCGCGGAAATGCAAATGCGTTCCAGCGCGGCTTCCGCCAGCGGCATCCGCACCATCTTCACCGAATTCGGCAAACTGAAATGCACGTGCCTTGGTAACGGGATTACTGTCCGCACCCAGATCCGCAATGGCGCCCTGCCCTGCAAAAATAGAAGCAGCACCTTCAGGTGCAACGACTGCGCGCGTTACGCCGGCGGAGCGGTTAACCGCAAATGGCGACCGAAACGGATCAATCGCAGGGGCAACGTCAATGGCTGCGGAAAAACCGCTGCGACCGCCGCTTTTGTCGTTCGTGCCGTTAACGGCATCCACTTCAGCAAGACCAAGGCGGGTGAAGCCAGCGAAAACGCCCGGCGTTACCCATTTGCCCGACGCGTCGATGCGACGTGCGCCCGACGGGACCGAAACGCCTGCACCAGCAGCAACGACAACGCCGTCACGCACAACGACTGTACCGCCTTCAATTGGTGCGGTGCCATCGCCGATCACAACGCGGCCGCCGGTAATGGCTATGGTTTCAGCCGAAACGGGTGTCGCAAAAGCCGCAAGCGCGGCGGCAGCATAGAGGAAATGCCTCATTTCACATCTCCTTCACCGGGTTGGCCAAGCTCAAAGTCACTGACCGGACGTAATTTCGGGTTACTCGCATCAAACATCAACGCGCCGTCGATCCAGACCTTGTCTGGACGCGCGTACACGCTCAGCGGATTGCCATTCCACAGCACCAGATCGGCCATTTTACCGGGCTTCAAACTGCCGGTTTTATCCGAAATGCCAAGCGCCTTTGCTGGATTGTAGGTCAGCCATTTGATGACTTCCGCATCGCTGATATTGATGCCCATTCTGCGACCGTCGGCCTGCGCCTTTGCCGCTTCTTGGTTCAGACGCTGGATCTGGTTTTCATCATCGGAGTGAATGACCACGCACGCGCCGGTGTTGTGCAATATCGCAGCATTTTCGGGGATTGCGTCATAGGCTTCCATCTTGAAACCCCACCAGTCCGCCCAAACGGCCGAACACACGCCATTGTCACGTAATAAATCAGCGATTTTGTAGCTTTCGACAGCATGATGGAAAGTGGAGACCTTGTAGCCAAATTCCTTCGCCATATCGAGAACGAGCGCCATTTCGTCGGCGCGATAGCAATGGTTCTGGATCGAGATGTCGCCATCTAAAACACCCGCAAGCGTTTCAAGCCCAAGATCGCGGGTATATTCCTTACCGCTGTCGCGCCTTTTCTTGTAATCCTGCGCCTTAATCCATGTCTGACGGTTGACGGCAATGTTCCCCATGCGGGTGGAGGGCATGCGGCCCTTGCTGCCATACACGCGCTTCGGATTTTCGCCGCAGGCCATTTTCATACCGTACGGCGCGCCCGGGAACTTCATGCCCTGCACCGTGCGCGCATACACATTTTTCAACACCACAGAGCGCCCTCCCATAAGGTTGGCCGATCCGGGCAGAATCTGCAGCGCAGTGACACCGCCATTGGCGAGCGCGCGGCTAAAACCTGGATCCTGCGGCCACACGCTGTGCTCCGCCCAAACTTCGGGCGTAATCGGCGATGTCGCTTCGTTCCCGTCGCTATGGGCTTCCACAGATGGCGTAGGATAATCGCCGAGATGTGAATGGATATCGATGATGCCTGGCGTCACAAACTTGCCTGCACCGTCCACAACCGCCGTACCCGAAGGTATGGCAGTGTCCGGCCCGCCGACGCTGCTAATCTTGCCGCCCGAAATGAACACCACGCCATTTTCGATTTTGCCACCTTCGCCATCGTAAATGGTTACATTACGGATGGCGGTAGCGACGCCGGGATATGCCTTATATGTCGACGGGAACGGCACAGGTGCCTTTTCCACCGGCTTTGCAACAGGTGCCGCAGAAACCGTCTTTGGGCCTTCCGCGTTTGAACAGGCCATAAGAGCCAGCGGCAGCACAAGATATGCGCTGCGCAATGCATTAAACTTTGCCATCACTTAACTCCAGTTTGTGGGGCGAATGCCAGCGGCAGCAGCTTCGCCTGCTTCTGCCTAACCTTCAAGATTTCCGTCATCACGCAAGGTGTCGAGGTGCATCAGTTTCTTGATAAGCGGCGAGATTACGACAACCGCAACACCTACGCCAATCGCGATCCAGCCGATTTGGCTATACACGGCCATAACGACTTCGCGGCCAGCACCTTCACCCGATGCCGCTTCGGAACCCGTTGCAGAGGCGATAAGGCCCGCTGCGAAGTTACCTGTTGCTGATGCAAAGAACCATGTGCCCATGATCAACGACGCAAGATGTGCAGGCGCGAGGCGGTTCATAGCGCTTAGACCCACAGGTGACAGGCACAATTCGCCGGTCGTGTGGAACAGGTAGATGAGGAAAATGAACAACACAGGAACCATGCTGTCCGCGCCCGCAGCTGCAGAACCTGCGACCAGAACGAGGAAACCAATTCCGAGTTGTACAATACCCAAACCGAACTTTGCCGGTGCAGAAGGTTCGAGACCCTTGCGGCCAAGCGCCGTCCAAAGCCACGCAAACAGCGGCGCAAGAAGAACGATGTAAATGGCGTTCAACGATTGAAACACTGATGCGGGAACGCCAGCACGATCCACATGGCGGTCCGTAAACAGATTGAGCGACGATCCAGCTTGTTCAAACAAAGCCCAGAACAGGATCGAACCAATGATCAGGAACATCGCCGCAAAAATGCGGTCACGGTCATGTGGTTCAAGCTTGCGAACAGCAGTCCACAAAACATACGCAACCAGAGTGGCACCGGCGATGCCAAGCAATGAACCAACGACGGCCTGATTTTGCACCAGCCACCAGCAAGCGGCAACGGCGACCAAGCCGACCAAATACAAAAGCCACTCCAGCTTAAGACCCATCACAGGCTTATTCAAAGCTGCGGGATCAGCGGGTTCGCCGCGTCCAAGCAACAAAGGCTTGAATACGACAAATACAATGAGGCCAAGCAACATACCGATGCCGGCAGCACCAAAACCGTATGACCAGCCATAGGTCTCACCAAGATAACCGCAGAGCAATGCACCCAGCGCCGCGCCCAAATTAATGCCCATGTAGAAAATCGTATACGCACCGTCACGACGGACGTCGGTGCGTGGGTATAGCTGCCCAACAATCACGGAAATATTGGCCTTCAAGAAGCCAGATCCCACGATAATGAACGCCAACGCGAGCCAGAAGATGTTCAACGAGGCAGTATCTTGTCCGCCCGTACCTTCAAAGCCCATGAGCAGATGCCCAAAGGTCAACAATACAGCGCCATATGTCACCGCTTTTCGTTGTCCGAGCCATCGGTCCGCCAAATAGCCGCCAAGCACTGGCGTGATATATACCAAAGCCGTGTACGCGCCATAAATGACGCCTGATTTTTCATCCGAAAACAGCCAATGCTTTGTCAGATAAAAAATCAGCAGTGCGCGCATTCCATAATAGGAAAACCGCTCCCACATTTCAGCAAAGAATAGAACGAAAAGACCTTTGGGATGGCCAAGGAATGTCCCTGCTGCATCTCCATCTTGCGCATATGATGTCGCCATCGAGCGAAACCCCTCATTTCTGTTATGTTTGATGTTCCATTGAAAGGAACGATTG
>NZ_JBIICH010000132.1:0-5199 GCF_044239005.1 Sphingorhabdus sp. | reverse complement strand
CGCGAGTGCTTTGGCCAAGTCGCCCGACGTCCGCAATCCGCCATCGGCGATGATTGGGATGCCCGACTTTGCGGCTTCGGCCGCCGATTCCATAACGGCAGTCAATTGCGGTACGCCAACGCCAGCCACAACGCGGGTGGTGCAAATGGAGCCTGGTCCGATACCAACCTTGATACCATCCGCGCCCGCATCAATCAGCGCACGTGTCGCAGCAGCCGTCGCGACATTTCCGGCAACAACCTGAACTTCAGGTGCCATACGCTTAATCTCTGCAACCGCAGCCGCGACCATCGCACTATGACCATGCGCCGTGTCGACGACGATGAGGTCACACTCAGCGTCAATCAACGCCTTGGTATAGGCCATGCCCTTTTCGCCGACAGTCGTCGCCGCAGCGACGCGCAGGCGTCCTGTGCCGTCCTTTGTTGCATTAGGGTACAAAACAGCCTTCTCGATATCCTTTACGGTAATCAGGCCGATGCAATGATAAGCATCATCGACGACCAAAAGCTTTTCGATGCGCCGTTGATGCAGCAAACGCCTCGCTTCTTCCTGCGTGACGGATGATGCAACCGTCGCCAGATTTTCATGCGTCATCAACTCGGACACAGGCTGCGCCGGATTTTCGGCAAAGCGCACGTCACGATTGGTCAAGATGCCAGCCAGCTTTCCGCTCGCCTCAACAACCGGAATGCCGGAGATGGAATGCGCCATCATCAATGCTTGCGCTTCCGCCAAGGTTGCTTCGGGTGCGATAGTGATGGGGTTCACCACCATGCCGCTCTCAAAGCGTTTAACCTGACGCACGGCAGCGCACTGTTCTTCGATGCTTAGGTTGCGGTGCAGAACGCCAATGCCGCCAAGCTGCGCCATGACGATCGCCATGCGCGCTTCGGTGACGGTGTCCATTGCCGACGATAGCACTGGAATATTCAGCGATATGCTTTTGGTCAGCTGCGTACGGGTGTCGGCCTGGCTTGGCAAAATGTCAGATGCCCCGGGCTGCAACAGCACGTCGTCAAATGTAAGTCCGAGGGAAATTTCTTTCATTGTGCCACCGCTTTAAGCTTTGATTCGTGGCGGCCCATGTAAACAGTAAGCGCCTTATTCGCCAGCCTTCTTGGATTTATATTTTCTGGCGTCCGCAAAGTAGCGGCCAAGCGCAATGTGCAGGTCAGCGTCGTCCGCCGCGCCGCCAAGCTCCGTCTTGTCCGTAAGCTCATCATCAGGGCCGTGATAATCGCTGCCCAAAAACTTTTGCATCAGTTCCAGATCGGCGAACGAACCGCCTACCATGAGTGCCGGCACGCCCTTTTGCGCGAGTGCCCAGCCGTCCTGACGTTGGATAAACGCATTTGCGTCAGTTGAACTTTCAATCGCCCTACCCGTCTTTTTTGCCACCGCCTCAACCGTTGCATCATATGGGGTGGTGCCGCGACCGATGATCGCAACCTTTGACCCGCGTGGCGCAATCGCGATTGTATCAACATTTAGCGAAATCACGATCTGATCAAGCGGCAACGCCGGTTTTTCAGCGAAAGCATAAGCACCCAATAGGCCGCTTTCTTCCGCTGTCGTCGCTAGAAAATAGATATCGCGATCATGCTTTTTCTTCGCCAAGCTTTCCGCGATTTCGTTCAACACGGCAATGCCGCTGGCATTGTCGACGGCACCATTACAAATCCGGTCAGGCGCACCCTCTGGCGCGCAAATACCCAAATGGTCCCAATGCCCCATAAACAAAACAGCGCCGCTGCCCTTTTTCCGACCAGCAATCTTGCCAACAACGTTTGAGCTGTTGAACCGGTAAATGTCCGTCGTGACTTTGAAATCTGCGTCAATGCCAAGCGGCTCGCCCGCATAATCGCTGGCCTTGGCATGTGCGCGCAATTTGTCCCAATCTTGCCCGGCGGCGGTTATCATCGCGACCGCAAACTCGGCGCTCATGGCCCCTTCCAACGGTGCGCGCTTTTCGCGGCTCTCAAGCGCGATGGGACGCGACAGCAACGAACGCCGCAGTGAAGGCCAACTTCCTGGCCCGTCGCCAATGAAGATAACGGCCTCCGCCCCCGCAGCGATCAGCGCTTCGCGCCGCGCGCGGGGTGACTTCATATTGTTCGGCACATTTTCGGCGTCAAACAGCACAAGGGCGGCTTTCCCCGCAACATCTGCCGCAACCGAACCGTCGGCCTTGACCCCTGCACCGGTAAAGATAAGCGGCAAATCTGTCCGCGCATAATCGGCCTGCTTACCAATCAGGATGATTTCTTGAGACGCGATGCGCAGTTTGCGACCCGTAGCCGTAAATGCATATTCCGCACTGCCCTGTCCGCGCTGGATCAAAGGAACGGCATCAAACCAACCGCCGTCGGTCGCCGCGGGCTTTAAACCTGATGTCGCCCATTGCTGCGCAATATACTGAACCGTTTTTGCCTCGCCTTCGGTGCCGGGTTTACGGCCTTCAAACGCGTCGCTCGCCAAAATTTCGATATGTGCGCGCAGGTCCGCTTCGCTCACCGCTTTGGCGTGCACCGAACCCGCGGACATTGCTGCAAGGCTGACAAAGACTGCAAAATGGGCAAGACGCATAAATGATCGCTCCGGACTACGAAGGAGCGGCACCCGTCCTATGTCGGGAACGCTCTATCGTTAATTTCGCTTCATCTACATGCATCGATTCAATCATGCGACCCTTAAATCGCTGTGCGCCCCCTCGGCTCGCCGCAATTAATTCCTCCGCCTCGGCCACTGCAGCGGCATCGGCGCCAAAGGCCTGATTGGCGATAGCAACTTGATTGGGGTGAATGAGCGTTTTGCCCGTGAAACCATAAGTTGCGCCTTGGCGGCATTCGGCATCGAAGCCGCTCATATCATCCAGCCGGTTGCACACACCGTCAAAACGCGGCTTGCCCGATGCGGATGCGGCGAGCACGATAGTCTGCAGCGCCAGTTCCAGCCCCTCGCGCAATGGGCCGGGCCGAATGCCTGTTTCCGCCGCAATGTCATTTGTGCCCGCAATCAACCCCGCAACCATAGGATGCGCAGCAATCTCGCGCGCGGCATATAATCCCTTTGGCGTTTCGATCATCGCCAATATGGGTTTGCCAACATCTGGTATGTCATCCGGACCTTCGACCTTAGGTACAACAATGAAGTTCGCGCGACTTTGCGCCAAAGCGGCGATGTCGTCGGCATGATATACGCTGTCCGCGCCGTTTGCCCGTATGGCGAGTATTTTGCCTGCCACGCCGTCTGCGGCATATTGCACAGCTGCCGCGCGAGCATCCGCCTTTGACTCATGCGGGACGGCATCTTCCAAATCAATGATCAGCATATCTGCATCTAATGACCGCGCTTTTTCCAACGCGCGTGCATTGGACCCCGGCACATAGAGCGCCGACCGCGTAAATTTCAGCTGCTGCAAGATATCCATGTTCGCTCCCATATTGTCGGCCTGCCCATGCTCCCTGCGTAAACGCGATGAAATGGTAAACCCCCTCGATCGTTTTCATGAAACTATTTGTTAAACCCACAGGTTTACAGCTCACTCTTAAAAGGGAGGGCGTTCTATGGAATATTTTTTCGGTTTACTGGCGCTGATCGTCATCATTTTTGTGATGATGGGCGTGACCGTTGTTCAGCAAGGCTTTGTTTTCACAATTGAGCGGTTCGGGCGGTATACTTATTCCGCGCAACCCGGGCTTACTGTCATCATCCCGTTCTTTGACCGCGTTGGCCGCAAGGTAAACATGATGGAACAAGTTCTCGACATTCCAGGACAAGAGATCATCACCAAGGACAACGCCATGGTCGGCGTTGACGCCGTGGTGTTCTTTCAAGTGCTCGACGCAGCAAAAGCCGCATATGAGGTGTCCGATCTATATGTCGCGATCATGCAAATCACGACAACCAACCTGCGCACCGTGATGGGCAGCATGGACCTTGATGAAACCTTGTCAAAGCGCGACGATATCAATGGCCGCCTGCTGTCGGTGGTGGATCACGCAACCAGCCCATGGGGTGTCAAAATCACGCGTGTTGAGGTGAAAGATATTCGTCCGCCGGCTGATATCTCCAACGCAATGGCGCGTCAGATGAAGGCCGAACGTGAAAAGCGTGCCCAAATCCTTGAAGCAGAGGGCATGCGCGCCGCAGAAATCCTGCGGGCTGAAGGTGAAAAGCAAAGCGCCATCCTTCAGGCCGAGGGCCGCAAGGAAGCTGCATTCCGTGACGCCGAAGCCCGCGAACGCGAAGCAGAGGCAGAGGCAAAGGCAACAGTCATGGTTTCCGATTCCATCGCGACATCGGGCACACAGGCGCTGAATTACTTCATCGCGCAGAAATACACCGAAGCCATCAGCCAGTTCGCAACATCACCCAATGCAAAAACCATTTTGTTCCCGGTAGAAGCCACACAGTTGATTGGGACGCTGGGTGGAATTGGAGAGCTGGCCAAGGAAGCGCTTGCAACAAAAGAAAAGTGAGGTGTGTGGGGCGGAAACAAAGCCCGTAGTCCTGAGCAACAATCGCAAGGCGATTGTGCCCGTCGAAGGACGCCTGTAAGACAGACGCTGCGCTCCACCGGCACGCGCCCTTCGACTTTCGTCAGCGCGGACGCACTGACGGCTCAGGGCTACGGTAAGATCTGCAGTTAAGACATCGAGATTACGGAGTAAGACATGGCAGAATGGCTCGACACAATTTCAACCCACTGGTTCTGGCTCTCGCTGGGCCTGGTGCTCGGCGTTGCCGAAATGGTTGCGCCCGGCTTCTTCCTGATGTGGCTTGGCCTTGCCGCGTTGATTGTCGGGGGGCTGGATTACTTCCTTCCCATCACCGTCGCCTATCAAGTCGCGATGTTTGCCATATTGTCGGTGTTGACGGTCTTTGCGGGTAAGAAATTTCTACACGACAACCCAATCGAAACCGAAGATGCAAAGTTGAACGACCGCGGCGCGCGGCTAACGGGTGAAATCGTGACGGTGGTTGAGGCCATCACAAACGGCAATGGCCGCGTCAAGGTCGGCGACAGCGTCTGGCCCGCCCGCGGCGTCGATGCCGCAATAGGATCCCGTGTGCGCGTCACAGGCGCTGACGGCGCGGTGTTGCTGGTCGACGGCGGCCTCGACTAATCGAACGACGCAATCGGTCCGTATTTTCTAGGTCCAACGCGTTCTAAATCAGGTCAAGGCTCGCGCG
>NZ_JBIICH010000023.1:0-20926 GCF_044239005.1 Sphingorhabdus sp. | reverse complement strand
TGCTGCCGTTGGCCATCCGCAAAAACACCGCTTGTGGACTGTCGGAAGCGACGATTTCGATTTCTGGTCCAAGATGAAAACGGACATGGACCGGCATGCCTTCTTTTGGGTTGCCCTGAGGGAGCAAAGTGTCTTCTCCGCGCAGATCCATGCCATCGGAGCGCAGGATCAACAATCGCGTGTGGCTATAGCCAAAGGTCCGGACGTAACCGTCATGGCTTGCCTCAATACGCGTCGCCTGATCAATATCGCGGCGATCAAGCCCCACTTCGATAACACCTTTGCCCAGCTGGCCGCCGGGCAGGATGGCCGTCGAGTTGGTGTCATTCACGCATAATGTCGAATGCGCCGCCGTGGTCCGAAGCCCGCGTGCCAACGCAGCCGGTATCGTTGCGCCGACAAGCGCCGCACCACCGCAGTTGACAATCACCCGCTGCCCACCGTGCGACAATTCAAACGCAAGCGTTGAGGCGCAGCCTGACGCCGACTGACGCGCGAGCGGCGGGGGACCTGCATCCAGCAGCAACACGGACTTACCCGCAGACACCCGCTGATACCCCCAATCGAGTGCCTGCCGATGTGGTCGCGCGCGCACTTCGCTGGCGGCCACCAGCGCATCGATATGCTCCGCACCAATATGCGCTGACCCTTGCCACGCGCCAAGGCCGCCATCGGCATGGGTAAGGCCAAGCAACGCTGGCACGGCCCGCCCGAGCGCTTCGAGCAGGAATACAGGCACCGTCTCGCTGCGCGCCGCATAGCATTGCTTGAGCAGGCTGAGCAGGCCGATCAATTCCATAAGCTGAACAGGTGAACGCGACACCACGCCGCCGTCGAGGAAAATGGTCACCCGCAGCGCGTCAGCCAAGCCGCTCTCGCCAACGGCGCGGCGCACCTTGCCCTCTGGCAACAAAAGCGATGCCGCGACGACGCCTGCCCAGCCCACAGTCTTGCCGAAATGACTTTGTGCACGCGGGGCTGTTTGATCGAGATGGCGCGCAACCCGGGCGAAATGATTGATGACGCGCGCACGGTAAATGGGGTCCGCACTGCTGAGCAGGAACGGCGATCCCGCTGCCATGTTCATCAAGCGCCATGCGCAATTGTCGACGCGCCATGCCGGCTCACGCGTTTTCATGCCATTGGCCAGCAACCATGCATCGGCAATTTGCGCTGCGACGGGCGCACCTTCGCCGCGATTGGTCGCCGCGGACAAATCACGCAGCCAATCAAATCGGTGAATATAGTCGGTCAGCGACGGCTGAAGCGCGAGCTTGTCATAATCCAACCCGTCAAACGCCTGTTCAAAACCCTGATAATGGAATTTGCCCATGCGCAGCGCCTGCCCGCGCCCGGCATCTCCCTTCAGGGGATCGTTCGGCACCGCGAGCAAGCGCATGGGGACCTTGCCCGTGAGCCTGCCGCTATGCAGCGGCGTGCGCCATGTTAACTTGTAAAATTCGAGAGAAAGGCGCTCAAATAGATTTTGGCCCGCGCCTTGGGGCCTGACGATCAACGCCGTTTGCCGTTGCCCATTGTCGTCTTCATCGCCGTCGGTCATTCACCCCTCAGCGCCAGAATGTTGGCCGCATATTGGCCTGCCCCACCCTTGAAGGTCGCGGTTCCAGCAACCAAGGTGTCGGCCCCTGCCGAAATCGCCAATGGCGCCGTTTGCGTTGTGATGCCGCCATCCACTTCCAACCGGATATCGCGGCCTGTTTTGTCGATCATCTTGCGAATGGCTTCAATTTTGCGCAGCTGGCTTGAAATGAAGCTCTGGCCGCCAAAACCGGGGTTGACGCTCATCACCAGCACAAGGTCGATGTCGTCGATCAGATAATCCAGCATTTTGGCCGGCGTGTGCGGATTGAGCACGATACCCGCCATTTTACCCAGCGATTTGATCAACTGCACGGTGCGATGCGGATGCGGCCCGGCTTCGGGATGGAATGAAATGATATCCGCGCCGGCCTCTGCAAAATCCTGCACATATTGGTCGACGGGCGAAATCATCAAATGCACATCGAACGGTTTTGCGCTGTGGGGGCGAAGCGCCTTTACCACCGCAGGGCCGATGGTGATGTTGGGGACAAAATGTCCGTCCATGACATCGACATGAATCCAGTCACATCCAGCGGCATCAATGGCCCGGACCTCTTCTCCCAATCGGGCAAAGTCAGCGGACAAAATCGATGGCGCAATGCGGACTGGGCTGGTCATATATTGCGTTTAGACGCTGGACTGCGCATCGGCAAGCGAGCGGACAGCGTTATACACAGCTTATCGCACGCTTTGGCGCGGCTCACGGCGGTAAACGAACAGGTCACCGATGACATCATGTGACTCCGCAAATTTGGTGAAGCCAAGCTTCGCGGCGACATTATGGGAAGCGGCGTTGCCGCGGTCGATGATGCAGCGGATTTCGCCCAAATTCGTTGCGTCGGCCCAGCCAAATATGGCGGTCATCGTCTCGGTCGCATAACCCTTGCCCCAGGCATCGGGCGTAAACGCCCAACCAGCTTCCGGAAAGCCTTCAAGATCGCTGATGCCGCGTTCAAATTGCGCAAGCCCGCCATTGCCGACAAAACGTCCGCTCTCGCGTTCGACAAAGGCCCAATAGCCGTATCCGAACAGCGACCACATGCCGATGCCCTGAAGCATTTTCATCCAGCTTGTATTGCGGCTGCGCGGCTCGCCACCAATAAACGCCGTCATGCGCGGGTCAGCCCACGCCGCAGCATAATCTTCCCAATGCGCAAGCGTCATGGGTTCGATGGAGAGGCGTTCGGTCGTGAGTGTTGGCGCTGTCAATGTCTTACCCTCCGATCATACCGTAGCCCTGAGCAGCATCCGCTTAGCGGGTGCGTCCGTCGAAGGGCGCTTTGCGAACGATAGCCGCCCTTCGACTTTTCGCCAGCGCTTACGCGCTGACGGCTCAGGGCTTCGGTGTTTTTTGTACCTTAGCCAGCCCGCAAGAACCGCGCCACGAAAAATCCATCAAGGCCGCCCTGATCGGCAAGCATTGGGGGCATCGTGCGGACGTGGCCATTTGCATTGGCAACGACGCCCGCTGGCAATTCGTCCGCGGTCGCCGCCAAAGTTGTATATTCCGGCTGCCGCGCAAGAAATGCCTCTGCCTGCGCCTCGCCCTCATGCGGTTCGAGCGAACAGGTCGCGAAAACCAAGGTGCCGCCGGGCTTCACCCATTGCGCCGCACGGTCAAGCATGGCGCTTTGAATCGCCGCCAGATTGTTGATCGCTTTCAGGTCAATGCGCTGCAGCACATCGGGGTGGCGCCGCATCGTGCCCGTCGCGCTGCACGGCGCATCCAGCAATATGGCATCAAACAACTGCGTCGGTTTCCATTCCATGACGTCGGCATTCACGCGCTCTGCATTTAATTGCGTGCGTTCCAGATTGGCCATCAGCCGGTCCATGCGCCGGGCGCTGTTATCCAGCGCGGTCACGGTAAAACCCGCGGCCGAAAGCTGCATGGTCTTGCCGCCGGGGGCCGCACATAAATCGAGCCCCCTTTTGCCCTGCCCATCACCCAACAGACGCGCCGGAAGGCTGGCAGCGAGATCCTGCACCCACCATGCGCCTTCGTCATAGCCATCGAGTTCTTCGATCGCAGTTCCGCGCGGCAAACGGACATGACCGGGCATCAGGCTGACGCCGCCCAGTCGTTCTGCCCAGGCCTGCGTGGCTGACGGATCGCGCAAGGCGAGGTCAAGCGGCGGCGGTTCTGACAATGCGGCCTGTGCGCCTGCAATCATTTCGTCGCCCCATACCGGATGCCAGCGCATCATCACTGCCTCTGGCAGCGACGGCAGATCGGGCAGCGTCGCTTCGGCGCGCAAGAGTGACCCCAACACGCCATGCACCAGCCGCCGTGGTCCGCCATCAACCAGCGGCAGTGCGGTCGCAATTGCCGCATGGGCGGGTGTGCCCAGCCGCAATATTTGCGCCAGCGCCAGCCGCAATACCATGCGTGCCTTGGCATCGTCCGGCAGTGGCTGTTTGGTTTTACTGTCAATCAATTGGTCCAGATCAACCGACCAGCGCAGCGTTTCTTGCGCAATCGCAATGGCGAGCGCGCGGTCCGGCGGCGAGAGCCCTTTGGTCGCATTTGCCGTCGCCTGATCCAACGGTGTGCCCATGCGCATGACGGTATCAAGCAGCCGCAATGCGGCGCGGCGGGTCGGAAGTCCGGAAATTTCTTCAGTCATGCAAAGCGCACTAGGCGTCTGCGCCAAACAAGGGAAGAGCGGTTCGATGTCACGCCATAGCCAAGCTTCACCTTGCAAACCGGCGCATCTGCACCGATGTAAGGAATAACCGAACGCGCTTTCGAAGGAGAAGCTTCATGGGCACGCGCCCTTCACATGTCAAAGCACCCGATTATTTGTCGAAAAGCCCGCCTGTGCCGGCACCGAAAGCGGTTGATCGCGAACCTGAGCCAGATGCAGAAAGACTGGACCCCGTGCGCTATGGTGATTGGGAATTGAAGGGCGTAGCGGTCGATTTTTAACCCGCCTATCGTTCCATCGATATGCCGGCATTCATGCCCCGAGCTAGCTAATGATGAACGCCCATAAACGGCGCTGACACTTCGGGCCGCACGCGCACCAGTCGCCCGGTCGCTTTATCGATCATCGCCCAAGTCGTATTTGCCCGCACAATGACCTTGCCCGCGGCATCGACAAAATCCACCCGCCGGTCAAATTGCGCACCCTTTGGCTCACTTTCAATCCAAGTGTTCGCGGTAACGCTTTGCCCGGGTCCGACATTGCCGCGATAATCAATCTCGTGCCGGGTCACGACCCAGAAATAGGCGGCGATATGTTCAGGCGCGGCCACCGCCTGCCAATGCGCTGTCGCCATATCCTGAATCCACCGCACCCAGACGGCGTTGTTGACATGGCCAAGCTCGTCAATGTCATCTGGTTGCGCGGTAAATATGCGCGTGAAAGGGGTCACTTTTGTGATGATGCCACCCCCATTTGCCAGATGATGAACGCCGCCTCTTCGGCATTTTCGCGCAAGCGTTCAAACCTTCCAGACTTGCCGCCATGGCCAGCGCCCATGTTGGTCTTGAGCAGCAGCACATTGTCGTCGGTCTTCATATCGCGCAACTTGGCGACCATCTTGGCGGGTTCCCAATAGGTCACGCGCGGGTCATTGAGGCCAGCGGTCCAGAGCATGGGCGGGTAAGCCTTTGCCGCTACATTATCGTAAGGGCTGTAGCTGCGGATATAGTCAAACGCGGCCTTGTCAGTGATCGGGTTGCCCCATTCGGGCCATTCGCCCGGCGTCAGGGGCAGATCCTTGTCGAGCATGGTGTTGAGTACATCGACAAAGGCCACATGGCTGACAACCGCGCCAAACAATTCAGGTGCCTGATTGACCACCGCGCCCATCAATTCACCGCCAGCGGAACCGCCGCTTGCGGTCACTTTGCCTTTGCCGGTGAAGCCCAAATCGATCAGGCCTTTCGCCGCATCGACAAAGTCGTTGAACGTGTTGGTCCGCTTGGTCAGCTTTCCATCCAGATACCATTGATAACCAAGGTCATCGCCGCCGC
This sequence comes from Sphingorhabdus sp., assembly GCF_044239005.1. Lineage (GTDB taxonomy): Bacteria > Pseudomonadota > Alphaproteobacteria > Sphingomonadales > Sphingomonadaceae > Sphingorhabdus_B. The sequence goes on along the minus strand of NZ_JBIICH010000023.1, from coordinate 15,342 downwards.
GAATATGCGCGATGGCATAGGCAAAGCCGCGGTCGACCATCGACAGCCGGTTGGCCGAAAAGCCTGGCGGCATCGCGTAACCATAGGCGCCATAGGCATATAGATGCAGCGGCTGGCTGCCGTCTTTTTTGAAACCCTTTTTGGTCAGGATGGACACTGGCACTTTGGCACCATCGCGCGCCGTGATCATCACGCGTTCGGTCACATATTGCGCGGGATCATATCCGCTGGGGATTTCCTGCACCTTCAATGTTTCCAAACGGCCATCGGCCAAATGATAATCAAACACCGTGTCGGGCGTGACCATCGATTCATACCCCAGCCGCAGCTTCGTCACATCATATTCGGGGTTATCGCCAAGGCCCGCATCATAGCTGGCCTCAGGGAATTTGATTGGCTGCACCTTGCTGGCATCCGCATAATCCCGGATTTCAACCTGATCGAGGCCATCGATCCGGCCTTCGGTCACATAGAAATTTTTGAACAGGGACAGTCCCGTCAAATAGTGACGGTCAGACCCGGCAATCAGCGTTTTCCAATCACCCGGTGCCTTCATGCTGGCGGTGGCGACGCGGAAGTTCACATGATCGTCATTGGTCAAAACATACAAAGTGCCATCGCGGACATCGACGCTATATTGGCGGCCCGTTTTGCGTGGGGACACCATGATCGGCGTGGCAGTCGGGTCGCTGGCGGGAACCAGCCGGACTTCGCTCGTCACATTGTCGCCCGTACCAATGACGATCCAATCCTCTTGGGCGGTCAGGCCGACACCAACGCCGAAGCCGATGTCCTCTTCTTTATACAGCAACTTCGCTTTGGTCAGATCTTCACCCAGCCGGTGGTACCACGCATTGTCGGTGCGCCAGTTTTCATTGGCCAGGCCATAGACAACGCCTTTGCTGTCCGATGACCAGACAATGCCCGACAATGTGCCCGGGATGATATCGCGCAATTTTTCGCCGGTTGCCAGATTGCGGAAATGCAGGTCAAACCGTTCCGACCCGTTATCGTCGTACGCATATGCCAATATTTTGCCATCGGGGCTGATTTCCGCGGCACCAAGGCGGAAATAGGCTTTGCCCTTGGCGAGTTCATTTTCGTCGAGGATGAGCTGATCAGCACCGCCGGCAACTGCCTTGCGATAATGTTTACGATATTGCGCGCCTTCTTCGAATTTTGACCAATAGATATAGTCGCCATCCTTTTGCGGGACCGAGCTATCGTCTTCTTTGACGCGGCCTTTCATTTCCTGAAAGATAGTTTCGGTCAGCTGCGCTTGCGGCGCCATCTGCGCTTCGAAATAGGCGTTCTCGGCATTCAGATGCGCGAGCATCTCTTTGTCATCGATCGTCGGATAACCCGAATCGCGCAGCCAATGATAATCATCGGTAATTATAACCCCGTGCCACGTGGCACTGTGCGGGCGCTTTTCAGCAACTGGGGGCTTAATTTCACCGGCGGTTTTTTCAGTCATAATGTCTTTCTGGGCAAATGCAGGCGAGGATATTGCAGCAATCGCAACAATGAGTGGGAGCAATGCTTTCATGAGAAGACTTCCTCGCTTATATGGTCTGCACAACCATATGAACGGAAGTCCAAGATGTCCACCTACGAAGCCCGCCTTAATGCCTTGCGCGTCCAACTGAAAAAAGATCAGCTCGACGGATTCGTCGTTCCGATTTGCGATGAACATATGTCCGAATATGTAGGGGACTATGCGCAACGTCTTGGCTGGCTTACGGGCTTTGGCGGGTCTGCAGGCTCTGCCGTTGTTCTGTCGGAAGAGGCGGCCATTTTCACCGACGGGCGCTACACGCTGCAGGTGCGTGAGCAGGTGGACGGCAACAACTGGCAATATGTCGGCGTGCCGCAAACGAGCATTTCTGATTGGTTGAAGGAACACGCCCCCGCAGGCGCGCGCATCGGTTATGACGCATGGGTGCATACCAAGGGTTGGGTCGAAAGCGCGACCGTGGCGTTAAAAGCCAAAGGCGCAGAATTGGTCGCGGTCAAAAGCAACCCGATTGATGCCGTTTGGGCGGATCAGCCCGGCAAAAGCGACGCCAAGCTCATGGTCCATGAAGACCGTTTTGCCGGACAAAGCAGCGCCGAAAAACGCGCAGCGGTTGCCGAATGGCTGACCGCCAATGGTTTGGACAGCACGGTGATTTCTGCACTCGATTCGGTGGCATGGCTCCTGAATGTCCGTGGCTCCGATGTGGCTAATACGCCCGTCGCGCTCAGCTTCGTGCTCGCCCATGCCGATGGCACGGCAGACCTGTTTGTTACCCCGGAAAAGGTCGGCGATGACGTCCGCGTCCATTTGGGCAATGCCGTACGCTTGCGCACCCCGGAGGAGTTTGTCCCTGCATTGAAAGCCATGAACGGCAAACGCATCGCTGTGGATCCCGATCGCGCCGTCGCGGCGATATTCGGTGCACTGAAGGATGGCGGCGCAACGCTCGTCGAAGCGCGCGACCCGACCATTTTGCCAAAGGCCGTTAAAAACCATGTCGAGCAAGCCGGCCATCGTGCGGCGCAAGCGCGTGACGGCGCAGCGCTTAGCCGCTTCCTGCACTGGATGGGCGAAACGGCCCATAAGGGCGGGCTGGACGAATTGTCGGCGGCAGCGCGGCTGAAATCCTTCCGCCAAGATACCGGCATGCTGCACGATCTGTCGTTCGACACGATTTCGGCCACCGGTCCCAATGGCGCGCATTGCCATTACAAGGTCGACGAAAAGAGCAACCGGGCGATTGAACCCAACAGCATCTATCTGGTCGACAGCGGCGGGCAATATCTGGATGGCACCACGGACGTAACGCGCACAATCTGGGTCGGCCCCGGACAACCAACAGCCGAAATGAAGGACCGTTTCACCCGCGTGCTTAAGGGCCATATCGCACTTGCACTGGCAGTATTCCCAGAAGGCACGCGCGGCGCGCAACTCGACACGATGGCGCGGGCCGCACTGTGGCAAGCGGGCCTTGATTACGCCCATGGCACCGGCCACGGCGTCGGCAGCTTCCTTGCTGTGCATGAAGGGCCGCAGCGCATTGGGAAATTCTCGGGCGGACAGGCTGGCACAGACGAGCCTTTGCAAGCAGGCATGTTCCTGTCCAACGAGCCTGGCTATTACAAAGCCGGCGAATATGGCATCCGCATCGAAAATCTGGTGCTGGTCGAGGAACGCGAAATCGCCGGCGCGGAAGGTCGCTATTTCGGTTTCGAAACGCTCACCTTCGCCCCCATTGACAAGACGTTGGTGGATGTCAGTCTGTTGAACAGCGAGGAACTGCGCTGGTGGAATGATTACCATGCCAAGGTGCTGTCGATTATCGCGCCACAACTGGACGGCGACGCGCTGGCATGGGCACATGAGGCTTGCGCGCCTTTATCATAAGCCCCGCCTGTCAACCGACACCCTATGATTTCACCGAATGAAAGCCACATCCATGACCCAGACTTTTTCCGATTACACGCCAGCTAAGGTCTGGGAATGGAACACCGAAAACGGCGGCCAGTTTGCGAATATCAACCGGCCCATCGCCGGGGCGACGCATGACAAAGAACGCCCCGTCGGCAAGCATCCGATGCAACTCTATTCGCTTGCCACGCCCAATGGCGTGAAGGTGACTGTCATGCTTGAGGAGTTACTCGCGCTTGGCCATACCGGCGCAGAATATGACGCGTGGCTTGTCAACATCCGCGACGGCAACCAGTTTTCGAGCGGCTTTGTCGAAGCCAATCCCAATTCCAAAATTCCGGCATTGTTCGACCATTCAACGCCGGAGCCTACGCGCGTCTTTGAATCGGGTGCGATCCTTTTATATCTTGCCGAAAAGTTCGGCGCGTTCCTGCCGACCGAGCATCACGCGCGGACGGAAACGATCAACTGGCTGATGTGGCAAATGGGCAGCGCGCCCTATCTAGGTGGCGGTTTTGGCCATTTTTATGCCTACGCGCCGTTCAAATTTGAATATGCTATCGACCGATTCGCAATGGAGGTGAAGCGGCAGTTGGACGTGCTGGACCGCAACCTTGCCGACCGCTCCTATATGGCGGGCGACGAATACAGCATCGCCGATATGGCGATTTGGCCATGGTATGGCGCACTCGTCAAAGGGCTGATTTACGACGCGGGCGCGTTTCTATCTGTCCATGAATATAAGAACGTGATCCGCTGGACTGACCTCATCGCCGAACGGCCAGCTGTGAAGCGTGGACGCATGGTCAATCGCGTCATGGGTGATCCCGCCAGCCAGCTGCACGAGCGGCATGACGCCAGCGACTTCGACACCAAAACGCAGGACAAGGTTGCCGCTGCAAAAGCGTGACCTACGTCGCACGCGAAGGAAAAAATGAAGCCTATATGGGTCCTGCGATTGCGTGAAATTGCCTCCAATCGGCAGACCTGCCGCCTGATCCATCTCGATTATGGTGATGTATCATTCAGAACATCGAGGTCGCGGGCCAACCAAGACTTGCGAAAGCCCTTGCCCGCCAACAGCCTCTGGAAATCTTCGCGGTTGTCAAAATGCTGCAGCTGCCGATGATAATAGTTCACATATTCCAACAGGGAGAGGGCGGCGCATCCCGTCGCGATGCTCCGATCAGCAAGACCCGCCGACCAAGCAGGCACCAGCCAACCCGCCAGAGCCGAGAGGCAGCCGACCAGGGCCAGGATCAACGCTGGCCGCTGCCACAGGGAAATATGGCGCAAAAGGATGAGGAATCCGCCGCCCCTGCCGCTTAACTGTTGCACCTTGCCACGCCAATATAGCGCGCCAATGATCAAGAGCAGCATCGTCGCGGCCATAGGTGCCAATGTGATCCAACTTAACCGCCAACCGCTTAACCAAAACAGGAATAACGGCACGAACAACACGTTTGCCGCCTCCATTTTCCAATAGGGGTCAAGCCGCTTCAATAAATTAGCGCGGGTTTTGGTGGCCAATGGAATTCTCAATTGTGTGTCGGGCACGGATTGTGGCGCAACGCGTTATCTAACATTTGCGCGCGGTCAAGAAGCCGGCGTCGTCCAAACTCGCCTGAATGATCTTCCAAGTTTCAATAGAGCCAGATGCGCCCGACGAAGTGCAGGGCGGTATAAGGAGGGCTAAAAAAGGATTGGCGGAGACGGAGGGATTCGAACCCTCGGTACCGGATTTACCAGTACGACGGTTTAGCAAACCGTTGGTTTCAGCCACTCACCCACGTCTCCAGCGCGTTTGGCATGGGCGGCCTATAGCGTTGCATGCATTTGGCTGCAATGGTTATTGACACGGGCATGCTATAAGAAGAAAATTAACGAAATAGGATCGCTCTGGCGCGCACTGAACGCACATTGACGGTCGTTCATCATAGGCTCATCTAGAGGATTCATAGAGTGTTGCTTGATTTTAAAAGGGTGGGATTTGCATGTTAGCAATTAGCCGGGGATTAAAACGGTCATTATATCATTTGCGGATGCTGCTCGCAGCGGGCGCACTGGTCGCTTCGCCAGCGATGGCGCAGATCAACACCGTCGATCCCAATGATGTCATCGATTCAGACCTAGGCACGCCGGCCCCGGCCACCGCCCCAGCGGTGGATGTTGCTCCGACTGTTCAGGATGGTGTTCCGACAGAGGCCCCTGCAACATTACCGGAAACGTCGACCGCGTCTCCCGCCATCTCGACCGAAGCCACCTATCAACAAGATGATTTGATCGGCGCTGCCGAAGGCGTCTTTGGCAAGAGTGCCCAAGGTCTTGGCAAATTGATTGAGGACATTCTGAAAAAGGAGGGTCGGCCAAATGCCTATATCGTTGGCCGCGAAGGTGGTGGCGCATTTGTCGTTGGCCTTCGTTACGGATCGGGCACGCTGAATCACAAGGTTGAGGGCAAAATGCCCGTCTATTGGACGGGTCCATCGATTGGACCCGATGTTGGCGCAAATGCGGGCAGCACCTTTGTGCTTGTTTACAATCTTTACGACACCGAGGACATTTTCAAACGCTATCCCGCCGGTGAGGGCGTCGCGTATCTCGGCGGTGGATTTAATGCGAGCTATCTGGCCCGCGGCGATGTCGTGCTCATTACCATCAGGGTAGGTGCCGGAATTCGGTTGGGCACCAATATCGGATATATGCGCTTTTCCAAGAAGCAGCGTTGGCTTCCCTTTTAACGGGCGCGCATATCTTCCATACGTTTCAAGTACCGGGCGAGTACGTCGATTTCCAAATTGACCTGCCGCCCGGCGCTCAGCGTCCCTAATGTCGTCATCTGCGCCGTGTGCGGAATGATGTTCAGCATGAAATGCGCCGAACCATCGGCTTGATCGGCAATGTCATTGACGGTCAGCGACACGCCGTCGACGGTTATTGATCCTTTGGCCGCAATATAAGGCGCTAGGCTGCCCGGTGCGGCGACGGTTACTTTCCAGCTGTCGCCCACGGTTTCGCTGCCAACAATATGGCCGACGCCGTCGACATGGCCCGTGACAATATGCCCGCCCAATTCATCGCCCACCTTCAACGCGCGTTCTAGGTTCAGCTGGGTTCCGGCTTCCCACATGCCCGCAGGTGTACGTGAAACGGTTTCGGCAGACGCATCAATGGCGAACCAGCCTTCGCCCTTATCAACAACGGTCAGGCACACGCCCGAACATGCGATAGATGCGCCGATGGCGACAGTGTCCATGTCATAGGCGCAGTCAATGACGAGGCGCAAATCGCCCCGCTGTTCGGATGAACGAATATGGCCAACGTCCGTGATGATACCTGTGAACATATGTATATTGCCTCTTTAATTGGCGCGTTCGTAGACTTCGAGACGGTCTTTGCCAAGACTGCGCGAATCGCACAGCTGCCACAGTCCATGCGCGTCGGCCAGCTGCCCCAGTCCAATGTCGCCAAGGCAGGCCTTGCCTGCCCCGATGAAAATGGGTGCGCGGTACAATAACAGCCGGTCAACCAACCCGGCCTTCAAAAAAGCCGTTGCCGTTGCAGCGCCGCCTTCCACCATCACATTATTACAATCCAGCTTTGCGATGTCCGCTGGCGCAGAAATAACTTCCCACCCGGCGGGGGCATCACCGCTGCCCAGTATGACCTTGCGCGGCGACCGCTGTTCAAGCCCTGTCAGCCGCACATTCAATTGTGGCGCGTCTGCCTTTACGGTGCCCGATCCGACCAAAATGGCATCCGTCCGCGCGCGTTCAATATGGCTATGCGCGCGCGCGATACCCCCCGTAATCCAACGGCTGCTGCCATCGGCCATCGCGATTTGACCATCCAGCGATGTCGCGATTTTCAACGTTACAAATGGCCGCCGCAGCTGCATGCGGCACAGAAATCCGGAGAGGCTTTTGCGCGCCTCGGACGCCATGACGCCAGTTTCGACAGCGATACCCGCGGCCATGAGCGCCTTGATGCCTTCACCCGCAGTCCGAGGATCGGGGTCCTGCAGCGCAACGACAACGCGTGTTGGCCGGGCGTCCACCAGCAATAGGGCACACGCCGGCCCACGGTCGGATTGATGTGCGCATGGTTCAAGCGTGACGTAAATAACGCTGCCTTGCGCCGCAGAACCGGCCTGCGCCAGCGCCATGGCTTCTGCATGGGGACGGCCCCCCTTTTGGGTCCAGCCGCGTCCAACGACGACGCCTTCTTTGACGATGATACAGCCAACCGACGGGTTCAGCCCCGTCTGGCCCACGCCACGTTCGGCCAGCGCCAAAGCTGCGGCCATGAAGCGGTGATCAGCGGTGGCTATTGTTTTGCTCCCGCGGCAGCGTCTTTCGCTTGTGCCTCTTTTTGCGCGCGCTCAAGCTGGGCCTCTCGCTCAATTTCTTCCACGTCCATCCCGACCGCACGACCGAATGCTTTATATGCCTCTTTCTCGCGGGCGCGCATTTCGTCTTTTCGCTTTTGATATTCGGCAATCGCAGCTTTCGATTCCTCGATCGTGCGTGTCGCAGGCCAGCTTTCGAAATAGGTCACCGTGGGTGGCGGCGGCTTCGCCTTTTCAAGCGTATCAATATAGAATGTGTAGATGATAATCGCCGTCGGCACGCAGGCAGCCAGAAACAGCCACGGGCTATGCGTGCCCGTTGTGCGGAAAAAGCTGATCAGATCCGTGCCCGCATTACGCAGCGAGACATCTTTAAAAAATGACATGGCTATCCAATAAGACGGATATCGCGCGATTTCCAGTGCCCGATGTAAAGAGGCGGGGCTTATCGGCCACTTCGGAACGCGTTTGTTATGGGGTAGCGACGATCCCGCCCAAAGTTTCGTGTGCCAAGCTTTACCCCCGGAGGGGCCTGCCGCCGTTTATACTCCGCGAGATAAAGCAGCCTTTCAATCCGCACGACGGTGTCGCGATCAAAGCCTTGGGCAACGACCTCATCGACCGAGCGCTCTTCCTCCACCAACGCATACAACATTTTATCAAGGAGCGGATAATCCGGAAGCGAATCGCTGTCTTTCTGGTCCGGCCGCAATTCCGCACTGGGGGGCTTGGTAATGATATTGTCGGGTATCACTGGGCCATCCCGGCCGAGACCAATGCGCGGCTTATGCGCATTGCGCCATTCGGAAATGGCAAACACCGTCATTTTATAGGCATCTTTTATCGGGTTATAGCCGCCGGCCATATCGCCATAAATCGTGGCATAGCCGACGCTCATTTCGCTTTTGTTTCCCGTCGTCAAAAGCATATGCCCAAATTTGTTGGACAGGGCCATTAACGTGACGCCGCGGATACGCGATTGAATATTCTCTTCGGTAATGTCGACATCGCGGTCGGCAAAGCTGCCCGAGAGCATATCGTCAAAAGCGCCAACGGCCGGTGAAATGGGGATCGTATCGATCCGGCACCCAATCATTTCTGCGCATTGCGCAGCATCGTCCAGACTGGATTGGCTGGTATAGCGGCTCGGCAACATGACACACCAAACGCGGTCCGGTCCAAGCGCATCAGCGGCAATCGCCGCGCATATCGCACTATCGATGCCGCCCGACATGCCCAACACAACGCCGGGAAAGCCGTTGCTGTTCACATAATCGCGCAGGCCCGTGACCATGGCGCTATAGATATCGGCGGGATGGTCTTCCCAAAGCGCCTTTGGTCCATCGGCACATTGCCAGCCATCGTCACCGCGCGTCCAGTGCGTCATGCACAGATGCTCTTCCCAGTCGGGCAAACGGTGCGCCGCCGCGCCATCCGCGTTCAGGACAAAGGAACTGCCGTCGAACACCAGCTCGTCCTGCCCACCGACACGATTTAGAAACATCAGCGGCAATCCGGTTTCGCGCACACGGGCCGCAAAAACCTCTTCCAAGCGCCGGTCGTCCTTGTCGATTTCATACGGGCTGCCGTTGGTCGAAATAAGTAACTCAGCGCCGCGTTCCTTCAAATGGAGGCTAACCGGGGCGAGCCATCCATCTTCGCAAATGGGAACGCCAATGCGCACGCCTTTAAACAGCATGGGTTCCGGCAATGGGCCAGATGCAAAGATCCGCTTTTCATCAAAGGTTCCGTAATTGGGCAGCTCATGCTTGTAACGCACGGCAGCAATCTGACCGCCATCGAGCAATGCAATTCCATTGTACAATGCGCCATCGTCGAGGAATATCGAACCCACAAGCATGGCGGGCCCGCCATCGGCCGTCGCCTCCGCCAGCTTGGCAAGCTCCACCGCAGCGCGCGCGGCAAAGGCTGGCTTTAGCACCAGATCCTCGGCCGGATACCCTATCAACTGCTGTTCGGGAAACACGATCAGGTCGGCATCTGTCGCTTTTGCGCGCCATTCAAGCATCTTGCCGGCGTTACCTGCCAGGTCACCCACGCGCTGGTTAAGCTGCGCCATTGCAATGTTGAGCCGATTTGTCATTTCACCACCCTATTGTCCACAATGTAGCGGGGCAAGCCGATTGTCAGGTCAGTCGTGCGCCGCTAAGGCGTTTGGCGAAACTTTGGCGCGCGATTCAAAGCTCAGGGGTCCGGGGACACGCACATGAAATTGATGACAGGTAACAGCAACCTTCCTTTGGCGAAGGGCATTGCAGATTATATGAACTTGCCGCTGACCGACGCCAGCGTGCGCCGTTTCGCCGACAATGAGATTTTCGTCGAAATCCATGAAAATGTCCGCGGCGAAGATATGTTTGTTATCCAATCGACCAGCCACCCAGCCAATGACAATTTGATGGAATTGCTGATCATGATTGATGCGTTGCGCCGTGCATCGGCAAAGCGCATCACGGCGGTTCTTCCTTATTTCGGCTATGCACGGCAGGATCGGAAACCGGGACCACGCACACCCATTTCGGCGAAGCTTGTCGCGAATCTGATAACCCAGGCTGGCGCTGACCGCGTGTTGACCGTGGATTTGCATGCCGGCCAAATTCAGGGCTTTTTCGATATTCCCACCGACAATCTTTACGGCGCACCTGTCATGAGCGCGGATATTTTGGAGCGCCATGGCGACAAGAATATCACCGTCGTATCGCCGGATGTTGGCGGCGTTGTCCGCGCGCGCGCGCTGGCAAAGCGTCTTGATGATGCGCCTCTGGCGATCGTCGACAAACGCCGCGAAAAAGCAGGTGTTTCCGAAGTCATGAACATCATTGGCGATGTTAAAGACCGATTCTGCATATTGATTGATGACATCGCGGACAGCGCTGGCACGCTGTGCAACGCGGCGGACGCGTTAAAAGCCGCCGGCGCGTCCGACGTCGTCGCCTATATTACCCATGGTGTATTGTCGGGCGAAGCCGTGAACCGGGTCAACGCGTCCTCACTGCGCAAGCTGGTTATCACCGACTCCATCCTGGCGTCCGACATTGCCAATGCCAGTCCCAAAATACGCCAGCTGCCCATCGCGCCATTGTTGGGCGAAGCGATTAAGCGCATTGCCGACGAAAGTTCCGTCAGTTCTTTGTTCGACTGATGACACCGGCGGATATCCTTCTGGCCAATCGTTTGGCCGAGGCAGCGGGCCAAGCCATCCGGCCCTTTTTCCGATCAGCCTATAGTCACGAGGCAAAGGCCGATGCGTCCCCGGTGACGGAAGCCGACCGCGCCGCCGAAAGCGCCATCCGCCGCATTCTGGATGCCGAATGCCCCCGCGATACGATCATCGGTGAGGAATATGGCGAAAAAACCGGCAGCTCGGGCCGCAGCTGGATTATCGATCCAATCGACGGAACCGTAAGTTTCATGGCCGGACGCCCGATATTCGGAACATTGATTGCGCTGCTCGAAGACGGCTGGCCTGTCCTTGGTGTCATTGACCAATGCATCAGTGGCGAGCGCTGGGTCGGCGCTGCGGGCTATCCGACGACCCTGAACGGAAATCCTGTCACAACACGAGCATGCACCGCGTTGAATCAGGCCACTCTGGCAACGACGGGACCACAATATTTTACGCAGCATGACGGCGACCATTTTATGGAACTCGCCGCGCAAACAGCACATAAAAAAATGCTGTTTGGTGGCGATTGTTACAACTACGCCCTGCTCGCCAGTGGCCATATCGACATCGTCGTCGAAGCCGGATTGAAGCTGCATGATTTTGCTGCCTTAATCCCCATCGTAACGGGCGCGGGGGGAATGATGAGCGATTGGTCGGGGGAACCTCTACACGGCGCTTCCGACGGCCATATCATTGCGGTGGGCGACCCAGCACGCCTTGATGACGTGCTCGAAGCATTGGCGTGCCAACACTAAAACGCAGCAGTCCGGGCCGAATTACCGGCAATATGCTTGCAATCGCGCGCGAATCCGGTTAGGCGCGCCCCTTCCGAATAAGCAGGCTGGCCAATAGGGCTGCCATGTCGGCTTGATACGGACTCAACAAAGGAGACCAAAATGCCCAAGCTCAAGACCAAGAGCGGTGTGAAGAAACGCTTCAAAATCACCGCAACAGGCAAGATCAAGCATGGCGTCGTTGGAAAACGGCACCGTTTGAGCAGCCATAATGCCAAGTATATCCGCCAAAACCGTGGCACCAGCGTGATCTCTGATCCCGATGCCAAGACAATCAAGAAATGGGCGCCATACGGTCTTTAAGACTAAGCGAACGTTTTCAGACTGAGCGTGGTGCGAAAAAGTGGGAACCGGTTTTTCGGTTAAGCCACGCGACCACGAAAAACGAAAAGGATATAGATTATGGCACGCGTCAAACGTGGTGTGACCACCAAAGCTAAACATAAAAGAATTTTAGAGCAGGCGAAGGGCTATTATGGCCGTCGCAAAAATACCATCCGCGTCGCACGTCAGGCGGTCGAAAAGGCCGGTCAGTACGCATATCGCGACCGTAAGGTAAACAAGCGGAACTTCCGCGCATTGTGGATCCAGCGTATCAACGCCGCAGTCCGCGCCGAAGGCATGACCTATGGCGTGTTCATGCATGGCCTGAAGCTTGCTGGCGTCGAACTGGACCGCAAGGTTCTTGCGGACCTCGCGATGAACGAAGGCGCGATGTTTAGCACGATCATTGCGCAGTCGAAGGCAGCGCTCGCGAAAGCAGCATAAGCTCCTAAAACTTCGATATTGCGCAAAAGGGCGTGGGCGGCACTTGCCGTTCGCGCCCTTTTGCTTATTCAGGCGAACCATGATGACAGATATTGCGACACTCCAAACCGAACTGATGGCAGCGATTGATTCCGCGAATACGCTGGATGCGCTGGAGGCTGTTCGGATATCCGCCCTTGGCAAGCAAGGCAGCGTTTCGGCGTTGCTCAAGACGATGGGGGCGATGTCGCCCGATGAACGTCAGACGCAAGGCCCGATCATCAACGGTCTGCGCGAAAGCGTGACAGCGGGGCTGGCCGCGAAAAAAGCCGCCTTGGAAACAGCCGAGTTGAACCGGCGTCTCGCCAGCGAATATGTCGACATGACATTGCCTGCGCCCGAAACGCCGCGCGGAACAGTGCATCCCGTCAGCCAAGTCATGGACGAGCTTGCCGAAATCTTTGCCGACATGGGCTTTGCCGTTGCCGAAGGGCGCGAGATTGAAGATGATTGGCACAATTTCACCGCGCTCAACATTCCCGAAACGCACCCTGCACGCGCAATGCATGATACATTCTATTTCCCCGACGAAATGGCGCGCGAGGGCAGCAAAATGCTGCTGCGCACGCACACATCGCCGGTGCAAATCCGCACCATGACGTCACAGGAACCACCGATCCGCATTATCGCACCTGGCCGCGTATACCGCAGCGACAGCGATGCGACGCACACGCCGATGTTCCACCAGATCGAAGGCCTTGTCATCGACAAGGGCATTCACCTTGGTCATCTGAAATGGACGTTGGAGACATTTCTAAAAGCCTATTTCGAACGCGAAGATGTCGTCTTGCGTCTGCGTCCAAGCTATTTCCCGTTCACTGAGCCATCGGTTGAAGTCGACGTCGGCTATTCAATGGTCAACGGCAAGCGCGTCATTGGCGGATCGGAAGGCTGGATGGAGGTTCTTGGCTCCGGCATGGTGCATCGCAAGGTTATCGAGGCCTGCGGGCTTGATCCCGATATATGGCAGGGCTTTGCCTTCGGTACCGGCGTCGACCGCCTTGCCATGCTGAAATATGGGATGGACGATCTGCGCGCCTTCTTCGACGGCGATAATCGCTGGCTGCAACATTACGGATTTGACGCGCTCGATGTTCCGACGCTGAGCGGAGGAGTAGGCGCATGAAATTCTCATTGTCATGGCTGAAAGAGCATCTCGATACCGACGCCGATATGCAGGCCGTTGCCGATTGCCTGAACCGTATCGGGCTTGAGGTTGAAGGCATCGAAAACCCGGCAGAAAAATTGTCCGCATTCCGCATTGCAAAGGTGCTGAGCGCGGCGCCGCATCCGCAGGCGGATAAATTGCAAGTGCTGTCCGTCGATGCAGGCGGCGAACCGCTTCAGGTTGTCTGTGGCGCACCCAATGCGCGGGCAGGCATGCTTGGCGTATTCGGTCCAGCCGGCGCAGTCGTTCCCGCAAATGGCATGGTGCTAAAGGTCGCCGCGATCAGAGGCGTCGAATCCAACGGCATGATGTGCTCGATTGCGGAGCTGGAATTGGGCGACGATCATGATGGCATCATCGAACTCGCAGCCGATGCGCCGGTGGGGACAGTCTATGCCGATTGGGCTGGTTTGGACGATCCCGTCATTGATGTCAGCATCACCCCCAACCGTCAGGACTGCATGGGCGTTCGCGGCATCGCGCGCGATCTCGCCGCCGCTGGCCTTGGGACATTGCGCCCGCTGAACGAAGTCTACCGCATTAATTTGGACACGCCAAATGAAGGCAGTGGCCCCGCGCCGATCGTGCGTACGGACGACGCTGCAGGCTGCCCTGCGTTCTTCGCACAGGCTGTCTCCGGTGTCCGTAATGGCGACGCCCCCGAATGGATGCGCAGCAAGCTGAAAGCCATTGGCCAAAAGCCGATTTCAGTGCTCGTCGACATCACCAACTTCATATCCATTGATCTTGGCCGGCCCTTGCACGTTTATGACCGCGCGAAGCTGAATGGCGCGCTGGTGGCACGCAAGGCGGTCGACGGGGAAGACGTGGTCGCCCTCAACGGCAAGACTTACACGCTGGATTCCAGCATGACCGTCATTGCTGACGACAGCATGGTGCATGACATTGGCGGAATCATGGGTGGCGAGCATAGCGGCGTTTCGGAAACGACCACGGATGTCCTTATCGAGTGCGCCTATTTCGACCCTGAACATATTGCGCGCACCGGGCAGAAGCTGGCGTTGACCAGCGATGCGCGGCAACGTTTTGAACGCGGTGTTGACCCTGCCTTTCTGGAAGACGGATTGGCGATCGCGACCAAGCTCGTGCTCGACCATTGCGGCGGGACGCCAAGTGCCATCACACGGTCGGGCGCTGCACCAGTTGCGCCGCGCAACATTTCTTATGACACCCAATATTGCCAGCAACTTGGCGGCGTTAATGTTGCACCGGACGAACAGCGCAATATCTTGGAAAGACTGGGCTTTTCGGTAAGCGACGACTGGCGCGTTACCGTGCCGACATGGCGTCGTGACGTCGATGGCCCTGCAGATATTGTCGAAGAAGTTGTGCGTATCGTCGGCCTCGACAATGTCGTGTCCGTACCATTGCCCCGTGCAGACGGCGTCGCCAAACCAACCGCAACGCCTGTCCAGTCGCTGGAACGCAAAGTGCGCCGTGCAGCGGCAGCCCGTGGCTTAAACGAGGCGATCAACTGGTCGTTCCTGCCGCAAAAGGCGGCGGACGCATTTGGTGGCGGCACATGGAGCCTTGCCAACCCGATCTCCGAAGACATGAAGGTCATGCGCCCTTCGCTGTTGCCGGGAT
>NZ_JBIICH010000022.1:0-21095 GCF_044239005.1 Sphingorhabdus sp. | reverse complement strand
CATCTTGGACTTCCGTTCATATGGTTGTGCAGACCATATAAGCGAGGAAGTCTTCTCATGAAAGCATTGCTCCCACTCATTGTTGCGATTGCTGCAATATCCTCGCCCGCATTTGCCCAGAAAGCCATTATGACTGAAAAAACCGCCGGTGAAATTAAGCCCCCAGTTGCTGAAAAGCGCCCGCACAGTGCCACGTGGCACGGGGTTATAATTACCGATGATTATCATTGGCTGCGCGATTCGGGTTATCCGACGATCGACGATAAAGAGATACTCGCGCATCTGAATGCCGAGAATGCCTATTTTGAAGCACAGATGGCACCGCAAGCGCAGCTGACCGAAACCATTTTTCAGGAAATGAAAGGCCGCGTCAAAGAAGACGACAGCTCGGTCCCGCAAAAGGATGGCGACTATATCTATTGGTCAAAATTCGAAGAAGGCGCGCAATATCGCAAGCATTATCGCAAGGCAGTTGCCGGCGGTGCCGATCAACTCATCCTCGACGAAAATATACTCGCCAAGGGCAAAGCCTATTTCCGCCTTGGTGCTGCAGAGATCAGCCCCGATGGCAAAATATTGGCATATGCTTACGACGATAACGGGTCGGAACGGTTTGACCTGCATTTTCGCAATCTGGAAACCGGCGAAAAGTTGCGTGACATCATCCCGGGCACATTGTCGGGCATTGTCTGGTCATCGGACAGCAAAGGCGTTGTCTATGGCCTTGCCAATGAAAACTGGCGCACCGACAATGCGTGGTACCACCGGCTGGGTGAAGATCTGACCAAAGCGAAGTTGCTTTATAAGGAACAAGACATCGGCTTTGGCGTTGGTGTCGGTCTGACCGCCCAAGAGGATTGGATCGTCATTGGTACGGGCGACAATGTCACGAGCGAAGTGCGGCTGGTTCCAGCAAGCGACCCGACTGCAACACCGATCATGGTGTCGCCGCGTAAGACGGGACGCCAATATAGCGTCGATGTCCGCGATGGCACTTTGTATGTTTTGACCAACGACGAGCATGTGAACTTCCGCGTCGCGACCGCCAGCATGAAGGCACCGAGCGATTGGAAAACGCTGATTGCAGGGTCTGACCGCCATTATTTGACGGGGCTGTCGCTGTTCAAAAACTTCTATGTGACCGAAGGCCGGATTGATGGCCTCGATCAAGTTGAAATCCGCGATTATGCGGATGCCAACAAGGTGCAGCCAATCAAATTCCCTGAGGCCAGCTATGATGCGGGCCTTGGCGATAACCCCGAATATGATGTGACGAAGCTGCGGCTGGGTTATGAATCGATGGTCACGCCTGACACGGTGTTTGACTATCATCTGGCCGATGGCCGCTTGGAAACATTGAAGGTGCAGGAAATCCCCAGCGGATATGATCCTGCGCAATATGTGACCGAACGCGTGATGATCACGGCGCGCGATGGTGCCAAGGTGCCGGTCTCCATCCTGACCAAAAAGGGTTTCAAAAAAGACGGCAGCCAGCCGCTGCATCTCTATGCTTATGGCGCCTATGGTTACGCGATGCCGCCGGGCTTTAGCGCCAACCGGCTGTCGATGGTCGATCGCGGCTTTGCTTATGCCATCGCGCATATTCGCGGCGGCGATGACCTTGGCTATCAATGGTATTTGGACGGCAAACTGACCAAGCGCACCAACACGTTCAACGATTTTGTCGATGCGGCAAAGGGCCTGATCGATTTGGGCTTCACCAGCAAAGGCAAGGTTACCGCAAGCGGCGGTTCGGCTGGTGGCGAATTGATGGGCGCGGTGGTCAATCAGGCACCTGAATTATTTGGCGCGGTTGTCAGCCATGTGGCTTTTGTCGATGTGCTCAACACGATGCTCGACAAGGATCTGCCGCTGACGCCAGGCGAATGGCCCGAATGGGGCAACCCAATCACCGACAAGGCCGCGTTCGACTATATTCGCAGCTATAGCCCGTATGACAATGTCGCGGCAAAGGCTTACCCGCCCATGCTGTGGACCGCTGGATTGAATGATCCGCGCGTGACCTATTGGGAACCTGCAAAGATGGTCGCCAAGCTGCGCGATATGAAGACCGACGACAATGTCCTGCTGCTCAAAACCAACATGGGCGCGGGCCATGGCGGCAAGTCTGGACGGTTCGAGCGGTTGCGCGAAAATGCCGAAGAGGCCGCGTTCATCATTTGGCAAATGGGGATGGCATCATCACAAAAATGACCCCATTCACGCGCATCTTTACCGCGCAACCAGATGACATTGACGAGCTTGGCCACGTCAACAACGCCGTGTGGGTGCGGTGGATTCAGGACATGGCGACAGCGCATTGGCAGGCGGTTGGAGCGCCGGAACATATCGCGGCCTATTTCTGGGTCGTGACCCGGCATGAAATTGATTATCGCGGCAATGTCGGCCCCGGGCAAAGCGTTACCGCCAATACTTGGATTGAAAGCGAGCCAAAGGGTGCGCAATTTGACCGGCGGGTGGATTTTGTCGATGCCGCGGGCAAGGTCATTGTGCGGGCAAATACGACTTGGGCGATGATTGATAAAGCGACCGGGCGATTGGTGCGCGTTCGGTCCGAAGTGTCAGCGCCGTTTATGGGCGTGCATCATTAGGTCCTGACCCTAGGTCGCCCAGTCTATGATATGCCGGAATATCGATGGAACGATAGGCGCGTTAAAAATCGACCGCCACGCCCTTCAATTCCCAATCGCCATAACGCACGGGGTCCAGTCTTTCTGCATCTGGTTCGGGTTCGCGATCAACCGCTTTCGGTACCGGCACAGGCGGGCTTTTCGACAGATAATCGGGTGCTTTGACATGTGAAGGGCGCGTGCCCATTAAGCTTCTCCTTCGAAAGCGCGTTCGGTTAAGCCCTACATCGGTGCAGATGCACCCGTTTGCAAGGTGAAGCTGCGTATGGGCCTGACATCGAACCGCTCTTCCCTTGTTTGGCGCAGACGCCTAGTGCGCTTTGCATGACTGAAGAAATTTCCGGACTTCCGACCCGCCGCGCCGCATTGCGGTTACTTGATACCGTTATGCGCATGGGCACGCCGTTGGATCAGGCAACGGCAAATGCGACCAAAGGGCTATCGCCGCCGGACCGCGCGCTCGCCATCGCCATTGCGCAAGAAACGCTGCGCTGGTCGGTGGATCTCGACCAGTTGATTGACAGCAAAACCAAACAGCCACTGCCGGATGATGCCAAGGCACGCATGGTATTGCGGCTGGCGCTGGCGCAAATATTGCGGCTGGGCACGCCCGCCCATGCTGCGATTGCGACGGCGCTTCCGCTGGTTGATGGCGGACCACGGCGACTGGTGCATGGCGTATTGGGGTCGCTCTTGCGGGCCGAAGCCACCCTGCCCGATCTGCCGTCGCTGCCAGAGGCTGTGATGATGCGCTGGAATCCGGTATGGGGCGACGAGATGATTGCAGGCGCACAGTCCGCATTGTCAGAACCGCCGCCGCTTGATCTTGCCTTGCGCGATGCGACGGCCACGCAGGCGTGGGCAGAGCGGCTCGGCGGCGTCAGCCTGATGCCCGGTCATGTCCGCTTACCGCGTGGAACCGCCATTGAAGAACTCGATGGCTATGACGAAGGCGCATGGTGGGTGCAGGATCTCGCTGCCAGCCTTCCGGCGCGTCTGCTGGGTGATGGACAGGGCAAAAGGGCGCTGGATTTATGTGCGGCCCCCGGCGGCAAGACCATGCAGCTTTCGGCCGCGGGTTTTACCGTGACCGCGCTGGATAACAGTGCCCGGCGCATGGACCGTCTGATGGCCAATCTGGAACGCACGCAATTAAATGCTGAGCGCGTCAATGCGGACGTCATGGATTGGAAACCGGCGCAGTTGTTTGACGCGATATTGCTGGATGCGCCATGCAGTGCGACGGGCACGATGCGGCGCCATCCCGATGTGCTGCAGCGCATTGATTTGAAAGCCATCAACAATCTCGCCGCGATTCAAAGCGCCATGCTGGACCGTGCGGCGCAATGGTTGAAGCCCGGCGGCACCTTGGTCTTCGCGACCTGTTCGCTTGAACCGCATGAGGGCGAGGCGCAGTCAGAGGCGTTTCTTGCGCGGCAGCCGGAATATACAACTTTGGCGGCGACCGCGGACGAATTGCCAGCGGGCGTCGTTGCCAATGCACATGGACACGTCCGCACCATGCCCCCAATGCTTGCCGATCAGGGTGGGCTTGATGGATTTTTCGTGGCGCGGTTCTTACGGGCTGGTTAAGGTACAAAAAATACCGAAGCCCTGAGCCGTCAGCGCGCAAGCGCTGGCGAAAAGTCGAAGGGCGGTTATCGTTTGCAAAGCGCCCTTCGACGGACGCACCCGCAAAGCGGATGCTGCTCAGGGCTACGCTATGATCGGAGGGGAAGACATTGACAGCGCCAACACTCACGACCGAACGCCTCTCCATCGAACCCATGACGCGCGCGCATTGGGAAGATTATGCGGCGGCCTGGGCTGACCCGCGTATGACGGCGTTTATTGGCGGCGAGCCGCGCAGCCGCAATACAAGCTGGATGAAAATGCTTCAGGGCATCGGCATGTGGTCGCTGTTCGGCTATGGCTATTGGGCCTTTGTCGAGCGCGAGAGCGGACGCTTTGTCGGCAATGGCGGGCTGGCGCAATTTGAACGCGGCATCAGCGATCTCGAAGGCTTTCCCGAAGCTGGCTGGGCGTTTACGCCCGATGCCTGGGGCAAGGGTTACGCGACCGAGGCGATGACCGCGATACTTGGTTGGGCAGACGCAACGAACTTGGGCGAAATCCGCTGCATCATCGACCGTGGCAACGCAGCTTCGCATAATGTCGCAGCGAAGCTTGGCTTCACCAAATTTGCGGAGTCGCATGATGTGATCGGTGACCTGTTCGTTTACCGCCGTGAGCCGCGCCAAAGCGTGCGATAAGCTGTGTATAACGCGGTCCGTTCGCTTGCCCATGCGCGGTCCAGCGTCTAAACGCAAAATATGACCAGCCCTGTTCGCATTGCGCCATCGATTTTGTCCGCTGACTTTGCCCGATTAGGAGAAGAAGTGCGGGCCATTGATGCCGCCGGATGTGACTGGATTCATGTTGATGTTATGGACGGACATTTTGTCCCCAACATCACCATTGGCCCTGCGGTGGTAAAGGCGCTTCGCCCACACAGCGCAAAGCCGTTTGATGTGCATTTGATGATTTCGCCGGTCGACCAATATGTGCAGGATTTTGCAGAGGCTGGCGCGGATATCATTTCATTCCATCCCGAAGCCGGGCCGCACCCGCATCGCACCGTGCAGCTGATCAAGTCGCTGGGTAAGATGGCGGGTATCGTGCTCAATCCGCACACGCCGGCCAAAATGCTGGATTATCTTATCGACGACATCGACCTTGTGCTGGTGATGAGCGTCAACCCCGGTTTTGGTGGCCAGAGCTTCATTTCAAGCCAGCTGCGCAAAATTGAAGCCATTCGCAAGATGATCGACAAAACAGGCCGCGATATCCGGTTGGAAGTTGATGGCGGCATCACAACGCAAACGGCGCCACTGGCGATTTCGGCAGGGGCGGACACGTTGGTTGCTGGAACCGCGACTTTCAAGGGTGGCGCGGGCCAATATGCGGCCAATATTTTGGCGCTGAGGGGTGAATGACCGACGGCGATGAAGGCGACAATGGGCAACGGCAAGCGGCGTTGATTGTCAGGCCCCAAGGCGCGGGCCAAAATCTTCTCGAGCGGCTTTCTCTCGAATTTTACAAGTTAACATGGCGCACGCCGCTGCATAGCGGCAGGCTGACGGGCAAGGTTCCCATGCGCTTGCTCGCGGTGCCGAACGATCCCCTAAAAGGCGATGCCGGGCGCGGGCAGGCGCTGCGCATGGGCAAATTCCATTATCAGGGTTTTGAACAGGCGTTCGACGGGTTGGATTATGACAAGCTCGCGCTTCAGCCGTCGCTGACCGACTATATCCACCGATTTGATTGGTTGCGTGATTTGTCCGCGGCGACCAATCGCGGCGAAGGTGCACCGGTCGCAGCGCAAATTGCCGATGCATGGTTGCTGGCCAATGGCATGAAAACGCGTGAGCCGGCATGGCGCGTCGACAATTGTGCGTGGCGCTTGATGAATATGGCAGCGGGATCGCCGTTTCTGCTCAGCAGTGCGGACCCCATTTACCGTGCGCGCGTCATCAATCATTTCGCCCGGGTTGCGCGCCATCTCGACCAAACAGCCCCGCGTGCACAAAGCCATTTCGGTAAGACCGTGGGCTGGGCAGGCGTTGTCGCGGCATCGCTTTTGTTGCCAGAGGGCAAGGTGCGCCGCGCCGTTGGCGAGAACGGCTTGGCTGAATCGTTGCGGGCGACCATTTTCCCCGACGGCGGCGTCGTCTCGCGTTCGCCAGTTCAACTTATGGAATTGATCGGCCTGCTCAGCCTGCTCAAGCAATGCTATGCGGCGCGCAGCGAGATGGTGCCTGTATTCCTGCTCGAAGCGCTCGGGCGGGCCGTGCCAGCGTTGCTTGGCCTTACCCATGCCGATGGCGGCCTTGGCGCGTGGCAAGGGTCGGCGCATATGGGTGCGGAACATATCGATGCGCTGGTGGCGGCCAGCGAAGTGCGCGCGCGACCACATCGGCAGGCGCTCGATTGGGGTTATCAGCGCGTTTCTGCGGGCAAGTCCGTGTTACTGCTGGATGCAGGTCCCCCGCCACTGGCGCGTCAGTCCGCGTCAGGCTGCGCCTCAACGCTTGCGTTTGAATTGTCGCACGGTGGGCAGCGCGTGATTGTAAACTGCGGTGGCGCGGCGCTTGTCGGCGCGACGATACCCGCTGCGTTGGCGCGCGGGCTTCGGACCACGGCGGCGCATTCGACATTATGCGTGAATGACACCAACTCGACGGCCATCCTGCCCGGCGGCCAATTGGGCAAAGGTGTTGTCGAAGTGGGGCTTGAACGCCGCGATATTGATCAGGCGACCCGTATTGAGGCCAGCCATGACGGTTACGTCCGGACCTTTGGCTATAGTCATGCGCGATTGTTGATCCTGCGTTCCGACGGCATGGATCTGCGCGGAGAAGACACTTTGCTGCCCCGGGACAAACCTAAAGAAGGCGTGCCGGTGCATATCCGGTTCCATCTTGGGCCAGAAATCGAAATCGTCGCTTCCGACAGTCCACAAGCGGTGTTTTTGCGGATGGCCGATGGCAGCAATTGGGCATTTATGGCATCTGACGGTCAATTATCTGTGGATGACAGTCTCTGGGTTGACCAAAATGGTCGTCCCCACCCCACCCGCCAACTTGTGATTACCACGGACACTGGTACAGGCGGCGTCACCATCGGCTGGCAGCTCCGCCATTTAGGATAAATTTATGCAAGACGTCATCATTAAGCGTGCCCTATTGTCCGTTTCGGACAAGACGGGATTGGTTGAACTTGGGCATGCTTTGGCTGCGCGCCATGTCGAACTGGTCTCCACCGGTGGCACCGCCAAGACGCTGCGTGATGCAGGGCTTCAGGTGAAGGATATTAGCGAGCTTACAGGTTTTCCCGAAATGATGGACGGCCGCGTCAAAACGCTGCATCCCAAAGTGCATGGCGGATTGCTCGCGGTACGTGACAATGCCGAACACGCAGCGTCGATGAAAGAACATGACATTGGCGCAATCGACCTTGTCGTCGTGAACCTTTATCCCTTTGCACAAACCGTCGCCAAGGGCGCGTCACGCGATGAAATTATCGAGAATATCGACATTGGTGGACCGTCGATGGTGCGCAGCGCCGCGAAGAACCACGCTTATGTCACGATCCTGACCGACCCATCCGATTATGACAATCTGATCGCGGAGTTGGAAGAAAGCGGCGGCAAAACAAGCTATGACTTCCGCCGTAAATGTGCGGCCAAAGCCTATTCGGCGACCGCAGCATATGACAGCATGATCAGCCAATGGTTCGCTTTTGCGGATCAGCAGCAGCTGTTCCCCGATATGCTTGCCGTGAACGGAAATCGCCAAACCGAATTGCGCTATGGCGAAAACCCACATCAGCGCGCGGCTCTGTATGTGCCCGTCGGTCCGCATGGATCGGGGATTGCCCAAGCCGAACAGGTGCAGGGCAAAGAGCTGTCCTATAATAATTATAATGACGCTGATGCGGCGCTTGAACTGGTCAGCGAGTTTCGCGACGGACCGCCTACCGTCGTCATCGTCAAGCACGCCAACCCCTGCGGTGTGGCAACAGGCGACACCTTAATCGACGCGTATCGCGCGGCGCTCGAGTGCGACAGCGTGTCGGCATTTGGCGGCATTGTTGCGGTTAACCGCCCGCTGGATGGTGCCACTGCGGAAGCCATCACCGAAATTTTTACGGAAGTCGTTGCCGCGCCATCGGCGGATGATGCCGCAAAGGCGGTATTCGCAAAGAAAAAGAATCTGCGGCTTTTGTTGACGGGCGATTTGCCCGATCCAAAGCGCGGCGGCTTGTCGATTAAGCCGATAACGGGCGGGCTACTGGTGCAGTCGCGCGATAACGGCCATGTTGCCGACAGCGATTTCAAGGTAGTGACCAAGCGTGCACCATCGGTACAGGAACTGGCCGACTGCCGCTTTGCCTGGACCGTGGCCAAGCATGTAAAGTCGAACGCAATTGTATATGCCAAGGATGGCGCAACCGCGGGTATTGGCGCAGGCCAAATGAACCGACGCGACAGCGCGCGGATTGCCGCGATTAAGGCCACCGAAGCCGCCGAAACTTATGGTTGGGCAACGCCGCGTACCGTTGGATCCGCAGTGGCGTCAGATGCGTTTTTCCCGTTTGCCGATGGCTTGTTGGCTGCCGCTGAAGCGGGCGCCACAGCAGTCATTCAACCGGGCGGATCGATGCGGGATGATGAAGTGATCGCCGCTGCCGACGCGGCTGGTCTGGCCATGGTCTTCACCGGCATGCGCCACTTCCGGCATTGATGACCAAGCCGTCGCCCTGAACGGGTTTCAGGGGGACGGCCAGTCGTTATTGCTGTGGTTTACCCAGCGCGTTTCACGGAACCTCTGTAGTTTCCGTTACCGCCCTTTTTAGGACCATAGTTCCGCGCCGGAGCGCCGGGATCGCGACGGTTTTCGCTGCGCGCGGCAAATGCACGGTCGGCGGTAGGACGACGGTCACCGCTTGGGGCATTGTCATTACGTGGACGCGCATCGCGGCTACCTTCACGGCTGCCGTCACGCGGTCCGATGGCTGGCTGCCATCCACCTTGTGGTGTATGCGTCCGGTTACGGGTTTCGCCGTTCAAACCAGTGCCGCCATTGTTGCCACCCAATTTCTTGCCAGCATAGTTGGTACGACCGCCACCGGGGTGACCGCCACCGCGACCGCCACGGGCCTGTTGCGGTTTCTTGTCCGCAACGGGGGGTGGTAATGCGGCAACAGCTGCACGGAAGCCTTCAGGCAAACCAAGTGTCATGGCGCGTACGCCCGTTAGACGCTCAATATCCTTCATATAGCCACGCTCGTCACCCGCAACGAAGCTCATCGCGATGCCTTCACGGCCCGCACGCGCGGTACGGCCGATGCGGTGCACATATTGTTCAGGCACATTGGGCAGTTCGAAGTTGAACACATGGCTTACGCCGGGAACGTCAATGCCGCGCGCAGCAATATCGGTTGCGACGAGGATTTTGATTTTGCCGTCACGAAATGCCTGCAACGCAGCGGTACGCTGGCCCTGGCTTTTGTTGCCGTGAATGGCGGCGGATTGGATGCCGGCGCCAGCAAGCCCACGCACAACGCGGTCCGCACCATGCTTGGTACGCGTAAACACAAGTGCGCGGTCAATCTCTTCGCTTTGCAACTTGAGCGTTAGCAAAGTCTGCTTTTCGCGCTGTTCGACAAAGGTCACGAATTGCTCAACGCGCTCCGCTGTGGTGGACGCAGGTGCAACCGACACACGCACAGGATTGTTGAGGAAACGGTTGCCCAATTCAGCAATCGCCTTTGGCATGGTTGCCGAGAAGAACAATGTCTGACGCTGCTTTGGCAGCAATTGGTCAATACGCTTCAATGCGTGGATGAAACCAAGGTCCATCATCTGGTCCGCTTCATCAAGGACGAAGATTTCGACGTCCTTGAGTGTCACCGCGCGTTGCTCGATCAAATCGATGAGACGGCCCGGTGTCGCGACCAGAATATCCACGCCGCCAGCAAGACGTTTTTTCTGGCTGAAAATGGGCATGCCGCCAAAGACGCAATCCACCTTCAGACCAAGGAACTTGCCATAGGTGCGGAAGCTGTCGGCGATCTGCGCCGCAAGTTCGCGGGTTGGCGACAGCACAAGCATACGGCAGCTATATTGCTGGCGCGCTTTTGGCTTTGTTGCGAAATGGTGCAACGATGGCAAAGCAAACGCCGCAGTCTTGCCGGTTCCGGTCTGTGCGATGCCGCACAGGTCGCGGCCTTGCAGCAATGGCGGGATCGACTGTTGCTGGATTGGCGTCGGGGTATCATATCCCGCGGCTTCAAGCGCCTTAAGGATAGGTTGGGCAAGGCCCAGGTCTTGGAAAAAAGACATATATATACTTTCAAATAGTCGTCGCAGCCCCATGATGCAGATCCTTGAAACAGGACCGCATGGGCGCAACAGCAGGTGTTCGGGAGCAGCTTATGCTGACCCGTTGGAAACAACCCTGCGTGATATGGGAAGCCTCTAAGCTTACGCATCTTGTTCGATTGGCGAGGCCACTTGTTGCGGCCCTCACGCTGCCAATACTGCGGCGGTATCGTCCGCTCGCCTCATGCGCTTGGCGGCCTATTGGCTTAATGGGGCACCAAACGCAAGTTATTTGTGCTTTTGCGCAATAATCAGTCGCGACCGATACGGGCATAACGACCGTCCAGAACGCGCCCTTCACCACCTATGACGGCACTTCGTTCGCAGGTTTTGCAGAGCGTTAACTGCCTTGCGCTCTGCCCTCATGATGCGGAGCTTGATCCGCTGCCCGCAAAAGGCAAGGGGATCATGGTCTGGCGCGTGCGTTAAAGGTGCATGAAATCCCGGTCGAAGCTTTTGAGATGCGCTCCGCCATCAACAAAGATGATTTGCCCCGTAACGTCTTGCGCCTTCGCCAAATAGATCACGGCATCGGCGACAGCGGATGGCGATGGAAGCGCGCCCAGTGGCATCATGCCCGCCAATCGCACCTCTTGTTCTGCGCTATAGTCATCGGTTGATATGACGAGCCCGGGCGCGACGCCATTATAGCGTGCGCGCCCTGCAAATGATGCAGCCATGGACCGTACCGACGCCGCGAGCGCTTGCTTGGAGAGCGTGTAGCTAATCTGGTCACGGTGCGGATTGACGACGCGCTGGTCGAGAATGTTGACGATTGCCGGCCGCATGTCAGCGCCCGCAGCATCGACAACGGCTTTGGCCAGCAGGAGCGGCGCAAAGAGGTTCAGCCGGAAATGCGCTTCCAGCGTTTCGAACGACATCGACTCCCAATCATCCTGCCCAAACATCGCGGCGTTATTCACCAGCAGCTGGGGTGCGCGGCCAAAATGCGTTATTATGGTGTCAACGAGATGGGCGGGGTTACCGGTGCTCAAATCAAACGTAAAAGGATGCCATTCGCTCTCATTTTCTTGCAGCGTCGCCAGAAGCGTTTCTTCGGGCGGTGAATCGAGATGGCTAACCAGTGCCAACGCGTAACCCGCGCCCGCAAGTTTTGACGCGATTTCGGCACCCAGCCGACGCTTGCCGCCCGTCACAATTGCAAGCGGCGCCGTTGTCACTTGCGGCTCCGCGACATTGTAATGCCAATCGATTCATTATCTTCGGCGATGGCGAGTTTCACGATTTTGACGACGAGGTGGCTGATGCGTGGGTCGTCAGCAAATAAATTATCCATGATATGATCGGCAACCGCTTCGATCAGCGTGAAGTGCACATCATTGGGCAAAAGCGTTGCGGCCTCTTTCAGTGTCATATAATTTTTCGAGGCCGACAACGGTGTGTCTGGCGCATAATGCGGAGCCATATCCAACGTTGCGCTAATCGAAATACGCAGCGGCTGGGGCAGGTGCGTTTCCTGGCTGTAAATGCCTGTCAGCACATTGACGACAAGGTCATGTACTTCGAGAATGAGGCTATCGGTCATATCACTCCTTAACGTGACCAGCGGGCGAAAATGGCCGTAGGCAAAAGCATGCCCCGGCCCTGTTCACGCACCGCGAGTTCACCAAATTCAACCTTGCCGCCAAGGTCGGCAAAATGGGATTCCAACAGCCCACCCAACGCCAGCGCAGACATGCGCACGGCGTAGACGGTCAGAAATAGAAACTTTGATTCCGCATCAAGCAACTTGCGGCAATTGGCGATCAGTTCGGGCAGGTCTTCCTCAAGCCGCCACACTTCGCCGTCGGGACCGCGACCATATTTGGGTGGGTCCAGCAATATGCCGTCATAACGCTTTTCGCGGCGGACTTCACGCGCAACGAATTTGGCGGCGTCGTCGACGATCCAGCGAATAGGACGGTCGGACATGCCCGACATTTCGGCATTGGACCGTGCCTGCGCCACCGATTTCTTCGACGCGTCGACATGCACCATCTGCGCGCCCGCTGCTGACAAAGCGAGGGTGCCAACGCCGGTATAGCCAAACAGGTTCATCGCGACGGGATCGGTTACGCCTGCCAACTGTCCGCGCATCCACCGCCACACCGGGTCCATATCCGGGAAAAAGCCGAGGTGACGGAATGGCGTGCAGGATGCGGTAAAGTGCACCTCATCATTCCATGCGAGCGGCCAGCCATCCATAGGAACGGGTTTGTTGTTGTACCAACGCCCGCCGCCGTCATCGTCGGATCCGGGAACGAATTCGGCATCTGCGGGCCATTCGTCGAGCGCAGGCGCCCACATCGCTTGCGGTTCCGGCCGAATGAAGCGGCGGTCACCATAGGATTCATATTTGCGCCCATTGCCCGAATCGATGAGCGTGTAATCGCTGCGCGGCTCGCTGATCAGGGTGACGAAATTCTGTTCCATATTTTAGCGAACGGCGCGCGCAAGCACATAGTCACGCACGGCGTCATATGTGCCGGGCAAGACATCAAAGCGCTCTTCGCGGTCGAACAGATGCGAGACACGCGCAGGCAAAGCAGGGCGAACGCCGGTTGCCTTTTCTACTGCGTCCGGGAACTTGGCGGGATGCGCGGTTGCCAATGTGACGATAGGCGTTTCCGGTTTGATGCCCGACGCCCGCGCTGCGTGCAGTGCGATGGCGGTATGGGGGTCGATAATCTGGTCCGCCGCGCCATAGGCCCAGCGCATGGCAGCGGCCATCTGGTCCGCATCGGCGCGCGCGCTCGACAGCAATGCAGATTTTTTCCGCATGTCGGGCGACAGAACCATTTTGCCCATTTTCTCGAACCATTTCATCCGCGCTGCGGTGGTCGATCCATCGCGACCTTCAAGGTCAAACAAGAGCCGTTCAAAATTGCTCGACACCTGAATATCCATCGATGGTGATGCGGTCGGGGTTACGCCCAACACCGAATAGTCACCCTTTGACAGGGCGCGATGCAAAATGTCGTTGATGTTGGTGGCGACGATCAGCTGTTCAATCGGCAGGCCCATTTGCGCGGCAACATAGCCGGCAAACACATCGCCAAAGTTTCCGGTCGGGACGGAAAAGGCAATTTTACGCTCAGGTCCGCCCAATCGAAGTGCGGCGTAGAAATAATATACCACCTGCGCCATCAGGCGGGCCCAGTTGATCGAGTTTACGGCCGATAAAGTTAGCGGGCCATTGACGTCCTTGTCACTGAACATCCGCTTTACCATCGCCTGCGCGTCGTCGAAGCTGCCCTCAATCGCGATGTTGTGGACATTGGGCGCAAGGATGGTTGTCATCTGCCGCCGCTGGACGTCAGAGACCCGGTTATGCGGGTGCAGCATGAAAATTTCGATTTGTGCGCGTCCGGCAACGGCATCGATGGCTGCTGATCCTGTGTCTCCGGATGTCGCGCCAACAATGGTCAGTTTTTTATCTGTGCCCGACAAGAAGCGTTCAAACAATTGGCCCAGCAATTGGAGCGCAACGTCCTTGAACGCCAAGGTTGGCCCGTGAAAAAGTTCAAGTAACCAGTGTTGCCCATCAAGTTGCACCAGTGGCGTTGTCGCCGAATGCGCAAATGAACCATAAGCCGTCGCACACAGGCCCTTGAGTTCAGCCTCGCTCAACACACCCGCTGTAAAGGGCGCCATAACGCGCGCGGCCAACTCGACATAAGACAGTCCGCGCATCGCTTTTATATCTTCTGTCGAAAATTGCGGCCAATGGCGCGGGACGTAAAGTCCGCCATCTCGGGCCAGACCCGTTAGGGTGACGCCTGCAAAATCGAGCGCGTCCGCGTTGCCGCGGGTGCTGATATAATCTGTTCCGTTAATCGTCATAGCGCGCACGCGGTTACCCGCGACGCCGCATTTAGGCAAGATTATTGCAAATCAGCACGGACAAATTCGGCACATCTTTCACCAATCATGATGCTTGGCGCATTTGTGTTACCGGAAACAAGGCGCGGCATGATGCTGGCATCCGCGACATACAGCCCTTCGATGCCACGATATTTCAGGCGCGGGTCGACAACATCGTCCGCATTGCCCCCCATGCGGCACGTGCCGACGGGATGGTATACGGTATCTGCGCGACTGCGGATCAGATCATCCAAGGCAGCATCGTCATTCAGATCAACAGGATGGCGATTCTTTCCACCATAAGCGGCAAGCGCAGGTGCTTCGAAAATCCGGTGCATGGCGCGCACGCCGCTGCGCAATGTGGCCATGTCGCGATCGTCGCTCAAAAATGCGGGGTCAATCAGCGGGGCCGCACTTGCATCGGTTGATGCGAGGCGCACCGTGCCACGGCTTTCGGGCCGCAAGACGCAGGCATGGCAACTGAACCCGTGACCCTTCACCTTGGAGCGACCATGGTCTTCCAACATGGCGGGGACGAAATGATATTGAATGTCGGGTGCTGGCAAGCTTGCGTCCGAACGCCAAAATCCGCCCGCTTCGGCAAAGCAGGTGGTCATTACGCCAGTGCGCTTGCGGCGATGTTCGATAATCGCTTTGACCATCTTTGCGGTGCCGGCCAGCGAATCCCCGAAAAAGTCGTCCTTTGACTGTGTTTCAAAGCTGGAGACATAATCGATATGATCTTGCAGGTCGGCGCCGACAGCTTGCTTATCATGGACAACATCCACACCAACGCTGCGCAGATGGTCGGCCGGGCCAATGCCCGACAACATCAAAATTTGCGGCGATCCAAATGCGCCTGCGGACAAAATGACAGCGCCGCGTGCCTTAATCGTACGCTTTTTGCTTCGGCCTTGGCGAATGACAACGCCTGTGGCGCGTCCGTTTTCGACGATGATCTTTTCGGTCAATGCGCCGGTAATGACTTCCATCCGGTCGCGTGCCGGTTCGACATAGGCGCGCGCTGCGGTCCAGCGTTCACCACCTTTTTGCGTGACTTGATACAGGCCAAAGCCGTCCTGCGTCGCGCCGTTGAAGTCATTATTGACCGGCAACTGCAACTCGGCAGCCGCTTCGATGAAGGCAAGGCTGCCGGCCTGCGGCCAGCGTTGGTCAGAAACAGACAGCGGCCCGCCTGATCCGTGAAAGGCATCAGAACCGCGTTCATTGTCTTCGCAGCGTTTGAAATATGGCAATACGTCGTCATAGGACCAGCCATCGCAACCCAATGCGGCCCAATTGTCATAATCATATTTGTGGCCACGGATATAGACCATCGCGTTAATCGCGCTCGACCCGCCAAGACCTTTGCCGCGCGGTTGATATCCGGTGCGGCCATTCAGGCCCTTTTGCGGAACGGTTTCATATTTATAGTTAGACCCGTTGCGAATGAACGGCATGAAACCAGGCGTTTTGATCAACATATTGTTGTTGGTGCCGCCGGCCTCGATCAGGCAGACCTTATATTTGCCACCTTCCGAAAGACGACCAGCTGCAGCGCTCCCCGCTGACCCGCCACCAATCACGATGATATCAAATTCGTCCATGTTGCCTGCTCCTCTAACGCAAAGGTTTAAGCGGACGATTAAATACTGGCAAGAGTGTAAATAGCGCTATTCGGCCTTTGCCTCTTGCGCTTCAAGCCAGCGTGCACGGATGGTGCCCGATGTTTCGCGGCTGCCATCGTGGCTCCACCCCGGTTCGCGCACAAGGTACGACAATTTGTGACGCCATGGCGCCGACCAGAGGTCTTGGAATATCCCGACCCATTCATGAAACACACTCCACAACAGGTTGAATGTCCCGAGTTGCCGGACAATCCCGTAGCGGATTTTTTCGCTATCTACTTCTTCGGTAAAGGTCCCGAACATGCGATCCCAGATGATGAAAACGCCCGCATAATTGCGATCAAGATAGCGGGGATTGGTCGCGTGATGCACACGATGGTGGCTTGGGGTGTTCATCACATATTCGAACCAGCGCGGGAATTTGCCGATGGCTTCGGTATGGATCCAGAATTGATAAATGAGGTTAAATGCGCCCACGAAAAGCAGCAGGGCCGGGTGAAACCCGATGAGCGCCAACGGAATGCGGAAGATAAAGCCAAGGGCAATGAAACCGGTCCATGTCTGACGCAGCGCCGTGGAGAGATTATAGTGCTGGCTTGAATGATGGTTTACATGGCTGGCCCAAAACCAGCGGACGCGGTGTCCGGTGCGATGCGCCCAATAATAAGCCAGATCGTCCAAAACAAAGCATAAGGGCCACGCCCACCACACCCAGCCAATGTCGAACAGGCGGTTCTCGTACATCCACATCGCCAGACTGAAAACCAACGCGCCGGTGAGCGCGCCTGCAACGGTGCTGCCGGTGCCGAGCGCGAGTGACGTCAAGGTGTCGCGCGGTTCATATTTCTCTGGCGCACGGCTGCGTGCCCACAGCATTTCTGCGATGATGAGGATGATGAACGCCGGAATGGCATAATCCACTGGGCTGAAAAGTTCAGGCATGCGTATTTCCCGTTCTATGCGGACCGTTGTTCAAATGCCGAAGGCCCGATGCCCATGACGGTGCGTGTTCACCCAAATTGAGCGTAATGGTTCCAAATGTCTTCTCGCCGGTTCCGATGGTGAGAAAATTCTGGTCCAAACGGGATTCGCTGTGCCTGTCGAGCAAACGTCCGGCCCATTGCACACCGTGGCGACGGATGAGCATGTGCCGGCCCTGATCGTCACGCAGCAATGCCGCGATACCCGCCTTGTCGATTGCGATATCTACGGGATTGAACCCACAGAGCGTTTCTTCGGCAATGTCACGCGCCTGCGCTTCGCTGTGGATGCGGACATCACCGCCCAAGCGCCAAAACCGTGCGAGCCATGCGATAAACAAAATCGATGCAATCGACCCTGCCAGTTGCAGCAATTCTGCCATCAAGAAGCCCGTCCGCGCAACATATCCATCATCGCTGCAACGGGCGACAGATCATAGCCTGCGTCAGCAGCCTGTTCCGAAAGGACGGCGGGATGATCGCCCTTCGCCGCGCGGGCCAATGCCCATAACAAAGTCGATCGGGTCCCTGACCGGCAATAGGCCAATATCTTGCCGTCTGCATTTTCAATGGCATCGGCCATGGCCGTGACCTGCCATTCGGCAAAGCCGGCATGTGTCACAGGAATGGCGACATAAGCGATGCCGGCAGCTTGCGCCGCGGCGGCGATTTCGGCGCCTGATGTCTGGTCGGCGGATTCATCTTCGGGACGGTTGTTGATGATCAATGAAATGCCCGCGGCTTTCGCCTCCGCCACGTCGGAAAGGCTGATTTGCGGTGCGGCGAAAAACGTGTCTGTCAACTTACGGAACATCAGCAAATCCTATCATTTGCCGCACAAAGCGGTCATCTGCCCTTCGCCTTATTTTAATCTGCAATCGATAACAAGAATGGACCGCGCATTGGCCAGAAACGCCCCGCTAAAACTGCGCGATGACCGATAGGAAATCTTCGCCATAGGCTTCCAACTTGCGTGCGCCGACGCCGCTAATTCGGCCTAAGGCGTGGATGTTGGTTGGCTTGGTCAATGCCATCTCGCGCAAAGTTGCGTCGTGAAAAATAACATAAGGCGGCACGCCCACAGCTTCGGCCAGCGCACGGCGCTTGGCACGCAGCGCCTCGAACAATGGATTGCCAATGGGATTGTCCGGTCGACCAGCGCGGCGTTTGGTGTCCGGCTTTACGATCGCAATCTGGATATTTTGATCGCCGCGCATGATGGCGCGGGCATCGCCCGCCAATTTCAAACCGCCATGTTCGTTTGCCACCATTGCCCCGCGTGCCTGCAAGGCGCGAGACAAGGGCTTAAGCATCGCTGCCTCTGCCTTGCTGACAATTCCGAACACCGAAAGCTGGTCATGCCCCAATTGGGTGATGCGGTCATCTTTGCTGCCCGTCAGGACCTTTTCCAAATGGCCCATGCCGAACATCTGCCCGGTGCGATAGGCGGCGGACAAGAGCTTGCGCGACAGTTCGGTGGCGTCATGAACGTCGGGGGCATTCAGGCAATTGTCGCAATTGCCGCATGATTCAGCTGGGCTTTCTCCAAAGTGACGCAGCAGCACCGCGCGCCTGCATCCCGCCGTTTCGACCAGATATGACAACGCGGCAACGCGCGCCAATTCCGCCTCACGCCGTTCGGGGGCAAGCTCGTTCAGGCGCATGCGGGCGCGGGTGAAGTCGCCGGCGGACCACAACATATGCGCCACCGCCGGGTCACCATCGCGTCCGGCGCGGCCGCTTTCCTGATAATAGGATTCGATAGATTTCGGCAGGCCAGCATGCACGACAAAGCGCACATCGGGCTTGTCGATCCCCATGCCAAACGCCACCGTCGCCACCATCACCATGTCTTCGGACGACACAAACTCTGCCTGCGCCCGCGCCCGTGTCTGCGGCTCCATACCCGCGTGATAATACAGCGCCTTGCGGCCGGTTTCTGCGATTTGGGCCGCAATTTTTTCGGTGCGGTCACGGGTTTGCGCATAAACGATGCCCGCGCCCGGCAGGCTTTTTACCAATGCAGCGATGCCGCTGTTCGGCGCGGCCTCGGCGGCATAGCGTATGTTGGGCCGGTCAAAACCTGCCACCATGACGCCATCGCGCGGAATGCCGAGTTGCTCGGCAATATCGTCGCGCGTGTGGGTGTCTGCGGTCGCGGTCAGCGCGAGGCGCGGCACTTCGGCAAAGTCGTCGAGCAATGGACGCAGCAGGCGATAGTCCGGGCGGAAATCATGCCCCCATTCCGAAACGCAATGCGCTTCATCAATGGCAAACAGCGCGATTTTGGTCTCACGCAACAGGGTGCGAAACTCTTGCCCCGATGCCCGTTCCGGCGCGACATATAACAGATCGAGTTCGCCAGCGCGAAACCGGCTGATCGTTTCTGCGCGGTTGTCATCCGCCGATGTCAACGTTGCCGCGCGAATGCCAACGGCGTCAGCCGCGCGCATTTGGTCATGCATCAGCGCGATGAGCGGCGAAATGACAATGCACGTGCCGTCCATGATGACCGCGGGCAATTGGTAACATAACGACTTGCCTGCACCCGTTGGCATGATGGCCAAGGTGCGTTGACCCGCAAGCACCCGTGACACCACCTGTTCCTGCTGTCCGCGAAATTCGGGAAAGCCGAAAATGCGGTGCAACACATCAGATGGGGTGGGGGACGAAGCGACGGGGGCCATGCCACGCCCTAGCGTGACTGAAGTGTCAGTGACAGAGTGCAGTTGTGTTCAAACCAAGTCGCTTGTGGATAGCGTGCGATTATGCCGGTGGGATGGCTTCTTCTTCGGCTTCGCTTTGCTGCCGTGCCCACATTTCGGCATAAAGGCCGCCTTTGCGCAGCAGTTCGTTATGCGTCCCTTGTTCGGCAACGCGCCCGGCATCCAAAACCATGATCTGGTCGGCATCGACGACGGTCGACAGCCGGTGGGCGATGATGATTGTCGTGCGGCGTTCCGAAATGCGTTCAAGCGTCGCCTGAATTTCGGACTCGGTGCGGCTATCGAGCGCGCTGGTTGCTTCATCAAGGATCAGGATCGGCGGATTTTTCAACAACGTCCGCGCAATGGCCACGCGCTGCTTTTCGCCGCCGGACAGTTTTAGCCCGCGTTCGCCGACCTTGGCGGCATATTGCTCCGGCAATGACTCGATAAAGCCGTGAATCGATGCGCCGCGTGCGGCCTCCTCGATTTCGGTCTGGCTCGATCCCTCACGGCCATAACCGATATTATAGCCGATGCTGTCGTTGAACAGCACGGTGTCCTGCGGCACAATGCCGATGACGCTGCGCAAGCTGGATTGCGTCACATCGCGCAGGTCCTGCCCATCGATGGTAATGCGGCCGCCGGTGATGTCGTAAAAACGGTATAGAAGCCGGGCAATGGTCGACTTGCCGGCGCCCGACGGCCCGACCACCGCAAGCGTATGCCCCGGTTCAATTTTGAAGCTGACGCCATTCAGGATTTGCCGGTCGGTGTCATAGCCAAAGCGCACATCATCAAACGCCACCGCGCCGCCCGACACGGCCAAGGCAGGCGCACCGGGCTTATCGGTGATTTCGGCGGGTGTATCGATCAGGTCGAACATCGCGGCCATATCCGTGAGGCCTTGGCGAATGGTGCGATACACCATCCCAAGCATATCCAGCGGCCGGAAAAGCTGCGCCAACAAAGTGTTGACGGTGACAACGTCGCCGGTTGTAAACTGCCCGCGCGACCAGCCCCACACAACATAGCCCATGGCGCCTGCCATCATCACATTGGTGATCAGCGACTGCCCGATGTTCAGCGCAGCAAGCGAGTTTTCCGATTTGACGGCGGCGTTCGCATAATGATGGACGACTTCAGCATAGCGCCGCGTCTCGCGCTTTTCGGCGTTGAAATATTTGACGGTTTCATAATTGAGCAGACTGTCGACCGACTTTGCGACGGTCTGCGTATCCAACTCGTTCATTTCCTCGCGCAATTTGTTGCGCCAGTTGGTGATGACGGTGGTGTAGGCGATGTAGCTGACCACCATGATA
>NZ_JBIICH010000131.1:0-5280 GCF_044239005.1 Sphingorhabdus sp. | reverse complement strand
TTGTACGCTATGGGTGGTCGGGTGGGGGAGAGGGCTGGTGCCGCGACTTCAAACATGCTTAAGCGAAAGCCATGCATGAAACAAATGGCAAGTTAGACGCATCGGGTATGGCGTTTCAGGCTTTGGCGTGGGCGTTGATGGAAGAAGCACGGGCGGAGCGGCTTTTGTCGCTGACCGGCCTGACACCCGAAGGGCTGCGTAGTTCGATCACCGAACGCGGCACGCAAGCGGCGATATTATCCTTTCTGGAGGCTTATGAGCCCGACCTCATCGCTTGCGCTGCGGTCATCGGGGTGTCCCCGGCATTACTTGTACAGGCACGGCAGGAGTTAGAAGCATGAGTAGGCCATTGCTGATTTCCGATTGCGATGAGGTGCTGTTGCACATGATCGTGCCCTTCCGCGACTGGCTGGACGACGCGCATCATATCCATTTTGACCTCGTCCACGGCGATTGGGGCGAGGCATTGCGCCACAAGCATGATGGCACGGTGGTTGAGCGTGGTCAGGTCTGGGACCTGCTGAACGGCTTTTTCGATACCGAAATGCATCGGCAGCAAGCGATTGACGGCGCGGTCGAAAGCCTCAACCGGCTGCGCGAACATGCCGATGTTGTTATCCTCACCAATTTGCTTGATCACCGCGCAGGGCCACGGACCGAGCAGTTGAAGGCCGTGGGCATCGACGCGCCAGTCTATTGCAACCAAGGCGGCAAGGGCGAGGCACTTGGCCGGATTTTGGACGAATATAAACCCAGTATTGCCGTATTTGTCGACGATCTTGGGCATCAGCATGAGTCCGTTGGCGAACAGTATCCCGACGTCTGGCGGCTGCATTTTGTCGGTGAGCCGTTGCTGTGGGACCGCGTGAAGCCTTCGAAATCTGCGCACGCGCGGCTGGATCGGTGGGCCGACGCAGAAGTTTGGATTAGGGAACGGCTGGTTGCGAATGCGCCAGCGCCCAGTTTGGAAAAGGTAGCATGATGATAGAAGCAAAATTGGCCGAGCTCGGCATTACCCTCCCTGCACCAGCAGCGCCGGTCGCATCCTATGTGCCCGCGGTCGAAGCAAACGGAATGCTGTTCATTTCGGGCCAGTTGCCCTTTGTCGATGGCAAGGTTGTCACCGGCAAAGTTGGCGATACGCGCAGTCTTGAAGAGGGCAAGGCTGCTGCCAAGGCGTGCGGAATCATGCTTATCGCGCAGATGAAAGCAGCGCTTGGCGGCGACCTCGACCGCGTTGAACGCATCGTCAAACTTGGCGTCTTTGTCGCGTCGACCCCTGAATTTACCGACCAACCCGAAGCCGCCAATGGCGCATCGGACCTGATGGAAGCGGTGTTCGGCGACGCAGGCAAGCATGCACGTGCGGCCGTCTCCGTCCCTGCATTGCCACGCGATGCAACGGTCGAAATCGACTGTGTGGTAAAGGTTCGCGCGGCTTAATGACCGACGGCGTCACCGCCGAACTCTTGAGCAAGGTCAGCGATATTCCCGCGGACCAGTGGGACGCGCTGAACCCGCGGGGTAATCCGTTTGTGGCCCACGCGTTTTTGGCGGCGTTGGAGGAATCGGGCAGTGTGGGTCCCGGCACGGGCTGGTCGCCTGCGCCGATCATGATTCGCGATGCGGGCGGCATTCCCGCCGCTGCGCTGCCTGCATATCTTAAGAGCCACAGCCAGGGCGAATATGTGTTCGACCATCATTGGGCGGATGCGTTTGAACGGGCGGGCGGGCAATATTATCCCAAGTTGCAGATTGCCGCGCCATTCTCGCCCGTGCCCGGGCCGCGATTGTTGTTGCGCGATCCAGCGCTTGCGCCAACGATATTGGCCGCCGCTGAAGCGGTCGTGGACCAAAATGGCCTGTCGTCTGCGCACGCAACTTTTGTTGAAGAGGGCGAGCTCGATGCATTTCGTGCGGCGGGATGGCTGACGCGCATCGGCACGCAATTTCATTGGCAAAACCGGGATTATGCAGACTTTGACGGTTTCTTGTCCGTATTGTCGTCACGCAAGCGCAAGGCCATTCGCAAGGAACGTGCAGCTGCGCAATCTGCGGTGCGCATTGCGCAAATCAGCGGGGCGGACATTACGGCTGATGACTGGGATGCCTTTTGGGTATTTTACCAAGATACCGGTGCGCGCAAATGGGGGCAGCCTTATCTGACGCGCGCGTTTTTCGACCGCATCGGGGAAAGCATGCAGGACAGCATCGTACTGTTCCTCGCTTATGATGGCGACCGGCCGATTGCCGGTGCACTAAACTTTGTTAGCCCGGATTGCCTCTATGGCCGTTATTGGGGCTGCACCCGCGACGTGCCGTTCCTGCATTTTGAACTATGTTATTATCAGGCCATTGATTACGCGATCGCGCATGGCCTGCCCCGTGTTGAGGCGGGCGCGCAGGGTGAGCATAAGCTCGCACGCGGATATGAGGCTGTGCCTACATATTCGGCGCATTATATCGCCAATGCGGGCTTTCGTTCTGCGGTCGCCGATTTCCTTGCCCGTGAAAGTCAGGCGATGGAACGGCAGATAGAGTTTCTGGGCGAAATGGCGCCGTTTAAGCGGAAAACATAACGCCTCTTACTGCGCATTGTCATCCCCGACTTGATCGGGGATCCATGGCCTAAGTGCACGGTTATGGATTCCCGCTTTCGCGGGAATGACAATGAAGTTTAAGCTGAAGAGAAATCGGAATCTCGCGCTTGCAATCACCTCTTTAATCGCGCAATTAAATAGGCGAGAGAGGAATCAGCCATGAGCAAACCAAGTCCCCAAGAATTAGCGGATTTCGAAAAGCAGTGCGATGCGTGGTTCGCCGAAAACACGGTCCGCGACCCGGGCTTTATGTTGCCGCTGACCTTCATGGAAGTTTCCACTGATCAGCAGTTCGATTTTCTGCGTGACTGGCAGCGCAAGGTTTATGAGGCTGGCTATTTCGGCATGTCCTGGCCCACCGAATATGGCGGCTATGGCATGCACCCCGAATATCAGCGGATCGCCACACGTGTCATGAAAAGCCATGACGCGCCGATCATGCTGAACGCGATTGCGAACGGCTGGACGGGGCCATTGCTGCTCGACATTGGCCGCGAAGAGGACAAGCGCCGCTTCATTAAGCCGATGCTCTCGGCAGAAGAAATCTGGTGCCAAGGCTTTTCGGAACCAGAGCATGGCTCCGATCTTGGCAGTGCGCAGACCAAAGCGGTGCGCGATGGCGATGAATATGTCATCAACGGTTCGAAGATCTGGACATCATTGGGCGACCGCGCCGATTATATGATCCTGCTAGCGCGGACATCGAATGATGGGCCCAGCAAATATGCAGGGCTTTCGTTCTTCCTCGCGCCGATGAAGATCCCCGGCGTTGAAACGCGTCGCTTGAAGAAATTGACGGGCGAATATGGTTTCACCCAATGTTTCTTCACCGATGCCCGCATTCCAGCGTCAGGCCTCGTCGGCGAAGAAGGGCAGGGCTGGATGGTCGCGATGAAGACGCTTGAGTATGAACGCGGCGCGAAGGTCAATCCGGTCGGTGGTTATTTCGTCAAGGAAATGGACGTCATGGGCGTCATCGATATGGCGCGCTCGGCGAAGCGCGGCGGCAAGCCTGTGCTCGACGATCCCGTCATGCGCGACAGGCTGGTCGATTATATGATCGAAATTCAGGCGCTGAACCTCAACAATCAACGCCGCCGTATGGCACCGCTGACCAGTGACCGTCCGATGGGCCTTGCGCTCATGAACAAGCTGGCGCGTACTGAGCTGGTGCGCGAGCTCACCGAATTCTCGCTCCAGTTTCAAGGAACGCGCGCGGGCTATTATGTCGGTGACGAAAATGCGGTCGATGACGGCTATTGGCATCGGTCTTACCTGAACAGCTTTTCCGCCACCATCGGCGGGGGCACCAGCCAGATCCAAAAGAATATCATCGGCGAACATGTGCTTGGTTTGCCCAAGGGGCGGTGAGCGATGTTAAATACCGTAGCCCTGAGCCTGTCGAAGGGCGCTTCTACGGCGGGCACGGTTTTTGTTTAGGAGAATGCAATGTCTGAAGTCCTAACCCAAGCGCAGGACGGCGTCCTGATCATCACCATCAACCGTCCGGAGGCCAAGAACGCCGTTAACCAAGCGGTCGCGCAAGGCGTCGCTGCGGCTATGGAGCAGCTTGACAATGATAAGAGCCTGAATGCGGGTATCATCACGGGCGCTGGCGGCACATTTTGTTCTGGCATGGACCTGAAGGCGTTTCTGCGCGGCGAGTTGCCCAGCATTAAGGGCAAGGGTTTTGCCGGGTTCATCGAATCCCCGCCTGCAAAGCCATTGATTGGCGCGGTTGAGGGCTATGCACTGGCCGGCGGTATGGAAATCGCCATCGCATGTGATTTGTTGGTGGCGAATGACAAGGCACAGTTCGGCATACCTGAGGTGAAGCGCAGCCTGGTTGCGGCAGCAGGTGGCTTGCTCACCTTGCCATCGATTATCGGCAAGCGCATGGCGATGGAGCTCGCGCTGACGGGTGATTTTATCTCGGCACAGCGGGCGTATGAGGTGGGCTTTGTGAACCGTGTAACGGACGGCGCCGCGATTGATGCAGCGCTTGAGCTTGCGGCCAAGGTTGCAGCGAATGGTCCGCTCGCGTTGATTGCGACCAAGCGCGTAATCAATGAGCGTCCGGATTGGAATTCGGCGGAGATGTGGAAGAAGCAGAATGAAATCTGCGGCCCCGTCTTCACCTCGAAGGACTCGCGTGAGGGCGCACTCGCCTTTGCCGAAAAACGCAAACCTAACTGGCAAGGGGAATAATATGGGCCACCCCGCCGTTCACGCACGGGCTTTCCCTGATAAACCTGCCGTCATCATGGCGGGATCGGGTGAGACGATAACGTATAAGCAGCTTGACGAACGTTCCAACCAGTGCGCGCATTTGTTCCGCAGCCTGGGGCTGCAACATGGCGATACGGTTGCATTCTGTTTGGAAAACCGCGCAGAGTTTTTCGACCTTGTCTGGGGTGCGCAGCGCGCCGGGCTGATTTATGTCGCGATCAGTTGCCGTCTGACAGCATCGGAAATCGACTATATCTTGAACGATAGCGGATCAAAGGCTCTGTTTGCATCACCTTATTTGGGTGCGACGCTGGATCAGCTTCAAAGTCCTGTAAAGCGGTTCATTCTTGGTGGGGAACATGCCGGCTGGGAAAATTATGCAGCCGCCGTTGCGAAACTGCCGACTTCGCCCATCGCCGATGAACGCGCGGGCACCGACATGTTGTACAGT
>NZ_JBIICH010000021.1:0-21164 GCF_044239005.1 Sphingorhabdus sp. | reverse complement strand
TGCCCGATGTGGTGCGGCGCGCGGATATTGTTGTCGCAGCGGTTGGCCGCGCTGAAATGGTAACCGGCGACTGGTTGAAACCGGGCGCGGTGGTCATCGATGTCGGTATCAACCGCCTTGCGCCCGCGGATGGGCAAAGCAAGGGCCGGCTGGTCGGCGACGTTGCCTTTGATGATGCCCTCCGTCATGCTGGCGCGATCACACCTGTGCCCGGCGGCGTTGGCCCCATGACCATTGCGTGCTTGTTGCGCAACACTCTGGTCGCCGCGCATCGTCGTGCAGGGATCATAGTGCCGGAAGGTATATGACGTCATGAAACCCGTTTTCGCCCTGATACTTGTTGCGGCGTTGACGGGTTGTGCCTCTGGCCCGCGTCCAGAGTTTCGCACGTTCCAACCCAAGATTGCCAATCCAAGTGCGATCATCGCGGCGGACATTGGGTTTAACCAGCTTGCCCAACAAAAGGGCCAATGGACGGCATTTCGTGAAACGGCTGCAAAAGATGCGGTGATGTTTGTGCCGCAACCTGTGGCCGCGTCCGAATGGTTAAAGGGCAAGGCTGATCCGGCAGTATCGGTGAAGTGGCAACCGCATAAGGCATATATGTCCTGCGACGGCAAAACCGGCGTCACGACGGGTGCATGGCAACGGCCCGATGGCTCGGTTGGCTATTTCACCACCGTGTGGGAATTTGTCGAAACGAACAATCGCGGTGATGGCGAATGGAAATGGGTGCTGGATCATGGCGACGCCCTGACCGTGCCGCG
Organism: Sphingorhabdus sp.; assembly: GCF_044239005.1. GTDB lineage: Bacteria > Pseudomonadota > Alphaproteobacteria > Sphingomonadales > Sphingomonadaceae > Sphingorhabdus_B. The sequence goes on along the minus strand of NZ_JBIICH010000021.1, from coordinate 20,397 downwards.
CATGGCGAAGGAAATGATTGAGACCAAGGTTGCGAGTTGCAAGGGCCGTGCGCCCGCGACGCTGGTGGCGCCACCCGAGGGCGCGAAGATGAAGATCGGTTATGCGCGGGATCAGTCACTAAGCTATAGTTGGATCGTGCACCCAAATGGCGCGCGCACCATTGAAATCAAATTGTGGAACGGTGAAGCGACGGAGACCGTGATTACCGATCAGGTGGCCGCTTCATTATGATGGAGCTGTTCCTCTCGGCCTTCATCACATTTTTCGTGGTGATCGATCCTCCGGGATGCGCGCCAATTTATGCGAGCCTGACCAAAGGCGCAAATGCCGCGCAGCGCCGCAATATGGCGTTTCGCGCGGTCATCGTCGCGTCGGGCATATTGTTGGTGTTTGCATTGTTTGGCGAACAATTGCTCTCGGCACTGCACATTGAACTGAACAGCTTCCGAATTGCAGGCGGCATCATGCTGTTTCTCATCGCCATCGACATGGTTTTTGAAAAGCGCACGGAACGCCGCGAAGAACGCGCGCAGAAAATCCTCGACACCCCCGAAATCGAAGACGTCTCGGTCTTTCCCATGGCCATGCCGATGATTGCTGGGCCAGGCTCCATCGCATCGGTCATGCTGTTGATGTCGCAAAATAGCGGCGTTGATCGCGCAGGCGTGATTCTTGGCGCGCTTGCCACCGTGCTGGTGCTCACCTTGCTGGCGCTTCTGGCTGCTGGTCCGATCATGCGGGTGCTGGGCGCAAATGCAGAGGCTGTTATCACACGGCTTCTTGGCGTGCTCCTCGGCGCGCTTGCGGCGCAGTTTGTTATTGATGGATTGCGCGCAAGCTTTGTTGGCTGATTATTGGAGCGTTACCCGGTCGTCCGATCCGTCATGCCGTCCGAAAAACTGCATCAATTGAACGATCGTATCTGCGCGGTCTGACAATCCTCGTGCCTCCAACAACGCCTGTTTTGCGGCATAGTCAAATGGCGCGATTTGGGCGATGGCATTGACCAACGAATAATCATCCAGCTGCGACACCGCACTCCAATCGATACTATAGCCCTGCGCTTCGGCAAAACGGCGCGATTCGATTTCGAGTGAGGCGCGTTCCGCCAGCGATAGGGCATCGCCAATTTCGTCTTCTTCCCAAAGCTCCGCTTCGACCTGCCGAAAGCTGGTGGTGACATTCAGCTCATGCACGATCGAAAAGCGCTGCACGCCCTCCAGAATGATATTGTATCTGCCATCGTCGAGCGCCTCCACATCGTGGATGCGGGCAAGACAGCCGACGGTGAACAGCGGCGGGTTGGTGCCCTGTCCCTTTGGCTGGATCATGCCGATTTTGCGGTCACGCGCCAGCGAATCGCCGACAAGGTCACGGTAGCGTGGTTCAAAAATATGCAGGGGCAATTGCATGCCCGGAAAAATAATGGCCCCGGTGAGTGGGAAAATCGAGATACGGCGCGTGGTCATCCGAACAAGATCGCAGACAATTTGCGGCGTGTTGCCGACACCCATGGGTCTTCAAGACCGATGACCGCGAAAATTTCCAAAAGCCGTGCCTTTGCCGCGCCTTCATTCCATTCGCGGTCGGCGGCAATGATATGCAGCAGCGCTTCGGCTGCGCCATCGCGGTCACCGGCGGCCATTAACGCATTTGCGAGATCAAGCCGTGCTTGATGGTCTTCGGGCGCTGCATCAACGGCTGCTTTCAAACCGGCTAATTCTTCGGGCGGGACAGCGGCGGCGGCAATGCTTAATATCGACCCCGCCTTTTCCAGCGCAGGATCGGCGCGCAGTTCTTCGCTCAGGCTATCATAAACCGCCTGTGCCTCCTCCAGACGGCCAATAGCGGCCATAGTCCGGATAAGGCCCGACAACGCTGCGGGATGCTCTGGCGATATCGTCAGCGCCTCTGCAAACAGCCCATAAGCCTGCTCGGCGCTATCATGCGCCAAAAGATCTTCTGCAGCTTCCATCAGCGGCAAGAGGGCAGCTGTGGGGTCATCCGCAACCGGCCCTGCCGATATCGGCAATTTTTCAAGCAACTGGTCCAGCATTTGCTTCAACTGCGGCTCTGTGCGGGCTGGCGACAGGTCCGCAACGGGCTGTCCCTGAAAAATGGCATAGACAGTGGGAATCGAGCGCACCTGAAACTGCGACGCGATGAACTTATTTTCGTCGACATTGACCTTGGCCAAAACGACGCCGCGATCTGCATATTCTGCGGCAACCTTTTCCAATATGGGCGTCAACTGCTTGCATGGGCCGCACCATTCGGCCCAGAAATCCAGGATCACCAATTTGTCCATCGACGGCGTAACGACGTCGTTACGGAATTGCTCAACGGCTTTTTGCTCGTCGGTGGTAAGGCCCATCGTCGCCACTTCATTCTCCATTCCACAAGATTCGTTTCATCCCTATGTGGGCAAAGAGACAGGTTTCACAATAGAGGCATTACCCCAGTTTTCGTAAAAAGCCGATATTTGGGGCTTGCAGGGGAATATACCCCATGCTAACGGCGCGCCTCACCCGTCAGGATTTAAAGAACCTGACCGCCAGAGCGGGCGTAGCTCAGGGGTAGAGCACAACCTTGCCAAGGTTGGGGTCGAGGGTTCGAATCCCTTCGCCCGCTCCAGTTTTCTTAGGAAAATCAAGGACTTACAAAATAGTCCTTTTCGAGATTCCCCCAAAAAACCTATAAACGGATCATAAACGGATTTAGTCGTTTTTGAGAGACGTTGATGGACTCTGCTGGAACAACGCCAAAAACTGGGAATCGGGCGACGCCATTGCTAGGGTGAAAGATCGCTCTAAGTCGATCGCCCTTAGCGAATCCTGACATTGCTAGATTATGGTTTGTTGATACGGAAAACCGCTGGGAAACTGGGTGTGTCACTCTCTACTGTTCAGCGGGTTAAGATGGAGAAGTTGACCTGCTTGGGGTGGCGTGGACACTTACGCATCCAATCGCCAAAACGCGTCTGTAAAACCGTGTTTCAAAAACAGTTCTTTTGCTTCCTCGACCGTTCGCTTCTTCCAAGGCGCACGAAGATAATCTCCATACCAATCTGCCGCAAAACTCCACATTTTTGGTAATGGCACAACGGCGCCAAGCGGAAGGTCGTGGCGAGCGCACCAAGCGTTGATATCTGCTGTTGAACGGAACGGTTGAAATGAAGCGCAGGCATGAATGACATTGTCCCACCATTCACTAACGGGTGTCGAAAGGTGTAATAGGAGTTCTTCTTCTTGAACTTTGCCGTTGGTCACGTGGATTACGATGGGTTCCTGTTCACCGCCCATGCGCGTGTGAATTTCAACATCTTGCTCAAGCGCTGCCGCTATACCCATGCCACAATACACGCAGTTTGCCCACCATCCACGATCGCCCGATTGCACCCAGCAAGAACCCGGCGAAAGGGCGAATGGATGCACGACCCATGGTTTGCAACGATGCGGATGCAATTGCAAAGCGTGCGCTTCATGCAGTTGCTGTAGAGTCTGCTCTATTGTTTCGACAGTTTCGCCCAAGCGCTCTGATAAAATTTGATTGCTTGGCGCGTATCCCATTTCTGCAATGCCGCGCGTGAGTGCGCCCCGAACAGAAAAATGCAAAGGTGTAAGTGTGACATCGCCCATTTCAGGTTTTTGCGTAACTATTCGTTGTGATGCAAACTCTTATTTTTAACAGGTCACCGCCCATTTCGAAATGCGTTTATGCCGTCGGGTCCCATATTCATCTTGCTTAAAACGGGGTTTAGCGGGGACTTGCTTTCATTAAGATCGCCAAGGAAACTCTGAAAAGTTTCCAACCAAAATCAGGCAAAAATTCTGCGCCGCAAAATCGGGTTCTGTTAGGGTCGCAATGCCGGTTTTTGTAAACGTAACATAAACGGATTTGAGCAAGCCCATAATTATTGTTTTATATCAATATATTGCTGTGGACCGGTCACTTGCCAAGGTTGGGGTCGAGGGTTCGAATCCCTTCGCCCGCTCCAATTATTTCAATGACTTAGGTGTTATCGGCTTTGCTGCTCAAAGCGGGCTTGCAGCGTGCGTCTTTATAAGCGTTCCGATTGGAACGCCCGCGCAAAAATCGCGGAAATTCAGTGTTTAAGTCGGTCTTGGATTGGGCATTGCCGGTTAATGCGATTTGCACTGCGCTCATCTTTGTGTTCAGCATGCTCCTAAAAACGGATGAGCGACGATCATCCGTAACGCTTTGGGACCGGTCCGCGCAATCCCAAACCCCACAAAAGTCACATTTGCCCGGTAAGAGTCGTTGGTGTCCCACACCGTTTGCCAGCGTTCCAATTGGAACAGTCTATTTTGGTGGAAAGCCTCATCGGCCGTCGTCCCTGATCATGTGTCATGGCAACTTTTTGGCCGGTAACCGACTGGCAACTTTCACGTCGCTAGGGCGAGAAGCGGCCCTTTAGCCGCCGAAGGGCGATGCCTAACTTCGACCCATTGAAAGTCCTTTTCGGCTGTCGGAGACGCCGCTATGCTGCGGGCATGCAAGGGGCCAATCTAGGCTTATTGGCGGGGGATAAGATGATGCGTGTTTTTTCTAAATTCTGGCTGTCTGCCGGCGTGCTTTCGGCCGCTCTGTGCGCGGTTTCCCCGGCATTTGCCCAAGCCCCAGCCCCGCAGAAGGTTGAGGCGGTAAAACCACGGGCGGGCGCGAACCCGGCGCCCGCACGGGCGGCCGGCGAAGGTGCAGGGCCGTTCCGCAAAATGGTAATCCGCGGCGCGATGCTGATTGACGGCACCGGCGCGCCGCCGCGCGGACCGGTCGACATCGTTGTTGAGAACAATCGGATCGCGGAGATATTGGACGCAGGCACGCCCGGGCTGCCGATGAAGCAAGGGCGTGAGCCCCGTGACTTCGACCATGAAATTGACGCCGCCGGCATGTGGGTGCTTCCTGGCTTTATTGACACCCATGTCCACGGCAGTTCGGCGGACAAAGCGCCAGATCTTGGCTATTCCTATAAGCTGTGGCTGGCCCACGGGGTGACGTCGGTGCGGGGTGTAAATCTGGCTCCTTGGAACGTCTCAACTGTCGAGAAGGCTCGTTCCGCACGCAACGAAATTGTTGCCCCTCGCATCTTTGATTACCAGCGGCTCGGCCAAGGCTGGGATAAGGGGCCGGTGATAACGCCGCAGCAGGCGCGCGAGTGGGTCCGCTGGGCCGCGAAGAACAATATTGACGGTATAAAGTTCGGGATCGGTCCGACCGAGGGACCCGAGATATTCAAAGCCGCGATCGATGAGGCAAAGAAGCTAGGGCTTGGCACCACAGCGCACCTTACGCAAACAGGGGTCGCGATGATGAATGCGCGGCAGGCGGGTGAGGCTGGGCTCGGAACGGTGACCCATTTTTACGGCCACATGGAATCGCTCCTAAAGAATGGTGCGATTCAGGATTATTCCGCCGATTACAGTTTCAATGACGAACAATATCGCTTCGCGGAAGTCGCGGACATTTGGGACGACATCTACGAGCCGGGTTCCAAGGAATGGACAGACTATCTGAAGGCGCAAAAGGACCAAGGGGTCACCTTTGATCCCACTATGACCATTTACGCGGCCTCACGCGACCTGATGCGGGCACGCAACGCCGACTGGCACAACGAATACACAATGCCGCAGCTTTGGGACTTCTTCCAATCGTCGCGCGAGAACCACGGCTCTTACTTCTTCGACTGGACCACCAAGCAAGAGACACAATGGCGCAATTTCTACGCGCGCTACATGCGTCTCTTGAATGATTATAAAAATATCGGTGGCCGGGTGACGACCGGCACGGACAGTGGCTTCATCTTTAAAACCTATGGCTTCGGCTTTCCCGAAGAGTTGGAGATGCTGCAGGAAGCAGGCTTCAACCCGCACCAAGTGATCCGCGCCGCAACGATGAATGGCGCGCAGGCGCTGTACGAGCCTAAAGGGATTACCGATCCCCCCATCGGGATGGTCCGGGTAGGCAAGCTTGCCGACCTCGTCATCGTTAAAGAAAACCCGCTTCAGAACTTTAAGACGCTTTACGGTACAGGGACGCTGCGGTTGAACGAGCAAACCCAAAAGCTGGAACGCGTCGGCGGCGTCAGCTACACGGTGAAGGACGGAATCGTCTATGATGCTAAGCGGCTACTCGCGGACGTCGCGGCAATGGTGGCGGCCGAGAAGAAGCGGATGGGCTGGCCAGAACAGGGCGTGCCGCGGCCGTAAAGTGTCCATTACCGCGGCGCCCCGTTGAATAACCGGTGCGTATCTGCTTTGAACCAAGAGCAAACGTTGCGTACTCCAGTCCGGATAGTCGCTTTATAAATGGACGGAAATGGGCCGGGAGCGGACTGACTGGTCTTCGCTTGTTAAGGCCCTACGCTGCCACTCAGGTGTCGATCCCGCGTTCGAACAGCAGGTCTTCCGGGTTCCGCAGGCTTAAGGGGGCGCGGGGATAGCGACCATGCTGATGGTCTCCGGTAAAGAGTTAAAATAGCGGAATGGGCTGTCGGGTGTGCGAGGTTTGGGCACCGCCAATTCCTACCCTCGTCGGTCCACTTTTCAATCAAATGCATTTGCTTTGACCACACCAATTACTGCTGGCGAACGGGATCACTGATTCCCTTCGCCAGCCGGTAATGTTTGAAAGGCATTCAAGCGATTCAGAGATCGCGGATATCTAGGGCGTAACGAGGTATTTCTCGCCCGTGCGCATTGCGCGGTAATCGATCGCTGAGTCTTTTTCGAGCATCTGTTCCAGCGTAACTCTCTGCTTGTAATGGCTGGCGAAGGTGGTGGTCAGATTGTCTAACACTCGCTTCCGCATCCGTGCAGTGGTTTCCATTCCCGCCTTTTGCAAGAATGGGAACAGCAGCCATCCCGACAGAGTGAAGCCGAAGCCGTAGGACGGCGTCAGGATCGTGGGGCTGACGTCCAAGCGGCCATAGATATACATCTTCTTCGCTTGATCCGACCCGTAACGGCTGAATTCCTTCATATTGCCAACAGCGACCTGTTCCATTGCCTTGAACGCCATATCGACAGAGGCCCCACCGCCGATCGGATCGAAGCCGAGATAAGCCCCCGTTTCGTCTATAGCGCTGCGCAATTGTGCCATGAAATCATCGTCTGACGTATTCACGATATGCTTCGCACCAAGGCTTTTTAGCAAATCTACCTGTTCCTGCTTGCGCACCACATTGACCAGCGAGATTCCGTCTTCCAGACAGATACGGTTGAGCATCTGGCCTAGGTTCGATGCCGCGGCAAAATGCAGGATGGCCTTGTGGCCTTCCATCTTTGCGGTTTCGACAAAGCCGAGTGCCGTCATCGGATTGACGAAGGCGGAGGCACCATCTTCAGACGAAATATCACCCAGCGGCAAGCACATGCTAGCTTCCGCAATGGAATATTGACTGAAGGCGTTTCCGGGAACGCAGGCAACCCGCTGGCCGACCAGCGCCTGCGCGGCGGGATTGTCCCCTGCGGCGACCACGGTGCCCGCACCTTCATTGCCCACAGGCATACGCTGCCCATGGCGGCCCTTGGAGCCGCTAAGGAAAGGCTCTGGCATTTTGGCGACGATCTTTCCTGGCGAATAGTGCGCGTTTTCGAGATCCGCGGCGCTGAATAGCAGCGCCAAATCCGAAGGGTTGATCGGCGCAGCCTCCATCCGCACCAGTACTTGCGTGCCCTTTGGTTCGGGGAAGGTCGTTTCGGCGACTTCAACCGTCAATGTTCCATTTGATTCCAAAGTAGTGAAAATCTGTTTTCCAACCATACTCATGAATGCTTCTCCTTAGTTATTCTTGTTATTCGGGATAATAGGCCGCTACAAAGTAAAGGGCGTTGAACGATGCGTTGGAACACGGTTAATGGACCAGCGGCGGTAATCTCATCCGGCTGGATTGGTTTCGAACGCGGGCGCGCCATCGATGCTGACCCATTCGAGCGCGCTTTTGGTCCAGATATGCGCCTGCGGATGAAACATGCGCGGGTCATCTAGTGTGCCGGACTTAATGTAGACCATTCCGGGCGTAGAGGCGACACGACTGAACAGCGGCGACCCGCACCGCGGGCAGAACTGGCGCAGTACTTCGCTGCCGTTGTCACCGCGATCGGCATACGTGCGCACTTCGCCAATCATCTCAAGCGCGCATTCGGGCACTCCGATAATCGTCGAGAATGCACTTCCCGACTGGCGCTGGCAGTGGCTGCAATGGCAGATCACCTGCATCGCTGGCTCGGCCCTGATCGTATAGCGCACGGCGGTGCATAGACAACTGCCGGTCTTGGTTCTGCTCATCAAGGCGATCCTCTTTTCCGCTCCGGACCGAAGCTTGCCCGCGCCGGGTGGCCGCTGTCAAGTCGCGGCGCGCCGCAGTCGTCGGCCCCGCGCCAGCGCACGGTAGGCGTAGGACTTGATCCGGTTATCCGCCGGCGGGGATGCATTTGCGCATGGCGCTGATGTAAGTAACCCCAAACAGATCGAAGATATGGTAGCTACGGCCATACGTGATGTGGCTCGAATCGACATTCTGGTCAACAACGTGGGAATTCTGCGCGACCGAGCATTCGGCAAAATGTCTATGGAAGATTGGGATGCTGTCGTACGGGTGCATCTGACAGGTGCTGTCACCTGCACCATGGCGGTTTGGCCACATAATTATTTAGCTTCCGCTTTTAGGGGGTTCTGAAACGGTCTCGCATGACGGACATTGGACGCAAAGCCGACCGACTTGCTGTGTCGCAGGCACCAATGTTCGGTGGTCTGTCTTTTGATCATTGGCGCGGTTGGATGATGGTTGCAATGCTCGACAAACGCTTCGATCTGTTGTTCGCGGTTTCTTGAGTGCCTTATGCCAGCGTTCGATCTTGCCCTGTGCCTGCAGATGCATCGGTACGAAGCAAACTTTACATGTTCGTAAATTATGGCTCGCAGTGAGAGGTAGTCTTAAACACCGGCTGGAGGAAGAATCTCCAGTCCATACCCCAGTACAACTTAAAAGTGGGGCTATATGTGGGTCTGGTGTAGCGTTTTTCAATTAATATTGTTTAAATACAGAGCGATGCTTGAATAAATTGGCGGAGACGGTGGGATTCGAACCCACGATAGAGTCACCCCTATACACACTTTCCAGGCGTGCGCCTTCGACCACTCGGCCACGTCTCCGCATTCCCCTAAGGGACGCACGCCCCTAGCCGCTCCTTTCCGCTTTCGCAAGGCACAGTGATTTGCCATAATCGTATTGGTGAAAAGATATCTGCCCCTGTTCGCCAGCGCCGCGATCTGCGCCGCTCTTCCCGTCTCTGCACAGGAGGCCAAGACCTATCCCGCGCCTTCGGAAATTGTGGCGGCAGCTAAATCGGACGACTGGGTTGCCATTGCCCCGTCGGATGTATTGGTGATGGACCTCGCCCCCGATTCGAAAGGCAAGTCCCGCCGCGTGATCATTCAATTGATGCCTGCGCCGTTCAGCCAGGGTTGGGTCAGCAACATTCGCAAACTGGCGGCCGCGCATTGGTGGGACGGCACAAGCATCAACCGCGTGCAGGACAATTATGTCGTACAATGGGGCGATGCGACCGAGAAGAAGGCGCTGCCGCAAGGGTTGGCGATTGTGGACGCAAAGGATTATGTCACCCCTGACTGGCCGACCAAGGATTGGATTTTGGCCCGGGCAGACGGAAGGCCAGACGCCTACGCGGGTGCCCATGGCTTCTATCTTGGCTGGCCGCTGGCACAAGGCCGTGAGGGGCTTTGGCCCGTGCACTGCTACGGCATGGTCGGCGTTGGCCGCAATCTGTCACCCGACACCGGCACGGGCGCGGAACTCTATACCGTGATTGGCCATGCGCCGCGGCACTTGGACCGCAACATCGCGCTGGTCGGACGGGTGATCGAAGGCATCGAGCATATGTCCAGCCTGCCACGCGGCACGGGCGCACTTGGTTTCTATGAGAAGGAAGAAGAGCGCGTGCCGATACTGTCGGTGCAGCTTGGGAACGCAGCGAAGGACGTGCCTGCGTTCGAATATCTGTCGACAGACAGCAAAAGTTTTGCGGCCTATGCCGACGCGCGCGCCAATCGGCGGGATGCTTTTTTCAACATCCCTGCTGGTGGCGCAGATATTTGCAACATTCCGGTCCCGATAAGGCGGAAAACCAACTAAGCCGTTTCATCCGCCATTGGGTTCAAACGGGTAACTCAGGGGGTTGGAACGGGAACGTCCGACGGTGCGGTCTCAACCGAGGGCGCAACGATTACGGGCACCGCTACGGGTTGAAGGATGGCGACCTGTTCCAGCCGGTCGAGCGCTTTGCGCGCATCGCTGAACCGTTTGGCTCGTGCCATCCATGATTGCGCGATGGATGCGCCGGGCAAAGCCGCAACTTCCTCCACAGCAAGATCAAGCTTGCCTGCATCGACCAGCGCTTCGGCGCGGATCAGCCGTTCATTTGGCGCGAGTGATGGTCCGTTTTCTTTGCGCAGCACGAACAGTTCCGACAATTCGCGCTTCACGGTCGCCCAATTGCTGTCGTCTCGATTGCCCGTCAAAAGCACCGGCGCAAGTCCGCGCAATTCGGTTTTCAAAGCATCAACCGTGACCGGCGCTTGCCCAGCCGATAAAACCGCGGCAACGGATTGCGGCTGGGTCGCGCCAAAACGCAGGCGCAACTGTTCGGCAAGAGCGCCCAGCGGCGCACCCTTATCGATCGCACGCCGCACCGCATAAATGAGCAACAGCCCATCCGCGCGCGCGGCTTCGGGCGAGAGCATATTGGGTGATGGGAAAGTTGGAACCATTTGGTCCGTAACCGGCTGTGCTATAACGCTAGCATCGGTGGTGGCCACATTGCCCACTGGTCCAGTGGATGACTCGGCCGCCACGGGGGCATCAGATGGTGTGAGAAAACCATATTTGTCGGCGATCACATAGGCGACAATCGCGCCACCCAAAAAGGCACATAAAATAAGTAGCATGATGTGCTTGAATGTGAATCCACGGCGTGACGTGGCGGTCGCTGTTTGAAAATCGGTCATGTTGCTCCTTCAATAGCGGCATTCGGCGGCGGGGCGCAATCTATCCTTGTAAAATGCTGTCCTATTGCGTCCATTAACGCGGCGTCATTTGGTGAGGTGGCGACAATTATCTGTGCCCAGCCCTCGCCCGCGCTTTCTGCGATAGCGATCGAAAACGTCGCGAGCGTGATTTTGCTCCGCGATAGGCCGCCCGCATCGCACAGACCAGCAAAGTGCGCCGCCGCGCGTGACGAATGCAGGATGACCGCATCGCATACTGCAACCTGCGCGGCGAAGTCCGCCGGTGTTTCCAGCGCCGCGCTTCGGTACACGATAGCGATATCAATGTGGGCGCCAGCAATCTGCGGAACAGCGCTGTGGTCTTCGCCTGCAAGCCATAAGAGCTTTTTATGGCCGTCTGCTGCAGCAACACCAACAAGTGCTTCCACGCCGCTTGATCCGGTCGCAGCGACTGGCAAAGACAGTTGGGCCAGCGCGCTGGCGGTCGCGCTGCCGACCGCATAGATCGGGGTGTCGGCCGCGTTTTCCAAAAATCCGCATGCGCCGCGCGCTGCATTTCCGCTGGTCAACAAAATCGCGTCATATCCGCCAACCGATACCGATGGCGGCGGCAGATGTTCAATGGCGAACAGGGGCATTAGCACTGGCGCATATCCTGCGGCTGTAAATCGGCGGGCGGTGGCATCTGCCCCTGGTTGCGGCCGGATAATCAGCACCTTCACGAAGCGAACATGCTCCGCAGTTCATCACTGGCATTTGCCAGCAATTGATCTGCCAATTGTGCCGGACCATCGATTGACGCGTCATAGACGATCTCGCCCGCGTGCATTTCCCGCCCATCAGCAGTGAAAACTTCACCTTTTAAGCGAATCCGGGCACCTTCGACCTGCGCCAATGCGGCAATGGGGGAGTGGCAATTGCCGCCCAATGCTTCAAGCAAAGCACGCTCGGCATTCACTGCAACGAAAGTGTCCACATCGTTAATCGCCGCCAAAAACGGGACGAGCTCATTGCGACTGGTCAACCGGTCAATCCCCACAGCGCCTTGCGATGCCGCCGGCAAAAACTGGCTCAGCGGCAATGGCGCGCCGACATTGGCCATGCCCAACCGGTCCAACCCGGCCGCCGCCAAAAGTGTCGCATCCGCATCACCATTTTCAATATGCGCCAAACGGGTTGCGACATTGCCGCGCAAGGGGACGATCCGCACATCAGGACGGGCACGTTGCAACTGCGCCGCCCGCCGTGGGCTGGATGTCCCGACCCGCGCACCATGCTTCAGATCGTCCAGCGACGCTGCACCAATCAATCGGTCGCGCACGTCCGCACGCGGTAGCATGGCGGAGATATCAAAAATGTCTGCGCGCACGGTCTCGACATCTTTCATCGAATGCACCGCGATATCAATCTGGTCATCGATCAGCGCGCGTTCCAACTCTTTGGTCCACAGCGCCTTGCCACCGATTTCGGCAAGCGGCCGGTCCTGAATCTTGTCACCTGTGGCGAGCATCGGGACCAAGACGACGGCATCATCGGGCAGATTATGCGCCGCTTTGATGGCAGCCACGGTCATCTCCGCCTGCGCCAAAGCGAGCGGAGACCGGCGTGTGCCGATGCGTAACGGACGGTCGGAGGAAAACGATATCATTGTCATGCGACTTGTTCATAGCGCCACGTCCACCTATGGGAAAGCGCAATGGCAATCATCCTTGGTCTTGAATCCAGCTGCGACGAAACCGCAGCGGCAATTGTGCGTTCCGACCGGACGATTTTGAGCCATGCCTTGGCTGGCCAGGAAGATCATCACCGCGCATTCGGTGGCGTCGTGCCCGAAATCGCCGCGCGCGCGCATGCCGAGCTGATGACCCCCTTGGTGGAAACCGCGCTCGCCGACGCAGGCATGACGTTAGATGATGTCGATGCCATTGCCGCAACCGCTGGCCCCGGTCTCATTGGCGGTGTCATGGTTGGACTTGTGACGGCAAAGGCGCTTGCCATGGCGTCTGGAAAGCCGCTGATTGCTGTCAACCATCTGGAAGGCCACGCGCTTTCGCCGCGGCTGGTCGATGCCGATCTCGCATTTCCCTATCTGCTTCTACTGGTATCTGGCGGCCATTGTCAGTTGCTGCGGGTGAATGGAGTTGGCGACTATAACCGGCTGGCCACCACCATCGACGATGCGGTGGGCGAAGCGTTCGACAAAACGGCGAAGATTTTGGGCCTTGGCTTTCCCGGTGGGCCAGCCGTCGAACGCGCAGCCGCGTTAGGCAACGCGAAAAATGTGCCATTACCCCGCCCGTTAAAAGGCGCTGATGAACCGCATTTTTCCTTTGCTGGCCTAAAAAGCGCCGTGCTGCGCGCGCACGAGACGGGCCAGTATAAAGTCGAGGATATTGCCGCGTCGTTTCAGCAAGCCGTTATCGACTGCCTGTACGACCGGATACGCTATACGCTGGATCGTATTGATGCACCGGCTGCGCTGGTTGTTGCGGGCGGCGTCGCGGCAAATGTCCCCATCCGCAATATGCTCGAGCAGCTTGCCGCAAGCCGCGGCATGCGTTTTGTTGCGCCGCCATTGTGGTTGTGCACCGACAATGGCGTGATGATCGCATGGGCTGGCGCGGAGAGATTTGCGATGGGCCTGACCGATGGCCTTGATTTTGTGGCGCGGCCGCGCTGGCCGCTGGATCCCAACGCAGCGCCCGCACGCGGTGCGGGCGTGAAAGCATGATCCAGATGCAATATCCAGTTGGTATCATTGGCGGCGGCGCATGGGGCACCGCGCTGGCCGCGGTCATGGCGCAAATCCATGATCGCGTCCTCATCTGGGCCCGCGAAGAAGAGGCTGTGCACAGCATAAACAACCAGCACGAAAACAGCCTGTTTTTGCCGGGCACATCATTATCGCCAAAAATTGAGGCGACAGCCGACCTCGCCCGCATGATCGCCTGTGAAAATTTGCTCATCGTGACCCCGGCCCAGCATGTGCGCGCCACGCTGTCGGCGCTGCCGGATACACAGGCACCGCTGATCCTGTGCGCAAAAGGCATTGAGGCCGATACCCAAATGCTGGTGTCCGATGTTGCGGCAGCAACGCGCCCGGGCAATCCGATAGCCGTGCTATCTGGGCCGACATTTGCGCATGAGGTTGCTGCCGGAAAGCCCACAGCGGTCACGCTCGCGACCGCCGATCAGGCGCTGGGTTCCGAATTGATGCGCCGCATCGCCACACCGTCGTTCCGTCCCTATTGGTCTGATGATGTCATCGGCGCGGAAATTGGCGGTGCCGTCAAAAACGTGCTCGCAATCGCATGCGGTGTCGTCGATGGCGCAGGTCTTGGTCTCAACGCGCGTGCGGCGTTGATTGCGCGCGGTTTTGCCGAGATGCAGCGATACGGCCTTGCGCGCGGTGCAAAAGCCGAAACGCTAGCCGGACTATCCGGATTGGGCGACTTGGTCCTGACGTGCAGCTCTGAAAATTCGCGTAACTTTTCCTTGGGTCGTGGCCTTGGGCAAGGTCAATCATCTCAAACCCTGCTGGCAGACCGCAAGACGGTTGCCGAAGGCGCATATACCGCGCCGGTCCTATTACAGTCGGCAACCGCGCTTGATGTCGAAATGCCCATCGTGAGCGCCGTATGCGCATTGCTGTCAGGATCAGCGACCGTCGATGCCGTCGTCACCGAATTGCTGGCACGCCCGCTCAAGTCCGAAAGCTGGTAACGGCGGACCTAATCCGCTAGCGTACCGAAAGAGGCGATCCATTGACTGCAGCCAGAACTGACGAAGAAGACATTCAGGCACTCGCAAAGGGTGGGCGGACGAATGTATTTGGTTTTCTTTTGCGGTTGGCCGCCCGTATCCCATTCTTGTTTATCGCGGGCAGACTTTATGGTCCCGAAGCGCTTGGCCGCTTTGCCTATGCCATATTGATTATCGAATTCGTCGCGCAGCTTGCTTCACTTGGCCTGCGCCGCGGGCTGGCGGAATTGCTTGCGAAGGGTGATCGCCCGCATGCCCACATGATTGCGGATGCCTTTTTCGCCGCAATGGCGGCATCAGCGCTCGGCGCTGCATTTTTGATCATGTTGCCCGAACTGATGTTTCCCAACAGCGGCATTAACGGGCTCGACCGGTTTCTGCCGCTCGCCATTTTTGCTATTGTCGCAACGGACATCGCCTTGTCCGCTTTGGCCTATAAATTCGATATCGCATCGACCGTGCGGGCACGTGCGATCGTTGAACCGTGGACAATCAGCATCGCGGCCGGCGCGCTTTATTTCTATTCCGCGCGTGATGGGTTGATCCTGTCCTACGTCGCTTCGCTGGCAGCTGCATTGTTGTTTGCACTATGGCCCTTGTGGCGCAGCTATGGCTTTGCGTGGGGATGGCGGCCAAGTGTGAAGCGTTCTTTGGTGATTGCCCGACGCAACCTGCCATTGGCCGCAGCGGACGCGGCTGAATGGGGCAGCAGGCGGCTGGACCTTGCCATATTGGGGCTATTTGCATCGCCCGCAGTGGTGGGTATCTATTATGTCGCCCAACAGGTGGCGAGCCTGCCGCAGAAGCTTAAAACCAGCTTTGACCCGATATTGGGTCCCGTCATCACGCGCAATTTACAGACCCGCAATTTTGCCGAAATCGCCAAACAGGTCGGCCAGGTCGGTTTCTGGATTATCGCGGCGCAGGCCGGAATTGCACTGGCGCTTGGTATCCCCGGCGAAGCGGTCATGGGATTAATGGGTCCCGAATTTGTCGGCGGAACAGCGGCGCTTGCCTTTTTGCTGGCGGCGGAAGTTGCGGCGGCCACGGCGGTCGTCAGTGAATCGGCTTTGGTCTATATGGCCCGTCACCGGAACTTGCTGATTTCAATCGGTATGTTGGCCGTGCAAACGTTGGTCAGCGTCGGCCTTATCATGCTGGTCGATGATATTGCCGTGAAACCAGAATATGTCGGCCTATATCAGGCAGCAGCCGTTGCCTGCGGGCTGATGATATCGCTGGGTATCGGCTCGATCATCAAATCGCGATTGCTGTCGCGGTTATTGGGACAGCCCATCCGCGTGTGGCGGTGGGCGTTGCTGGTTGCTGTCGCCGCGGCAGCATTGCTCGGCATGGCCATCGTCAGCGTCCCTGCCCGTTTGGAGTGGGTGGAACTGGCGATTGGCGTGCCTGCAATCCTTGGCCTTTATGGCTGGATTATTTGGCGCTGGGGCTTTGGCCCGGAAGACCGGGTGCTGTTCCGCAAGAAAAAGGATTAAGCCAGACGCTTGGCAACAAGCGCTGCAATATCCGCCTCTGGCCGCGCGCCATAATGCGAAATAATTTCAGCAGCGCAAACGGCGCCCATGACAAGGCATTCAGCCATCGGGCGGCCCTGCGCTATCCCTGCAAACACACCTGATGCGAACAAGTCACCTGCGCCTGTTGTGTCGACCAATTGGGCGACAGGTTCTGCGCCGACCTCGGTACGCACGCCGTTTTCGATGGCGATTGCGCCATGTTCGCCGCGCGTGCAGACCAACAATGGAACCTTCGCCGCGATGGCCGCGACCGATGCTTCGAAATCATCGCTGTTGTTGAGCGCACAAATTTCGACTTCATTCGAAAACAATATGTCGATGCGACCGGCGTCCATTTCGGCCAAAAAGTCTGGTCCGTGGCGCGAAATGACGAATGCGTCGGACAATGTCAGCGCAACCTTGCGACCCGCGGCACGCGCGACATCGATGGCGGTACGCATCGCGGCACGTGGCTCCTCAGGATCCCACAAATAGCCTTCCAAATACAATATGGCCGCGCTTTCAATCAGCGACTTGTCGATGAGTGTCGCAGGCAGATATTGCGATGCGCCCAAAAAGGTGTTCATCGTCCGCTGCGCATCGGGTGTGACGAGAATGTAGCAACGTGCGGTCGAAGGTGCGCCATCACGTGCAGGAATATCGAAATGGATACCGCCCGCACGAATGTCATGTGCGAACACTTGGCCAAGCTGATCATTTGCAACTTGCCCGATAAATGCCGTTTTATGTCCAAGCCGTGCAAGGCCGGCCAAGGTATTTGCGGCAGAACCACCGCTGATTTCACGGGCAGGACCCATGTGCGCATATAATGTCTGCGCACGTTCCTCATCAATCAGCTGCATGCTGCCTTTGGTCAGGCCTTCGCTGTCGATAAAAGCATCGTCGGTGTTGGCAATGATATCAACAATTGCGTTGCCAATGGCGAGGACGTCGAAGCGGCTTTCAGTCATGAATTTTCCTATAATTAAGCTCGCCGCGCCCTACTGGGGTTGGACATTTCGGGCAAGCGCTTTAGAAGCGCGACATGTTACAAGCGCTCCAGCTTTCGTTCCAAAGCCTTTCGGACAGGCGCGTGGCAATGCTGCTCATCAAAGTGGTGTTGTGCACCCTTGCCAGCTTCATTTTATTGGGCGTCGGCATGTGGTTCGCGTTCGATTGGCTTTTTGCGTGGCTCAACATTCAAAACGGCGCATATCTGTCGACCTTCCTGTCGCTGGCCATCGTCCCGATTTCGGCGTTTCTGCTTTTCCGGGTGGTCGCGGTCGCAATCACATGGATCTTTGCCGACGATATTATCGATGCGGTCGAAGATCGATATTATCCCCAGAAAGCTGCGTTTGGAAAGCGTCCGGGCTTCGGCGCTGGCGTGCATATGGCGGTGCGATCAATCGCGCGGGTGGTAGGTTACAATCTCCTCGCCTTGCCGCTGTATATTGTTTTGCTGGTGACGGGCGTTGGCACGGCTATCGCTTTCATGTTTCTCAATGCGCTCCTTTTGGGCAAGGATTTGGAAGACATGCTGATTGCCCGCCATGGCGCATCTCAAGGCAGCATCCAGAAACTACCGCGCCTCTTGCTTGGTTTCATTGGCACCGTTGGCATGCTGATCCCGCTTTTCAACCTGCTGGTGCCCGTGCTTGCTACCGCGATGGCTGCGCACCTGGTCCATTCAGGAAACAGAGCGATATGAAACACGCCATAAACGCAAGCGCGATCGCGTTGATTTTGGCAGGCTTTGTATCTGCGCCTCTTGCACACGCGCAAACCCGCCAGCCAGCGCCCGTACAACGCACTGCGCCGCCCATTCCCGTTCGCCCGGCCATGGGACCAAGGGGCCTAGAGGCGGCCATGGGCAAGGATGTCGCCACGTTGAAACGGCTTTTTGGCGAACCACGGCTTGATGTGGTTGAGGTTCATGGCCGCAAGCTGCAATTTGTCGGGAAAGCCTGCGTCCTTGATGTGTTTCTCTATCCAGAGGGCAAGGGCCGGACCGAAATCGTCACTTATGTCGACGCGCGACGCAGTGATGGTGCTGCGGTGGATCGCGCATCCTGCATTGATGCCTTGCAACGCCGCTGACTAGGTCCTGACCCTAACTCAGCATCCATTCGGCACAAACCGATGGGTCCAGTTCGTCGGCAAAGCGCACCTTTTTTTCACGCGCAAATATCTCGGGCGACAGCCGCGACATCGCCCAGATCGCGGCACCACGGACGACGGGTGAGGTGTCAGCCATGAGCATCTCGACCACGGGTAGCACGCCGAGGTCACGGCCATTGCCAGCCGCAATCAACACATTGCGCACAAAGCGGTCGCGGCCAATGCGCTTGACGGGCGATCCGGAAAACAGCGCACGAAACTGCGCATCATCCAAAGCCAAAAGGTCCGCAATGCGCGGCGCGACCAGCGCTTCGCGGGGCAAAAATGCCTTATGTGCTGCAGCGGTCTCGGCAAATTTGTTCCACGGGCAAACCGCCAGGCAATCGTCGCAGCCGTAAATGTGATTACCCATCAATGAACGCAGTTCGCGGTCGATGGGGCCCTTATGCTCAATGGTGAGATAGGAGATGCATCGGCGCGCATCGAGCTGATATGGCGCGGGGAAGGCATTGGTTGGGCAGATGTCTTGGCATGCCCGGCACGAGCCGCATGTGTCGGCCGCGGGAACCGATGGCGCGAGCTCTGCCGTCGTATAAATCGCACCAAGGAAAAGCCAGCTGCCATGTTCTTTGCTGACGATGTTGCTGTGCTTGCCTTGCCAGCCAAGTCCCGCCACCTCAGCCAGCGCCTTTTCCATAACCGGCGCGGTATCAACGAACACTTTGACGCCGACCTCTGCAGAATGGGCCAGCCAGCTGGCGAGCCGCTTGAGCGCGCCTTTAACGACATCATGATAGTCGCGCCCTTGCGCATAGACCGATATGCGCGCCTTTGTGTCATCGCCCGCAAGCGCCATTGGATCATGTGGCGGTGCATAGCTCATCCCCAGCATGATCACTGATTTTACTTCGGGCCATAAAATATCGGGATTGGCACGCTCATCGACGCGGCTTTCCATCCACAACATGTCGCCATGGCGGCCTTCATCAATCCATTGGCGCAGTCGCAACCCCGCGCGCGGCGCGAGGTGACCCGGCGCAATACCAAAGGCGACAAAGCCCTCACTCTGCGCCTTGGTCTGCAATTCGTTAACTATATTTGTGTTGTTTCTTTTCACGCGCCAACCTTATTCAGCACCGACCATCTCTCCGGGGCAATTTCATATGTACGCAATAGAGGCAAAGGGACTCGTAAAGCAATTCGATGGCTTTCGTGCTGTCGACGGGGTCGACCTCAAAATTCCGGAGGGCAGTATTTTTGGCATTTTGGGCCCAAATGGCGCTGGCAAGACGACCATGTTGCGCACTTTGCTTGGCATCATTGATCCTGATGCCGGAACCCGCAACCTGCTGGGTTCGGACCGCCCGATAACGCAGTCCCGCAATGTCGGATATTTGCCCGAAGAACGCGGTCTGTATCAATCAATGCGCGCGGTCGATACGATTGCGTTCATGGGCGCGCTGCGCGGGCTATCGTTAAAAGAGGGCGCGGAAAAAGGGCGGGCCTTGCTCGAAGAAGCTGGCCTTGGATATGCTGCGGACCGGCAGATTAGGCAGCTTTCCAAAGGGATGGCCCAGACGGTGCAGCTGATGGGGACAATCGTCCACGACCCAAAGCTGATCGTACTCGATGAACCTTTTTCGGGGCTGGATGCGCTCAATCAAGCCAAGCTTGAAAAGATGATCCACGCGCAAGCCGCCAAGGGTGTGACGGTGATTTTCTCCACCCATGTCATCGCGCATGCCGAACGTTTGTGCGAACGCATCGCCATTATCGCCAAGGGCAAAATCAGTTTCGACGGGCTTGTATCCGAAGCACGTGACCGCTTGCGGCCGCAGGTGCATCTGGAAACCGAAACGTTGGACGGGCCATGGCGATCGGCGCTGCCCCCTGAAACCAAAGCAGAAGGGCATTGGTGGCATTTCACCTTGCCCGAAACCGGGG